>JAJZLP010000325.1 GCA_021803325.1 Actinomycetes bacterium
GGGGGCCGGGGGTTCAGGGGTTCAGGGGTTCAGGGGTTCAGGGGTTCAGGGGTTCAGGGGTTCAGGGGTTCAGGGGTTCAGGGGTTCAGGGGTTCAGGGGTTCAGGGGTTCAGGAACCCGGAAGGTTCAAGGGTAGTGGTCGGGGAGGTCGTTCTCGTAGAGGACAGCGTCGCCAGGACCGAGCGTGTCGCGCACCCAAGCGACAGCCTGTTCGCGCGTCGACACGACGTGCAGCCGCGCCCCAGCCGCGGCCCGGACGCCGGCCACCAGCGCAGCGCGGTTCGTTCGCCCCACAACCACGACGTCGGTGGCGACGGTCGCTGCCGCCTCGGCGAACCGAGCATTCTCCTCGCGTTGACGCCGCCCGAGCTCCACCATGCCGGGCGTAACCACCACTCGGCGGGCCGACGCAGCACCTTCCGCCGCCAGCCGAGCAACAGCCACCGCCGCTCCCGCGGGGTTCGCGTTGTAGGTGTCGTCGAGGACGATCGACCCGCTGGCACCGCGCCCGGGCTCCAGACGGTGGGCAGCGGTCGGCAAGCTGGCGATACGTTCGGCGATGGCATCGTCGGGTACCCCCAGTTCGAGTGCCACCGCGACAGCGCATGCCACGTTGCCGGGCTGGGCGATGCTCGGAACGCTCTTCGCCACGGCCCGGTCGCCGACAGCCACGTCCAGGCCGCTGACCCCGCTGGTCACGACCACCACCCGCTCGGGTTCGGGGGCTCCGGCTGCGACACCGGGCGTGGTAGCACAGCGCCAGACCCGCTTTCCCTCGGCTTCGCACCGCTCGGCCAGCCGGGCAAGCCGCACATCGTCCACTGCCAGGACCACGACCGGAGCACGCGTGAGGATCTCCGACTTGGCCTCGACGATGCGGTCCTCGGTGCCGAAACGCTCCAGGTGCACGGGTCCGATGGCAGTGATCACTGCGATGTCCGGCGGGATCCAGCGGCACAGTGCCGCGATCTCGCCATGACGGTACGTCCCCATCTCGGCAACGAACACTTCGGTTCCCGGTGCAAGATGCTCGTTCACCGTGCGGGCCAGTCCGGCACGGTTGTTGAAGCTGGCCGGGCTGGCAACGACGGAGCGGCGTGCCGCCGCCAGGTGCGCCACGTAGCCCTTGGTGCTCGTCTTGCCGTAGGAGCCGGTGATGGCGACGACGGTTGGGTTGACACGGCGCAGGCGCGCGGTTGCCTGGTCCACGAACCGACCGGCCAGCCGACGTTCGGCGGGTGCCGTGAGCGCCAGCGCCACGTCCACGAGGGCCGGTGCGGCCAGGGCCGCTGCAGCTGCGGCCAGGGCACCCTCGCCGCCGACCACACCTGCCGCCACCGCCCCCGCCTGCAGCGCCACCCAGACGGCAGCCAGCGTCCGCAGCCGCCGGGTGAGCGCGAGCGGGGCGGTGCGACCCCTGATGCTCAGGCCGAACGGGGCGACCGCCACCACAGCAGCGGTGACGAGGCCGGCGACCGGCAGCCAGCCCGCCACCACCAGTCCGGCGAGCCCAAGAACACCAGCGACCGCGTTGGCCGGCGAGCACCACCACCAGCGCACCGCGAACCGAGAGACGGCGTCGGGCAGGTAGTGCTCGCGCTGGGCCACCCGCAGCCACCGTCCGCCGGCGACGACCGTGGCGACACAGCACGCCGCCACGGTAAGCCACCCAAGCGCTCCGTTCTGCGCCGAGATACCAATCGAGGCGTTCATCGGCCGCCAACTTCGGCATCTGCTGGCCTAGCCGAGGACGGAGAGGCGTCTACTGCCCACTCTTTGCAGACGCCGCTGTCACGGGGTTGTCCGGTAGCGGGCGCCCCGGGCCGGGTCGGACCCACCGCTGGTGCCATGGGGCGAGAGGGTAGCGTCTGGGTGCCCGCCACCCGGAACCAACGACACCATCCGGTCTCAGCGCGCCGACGCACCTTGCGCAGACACGAGCCGCTCAACCGCAGCGCGGAGGTCGGCCGGTGCGGCCGTCGGGACGAAGTGACCCGCTCCGGGGCACACCGTCAGGCGCGCCTCGGGGATGGTCGAGACCAGTGTCCGGGCCATCGCCAATGGCACGACGTCGTCGTCGTCGCCCCACACGAGCTCCACCGGGCAGCGCACGGCTGCCACCGACTCCGCATAGTCCTCTGCGATCATCCGTACGAGCACGGGACGCATCACCCCGACGGCGGCGCGATAGTCCGACGAGCCATACCGTTGCCGGGCACGCTCCATGGCGTCTTCCCCCACCAGGCCCAGCCGGCGCAGCCGGCGAACAGCCCGGAACCCTGCCGCAGGCCGAGTCCTCGGCCGCACGCGCGGTCCGACCGGAGCGCCGCACAGGGCGAGACCGGCGACGAGCTCCGGCCGAGCCGCAGCAACGCGCACGCCGACCCGGCCACCGAGCGAATGCCCGACGAGGACCACGGGTCCCGGTGGGCCCTCTGGTCCGGTGAGCACCCGAACCACCTCCTCGGCGTACTGGGCCGAGCCCCACGGGTCAGGCGGAGGTGGTGAGGCCCCGAACCCAGGCAGGTCAAGCGCCAGGGCGGGCAACGGCCCTCCCGGGGCACCGGGACCAACGACGCCCGCGAAGTCAGTGTGGTTCCGCCCCCAGCCGTGCAGGGCGACAACGAGCGGGGTCCCGTCGGGATCCCCGCCCCACCGCTCGCCGAACACCGCACCCCCGTCGAACGCTTGCAGCACACATGCGAGGGTAGCCAACACCCGGCGTCACAACACCCACAGCCACACCCGGCGTCACAACACCCACAGCCACACCCGGCGTCACAACACCCACTGCCACACCCAGCGTGGCGACGCCCACAGCCACACCCGGCGTGGCGACGCCCACAGCCACACCCGGCGTCACGACACCGTGCCAGGCAGGTGCGCCGCTCGCGCACCACCCCTGGCACATCCACCGGGTACGTTCCCTGCTGATGCGCCCTGACCCCGACGGTCCGCTGCCGGACCCGGCCGGCGACGGTGCTCCGCGTGCCGGCACGCTCGCGGGGCTCACAGCAAGCCAGTACCTGGCCGTCGTCACCGACGCATCGCCATTGTGCGTCGTCGCCGGCGCCGGCTCGGGAAAGACCCGGGTCCTCACCCGCCGGGTCGCGCGTCGCGTGCTGGATGGTTCCGCGGACGCGGAGCACAGCGTGGTGGTCACCTTCACGCGGAAAGCGGCTTCCGAGCTCCGTCGACGACTCGCGCACCTCGGCGTGGACGGCGTGGCGGTGGGGACGTTCCATGGGATCGCCCTGGCCGAGCTGCGCCGGCACTGGGCCGACACCGGCCAGATGGCACCCGCAGTCGTCGACGACCCCGCTCGCATCCTGCGCCAGGTGGCCGGGGACGACGCGCCGAGGGCAGGATCCAGCGGATCGCGCACCGGGCGGCCGGAGACAGCAGGGCGGATCCGGGCCCTGGCCAGTGAGATCGAATGGGCACAAGCACGCGGTGTCGACCCTGCCGGCTACACGGCTGCAGCCCGGGCTGCTGGCCGCCGCGCCCCGCTAGCCCCCGACGCTGTCGCCGACCTCTACCAGCGCTACGTCGAGGCCAAAGCCCGGCGGCACATCGTCGACCTCCACGACCTGGTCGCCGCGGCCGCCGAGCTGATCGAGACCGACCAGGTCGTGGCCGACGCCGTGCACTGGCGGGTCCGCCACCTGTACGTCGACGAATTCCAGGACGTCAACCCTGCCCAGTGGCACCTGGTGCGGGCGTTGCTCGGGGACCGCCGCGACCTGTGCGCCGTCGGCGACCCAGACCAGGCGATCTACTCGTGGAACGGTGCCGATCCCACCCTGATGGCAAGGCTTCCCGAACTCCTGCCCGGCACGACCGTCCTGCACCTCGACGACAACCATCGGTCGACACCGCAGATCCTGGCCGCCGCGCATGCCGCGCTGCGAGCACCTCCTGGTGACCTGGCCGGACGCTCTGGCGACACCCATCCCCATACCGATCCCCATACCGATCCCCATACCGATCCCCATACCGATCCCCATACCGATCCCCATACCGATCCCCATACCGATCCCCAGGCCAACCCCAAGGCCGACCCCCATACCGATCCCCAGGCCGGTCCCCAGGCCAACCCCCAGACCTGCCCGCAGTCCCACCCCCCGGCCAACCCCCAGGTGAGCGAGCTCCGCCTCCTCCCAGCCGCGACACAACCGGATGGGCCCCTGCCGGTGGTCCGATCGTTCGACGACGAAGCAGCCGAAGCGGCCGGTGTGGTGCGCTGGCTCCGGCTCGCTCACCATCCCGGCCGGCCGTGGGCACATCTGGCCGTCCTGGCCCGCACCCGAGCACGACTGGGGCCTGTGGCAGAAGCGCTGGCCGTGGCGGGCATCCCCGTCCGAGACCTCACCGCAGCGGACCGCCAGCCCGCCACACCGGGTCCCGGCTCAGACGCGATGGACCGTCCGTCGCAGGCGAGCGCCCGGACGACAGGCGCCGGGCGTGCCATGGGTACTGGCGCCATGGGTACTGGCGCCGGAACAGGCGCCGGGACCGGAGCAGGCGCCGGGGCCGTCAGCCGGTTCGCCACGCCACCTTCCCCTGCGGAACCCGAAATCGCCACGTCGGCAGCGGGCCCGCCGCGCGACGCCGTAGAGCTGGCCACGTTCCACCGGGCCAAAGGACTGGAATGGTCCGCCGTCGCGCTCGTCGGGCTCGAGGACGGCACAGTGCCGATCGTCCACGCACGCTCCCCCGCCGCACTGGCCGAGGAGCGCCGCCTGCTCTACGTGGCGATCACGCGGGCGGAACGTGAACTGTGGTGCTCGTGGGCGCGTGCACGACGTGCCGGCGGCACTGCCCGTTCCGCTGCACCGTCCCCCTGGCTCGCCGCCATCGAGACGTCGGCGTCGACCGAACCGGCGGTGCCAACCGAGGTGGCCAGGGACCGCCTACGGGCGCTGCGGGGTCGCCTCGGTACGACCGACAGCGGCGACCTCACGAGCTGATCCGCGGCCCCGACCGGGCAGCGTGCGGTATCACCGGGACGGGCGGGGCACGCTGCCGGACTACACCGGGTTCCGGTCAGCCCACCCACCGGCCGGCGGCGCTCCTGCGGGCGGAGGCACCGGCAGTGGACCGGCCGCGCCACCGCCCGTGCCACCCGATGCCGCTGCCGTGGCCACGTCCTGCGGGTACGTTCGCATGGCTCGCAACAGGATCAGTCCACTGGCTGCAAGGGGAACCAGCATCACGATGAACGTCTCCTGGAGGCCCCGATGTCCCCCGCCGAGTGCGTCCGAAAGCGCGCCGAACGCCAGTGGTGCCAGCGCCTGAGCACCCGTTCGCAGCAGCGAGCGGACGCCTTCCGCCCGGCCCCACAGCGGCGCCGGCATGATGTCGAGCCGGGCCGCATCGATCGGCGGGTTCTGCGCGGTGAGCATGAACCCAGCCAGCACGATGTAGGGCAACGCTGTCACGGTGCTATGGCTCAGCACCGCCGGAATGAACAGCACCACGGTGGCGAGCGCGGCGATGGCGGCCACGACGAGCCGGCCACTCAAGTGGTGCCGGCGAACCAACGTGTCGCCGAGCCGCCCGCCTACCAGCACGCCGGCCACCGCACCACCGCCCACCACCAGCATCAGGAGGTTCGCCAGGACCTGGCTGACGCCGTACTGGCCCTTCACGAATTCGAGACCGAAGGTCTCGACCCCCGCCAAGAAGAAGTACCCGCACGCACCCGACACGATGAGCACCACGTTGGTGCGCACGGCCAGCACGTACCGGACCGTGGCGACCACGCGCATGCGCGACACGTTCCCGGTGAGCACCAGGCGTGGATCGGGTCGGATCCCGCGGCGCGCCGCTTCGCGCTGGGCGTCGGTCTCTCCCCCGGGCCCGCTGCCCGGAGCAGGCTCCGCTCCGGGGTACGCCCCCTCCGGGTACACCGGCTGCGGGGTCGCAGAGCGGGCGCGCTCGTGTGCCTCGCGCCGGCTCAGGATGCGCCGGGCTCCCGGCAGCAGCTGGCTGGCACCACCACGAGCCGGCTCAGCCAGCCGGACCAGCGCCCAGGCCAGCGGCACGGTCGGCAGCGCCAGGATGACGAACGCCGCACGCCACGACAGGGCCGCCACGTCGCCGGTGACGACGAACCCCACACCGGCGCCCAGCAGCTCCCCGGCCAGGACGTAGCCGTAGATCTTGCCGCGCTCGGCCGAGGGGAAGTAGTCGCCGATCAACGACGCCACCGCCGGCCCGGACGACGCGGTGACAGCGCCCAGTGCCACTCGAATCCACAGCAGCTCCCCGAACGACGTGACCGCCGCGCTGGCCAGCATGGCCACGCCCCACAGGGTCACCGTCCCGACCAGGATCCGGACCCGGTTGACGCGGTCCACCAGCACACCGAAGGGCAAGCTGCCCAGCGCTCCGACGATCGAGGTGACCGCCACGAGCAGGCCGATGTCAGTGTTGGAGATGTGCAGACCGGCCCGGAGCTGCGTGGCGGATGCTCCCACCGTGGCCGTGTCCGCGCTGTTGAGTGCCAGCAGGCACGCGAGGATCACGATGACCTGCGTACGCGCCGGTCCACCGAAAACCCGGTCGAGCCCCTGCCAGGTCGCCTGCGCCGCCTGCGTCACCACGCGACGCGATCCCGCTCCCCGGCCGCCTGGACCCCCCGGCCTGCCGCCGGAGCTCCGCCTCGCGCCCCGGGCCGCGTCGCCGCCCGAGGGCCGGGCATGCGACCCAGGGACCCATTCGCCGCCGGTCATGCCCGGCCGGCCTGCGGCGTCACCACGCCCGGCGGAGCCGCCGTACCCGGTGGTGTCGCCAACCATGGTCCGTCGCCTCCTCGGGCAGGGCCGTCCGGCCCCGCCGCCGGTGCCGCCGACCCGTGTGCCCAGCCCCCATCCCACCATGCCGGCGACAGTTCATGGCGCGCACCACTGGGCCTCAGCGCGCCGGCACCGGCTCGGCGCAGGCGATGTCGACGAGCACGGGCGCGTGATCGGAGGGTTGCGCACCCTTGCGCTCGTTGCGGTCCACCAACGCCCAGGAGACGCGCTCGGCCAACGGCTGGCTGACGAGCACCAGGTCGATCCGCATGCCCTGGCGCCGGTGGAACGAACCGCCGCGGTAGTCCCACCAGCTGTAGATGCCGGCATCTGGCTGGTGGAGCCGGAACGCGTCGACCAGTCCCCACGAGCACAGGTCTGCCAGTGCCTGACGCTCCTCCACCGTGACGTGCGTCGACCCCACCAGCGCGGCCGGGTCCCACACGTCGTGGTCCTCGGGCGCGACGTTCACGTCGCCACATACGGCGATGGGATCGCCCGGCGAGCAGCACGACCCGAGCAGCTCGCGCAGTGCCGCGAACCAGCGCAGCTTCTCCTCGAAGTGCTCGCTGCCCACGCTCCTGCCGTTCGGGACGTACACGCTGTGCACACGCACGCCGGCGCAGGTGGCAGCCAGCAATCGGCATCCCGCAGCGTCAGCCGGCCCACCGAAACCGGGCCGCACGTCGTCCAGTCCGACGCGGCTCACCACGGCAACGCCGTTCCACTGGCCGTCGCCGTGGTGTGCCGACTGGTAGCCGAGAGCCTCGAAGGCTGCGGACGGGAATGCGGCATCCGCCAGCTTCGTCTCCTGCAGGCACAGCACGTCCGGGCGCGCCTCCGCCATCCACGCGGTGACCCGTTCGAGCCGGGCCTTCAACGAGTTCACGTTCCAGGTGGCGATCCGCATTGAGCCCCCGTACAACCGTCTGTCCGCTGCGCCGCTCACCCGTCGACGATCACGAACAGCAGATCGGCCTCGCACGCCGTCTCCCCCCCGACCGAGGCCCGCCCGTGCCCGGTGCCGGCCCGCGCCGACAACCGACCCAGCGTCACCTCGAGATCGAGGACCTCTCCCGGAGCCACCTGCCGCCGAAAGCGCGCTCGGTCGATGCCCCCGAAGAGCGGCAGACGGCCGGCGAACCGGTCGTCCGCCAACACGGCAATGCCACCGAGCTGCGCCAACGACTCCACCATGAGCACCCCAGGCAGCGTCGCTCGCCCCGGGAAGTGCCCGGCGAAGAACGCCTCCTCCCCCGTGAGCCGCCACCGCCCCACAGCCCGCCTGCCGGGCTCCACCTCCACGACCTCGTCGACGAAGAGGAACGGCGGGCGATGGGGAAGAAGATCGGTCGGCTGCACCACGCGGCGACACTATCGGTTCGCCGCCACCCCGCACCCCACATCAGGCACCCCACACCTGGCATCCCACATCCCACATCCCACACCCCACATCAGGCACCCCACACCTGGCACCCCACACCTGGCACCCACACCTGGCACCCCGAGACCAGCAACCCCGAGGCCAGCAACCCCGAGACCTGCAGCAGCGACACTCCGCGCCACGGGCCACCCGAGGGTGCTGTCGATCCGATCGCCCGGCGCCGGCTTGCGGCACAGAGCCCGGAACCCTCTCGACGTTGATCACTCAGAGTGAAACTCTGTCTCAAGATCCCACGCATAACGTTCGATGTCCCGATTGGAAGCGGTGGCGCCAGGTCCGGTGCCACCCGATGTGCCGGCACCCCCCAGGCTGGAGCGCACATGCATCTGAAGAGATTGTGGCGCCGTCGTCCCACCACCCGCACGCGTGTCGTCGTCGATGACGCTCCCCGACCGGCGTTGGAGGAGCGCTGGCGGAGCACGAACCCACGCTGGAGCGACGACCGGTTCGCCGATCCCTGGCCCGACAAGGGCTGAAGCCGGCCCCGGCCGGGAGGCCGGTGGGAAGGAACCGCCGTGTGGCCTCGCCCGACAAGCACCGCCGATCCACGGGTGACGTTGTCGTGCTGTTGCTCTGGCCCGAGCACCTACGAGGACGATGTCCCAAAGGTGGACTGCCGCCGTCGACCCGCACCGTGCGAGGCCGTTGTCCCCGTCGCGGCGCCCTCCCCATCGGCCCCCCCCGGGTCCCCCCACCCCTGTCGCTCCTGCCGGCGGGCGTCGGAGGCCGGCTTCGGACTTCTCGAGATGATCATCGCCTTCACCGTCCTCCTGGTGGTCCTTGTCGCCACCGCCGAGCTGACCACCACCCTCCTCGGGCAGGCCGCCACCGCGCACGCCCAGGTGACCGCCACGGACCTGGCGGACGAGACCCTCAGCCAGCTCGCCAACGAGCCGATCTCCCAACTGGCACCCGACGTCAACAGGAACGTGTCGCTGACCCCGCTCGCCATCGCCGGTGAGACCTTCGACCTGACGCAGTACCTCCACTGGGCCGGCACCGGTGCCGCCCACAGCCTGTGCGTCACCGGCAGCCCGCCCCAGGTCCTCCAAGCGACGGTCACGGTGAGCTGGGGACAGGGTCGCCAGGGCCTAGCCGAGACCAGCGTCATCAACCCGCCGTACGGTCAGGCCCAGAGCACCGACGGCTGGCTGGCCATCCTCATCCAGAGTGCCGCCAACCCCAGCCTGCCGCCAGCCGGCGTCGGAGCTGTGGGTGTCGTCATCACCCCCCAGGGGGGCAGCCCGCTGCCCACGGACGCGCCAGACAGCACCGGATGCGTGTACGCGGCGGTGCCCCCGGGCAGCTACACCGTGGCGCTCCAGAGCCCCGCGAGCCCACCGTTCGTCGATGCCGAGAGCCAGTCGTCCCCGTCGTCCAGCAACGTGTCGGTCAGCCAGGGACAGGCCTCGGACGTCTCGTTCCTGTACGACCAGGCGGCCGCGGTCACGTTCCAGCCGGCGCTCAGCTCGCCTCCGCTCGCAACGGGCATGCCCATCTCTGTGGGCAACTCCGGGCTCACCTCGGGCGCCCTCGTTGCCGTCCCCGCGGGAACCAACGGGACCGGTCCGGTCAACCTGTTCCCCTACCCGACCGGCTACCAGGTCTGGTATGGAGACTGCCCGGCCGAGGCGCCGGGCAACAGCAGCGACTGGACGAAGACGTCCCCGCCGACCACGGCCGTGCAGCCGGGGCAGGCGGTCACGGCGATCGCCGGCGGCCTGGCCGAGATCGACCTGGCAGTGCAGACGTCGGGGGCGGGCCCGGTGTCCGCCACCGCCGTGCTGAACGACCCGCACACCGGGCTCTGCCAGGCAGAGCACTATGGCATCGGGCAGAGCACGGTCGCCGGCGGTACCGCCACCATCGCCGCGCAGATCATCCCCGAGGACTACTCGGTGACGGTCACCGACACCGCCGATGGCGCGTCCACGTTGCTCTCATTGGCGTGGGATCCCACCACCGGCAAGTGGGCGGACACGGCCACCGGCAACGAGTACGCGCCCACCAGCCCAGTTCCGGTCTCAGTCGGATGAGCCTCCACCGACCGCCCGGCCATCGTCGATGGCGCGCTGCACCGGCAAGCCGCGGCGAAGCCGGTGCCGTCTCGCTGGTCGAAGTGGCGGTCTGCGTCGCCCTGCTCGGGATACTGGGCGCCGTCATCGTCCCCATCGTGGTGTCGTTCTCGGCTGAGAGCAGTGCCGTCCAGGCCACCTACGACGCTGTCGACCAGCTCATCGAGCCCTCACAGATCATCTCCCGCTACGTCCACGAGGCAGTCGCTCCTGCTCCCGAGGCGTCGACGACAGCACCATGGTCCGTCTTCACCACCAACACAGGGCCCGACGAGGCCCAGTTCACGGCAGACGTCGGGTCCTACGGCCAACCATCGGACGCCGGTGGGTTCACTGCCTACGGTCCCGCCCTCGTCACCGTCTCCGTGCAGTCCGGTACCGACGGCCAACCCGCTCTCGTCGGCACCCTGGTACCGGCGGACCCCGGCACGTGCCCGAGCCCGCCTGGGAGCACCGGCACGGCGTGCACCTGGTCCGGCCGCGCGCAACGCCTGTTCTCCATCCCGGACCTGACCGGTGTCTGCATCCCGGGGCACTCGGGATGCGACCCTGCCACGGACCCGGTGTTCTCCTACCTCATCGGGTCGAGCACGACGAGCACCCCATCCACCTCCTGCTCGGACTCCGGCGGCGTCGTCTCGTGCCCGCTCGACCAGATCACCGCGGTGCAGTTCACGATCGACTCGCGCATCGCCCCGGGGCTGCCCAACGGCACGCAGTCCGAGGCATACCTGCTCGCACCTCTCTACGACGCAGCCGTCGGATGAGCGCACCAGCCCTCGCGGCCAACCGCCGCCGGCACGTGGCGCTTCGGTGGATCCCGCCACAGATCCGGCGCCGCCTGCGCGCCGCGCGCCCGGTGGCCGAGGCCGGCCAGGCGCTGGTGATCGTCCTCGGCATGGTGGGCATGCTCACCGCCGGAGTCGCTGCCCTCGCCCAGAACGCCGTGGAGCACCAGACCTTGATCGCGGCGGACACGCTCCAGCACGAGTCGTTCCAGGCGTTGCAGGCCGGGATCAACGAGTACCTGTCCGCCGCCAACACCAATCCCGACTTCATCATCTGCAAAGCCTCAAACGAGACCAGCGGGTTCTGTGCCAACGCCTTGCAGTTCAACACCTGGACGCCGGTTCCCGGCGTCAGCCCGACCGACGGTCCGCCGGCGTGGTTCTGGCTGGGCAACCCTTCCATCGACTTCGCGACCGGGACCGTTTCACTCACCGTCGTCGGCGCATCGGGCTATCCCCACAACTACAGCTTCGAGCAGGGATCCATGGCCCTGAGCGCCAAGAACGACTTCCTCTTGAACGTCCTGTGGATCAACTACGACCAGGTCGACCCGGTCGTCGTGCAGCAGGCGTACGGGCTCAGCTCTCCACCGACCTGCTATCTGTACTGGGCGTCGAGCACCAACCCGTCCAAAGCAGCCAACACGCTGGGGCCGAGCGGCGACAACCAGTGCATCCCGGTCGAGTTCGTCACCGGCGACACGCTGAACGGCAACGTGTGGGTCAAGGATGCCATCTTCGTCTGCGGCTCCCCGACCTTCCAGGCCGTCCACACCATGGACCCCTACCTCCCCAGCGGCAAATTCACCGTGCCGACGCCCGGCTGCGACAGCAACACTCCGACGATCACCGACCCCGCGGCCAGCACCGCCGGCACCGCCACGCCGAACGAGACGATCCCGGCCACGAACGCGTCGCTCGTCAACGTCGCCCAGGCCGACGGCTGCCTGTTCCAGGGCCCGACCGAGATCACGCTGAACGGCACCACCATGACGGTGACGAGCCCCGACACCCCAACCGGCGGGGCGGGCTTTTCCGGGAACGACGGGCTCAACACTGCCGGCAATCCCAACCAGTGCATGCCGACAGCGTCGAACCCCACGCCGAGCCTTCCCGCCAATGGCGTCATCTACGTCCAGAACTGCCCGGCGACCGACACAAGCTGCACGTTCAACCCGATGGCGAACCTAGGCGAGGCCGGAAGCACCGGGCCGAGCTTCGGCGATGCCATCGTCCAGGGCACCCTGACCGGACCGCTCACCATCGCCACCCAGAACAACGTGATCATCGACGGCAACCTCTGCTACACGAGCACCAACGGCTGCACCCAGGCACCGGGAAGCACCCTGTCGGGTGGATCACCGAACACCGACATGCTCGGTCTGGTGGCGCAGAACTTCGTGGAGCTCAACCACCCCGTGCATTTGGTGTGCGATTACCAGTACGGCCAGTGTGACAACCCGACCTACCAGGACATGGCTGTCTGTGGGCAGGCCGGGGCCAGCCCGGCTCCGGCGTGCGACCTGGCCAGCCCGACCATCGACGCCGTCACCCTGGCCATGAACCACTCGTTCCTCGTCACCAACTACAGCCTCGGCTGCCCGCTCGGCACCCTGACCGTCGACGGCACATTGGACATGCAGTGGCGAGGACCCGTCGGAGCGCTGTACAACCCGGACAACCCCAACTGCACCAGCTCCACCGAGTCCGGGTACCTCAAGAACTACCAGTACGACAGTCGCCTGCAGTACCTGTCCCCGCCGTACTACCTCGACCCGGGCACGCCGTCGTGGGGTCTGGGAGCGGTGACGATGAGCCAGACCCTGACGTGCAAGCTGAGCGGCTGCACCAATCCCTGACACACCCGACCCAGGACACACCCGACCCAGGACAGGACCTCTCGCTGGCACAGGGCCCACCGCGGGCAGAGCCCACCGCGGGCAAGGCCCCAAAGGATCGACGGTGCCACTCCCCGTCAGCGCAGCGGTATCCCCAGGACCTGCTGAAGTTCGTCCACAGCACGCTCCGCTCCGCCGACCTTGATCGTGGTCATCCCGAGCTGGCGAGCCGGCTTCAGGTTGATGCCGAGATCGTCGAGGAAGACGCACCGCTCCGGTTCCACCCCAAGCTGCTCACAGGCCAGTTGGTAGAAGCGTGGGTCGGGCTTGCGCACACCGACGTCGGCCGAGGCCACGATCACGTCGAACATGGCCAGCACCTCCTCGTGCCCGCCACCCACCAGCGGCACGGCGAAGTTGTTGGTGAGCAGGCCGGTCCGGAAATGCGGCCGCAGACGCCGGAGCGCCTCGACCATGGCCGGTCGCAGCTCCCCGGTCAACAGCGCGAACACCTCACGCACATCCACCCGGGCGCCGGCCGCCGCCGTCTCCTCGCCGAACAGGTCGACGAACTCGTCGAACGTGATCTCGTTCCGCTCCAAACGGGCCCAGGCGTTGTCGTGGTGGTTCGACGCGTTCACCCGCCGGATGAAGCCGTCGGGCAGCCCGCTCGCCTGTTCGTAGCGAGCGAACGCGTCGAAGGGGCTGTCGATGAGCACCCCACCGAAGTCGAACAGGACCGCATCGAAGGTGGCGGCAGAGGGCGACAGAGAGGCGGGCACGTCCCGATGGTAGAGCGCAGTACCGTGCGCTTCGCCCGACATGACCCACTGGGGCCGCTGAGAGTGGTTGACTACTGCCAACCATGACTTCTGCTCGTATCGTCGTCGACGGCTCCAACATCGCCACCGAGGGCCGCTCCATCCCCAGCCTGACCCAACTTGACGAGGCGGTCCGGCAGCTCCAGCAGGAGATGCCGGACCACCAGGTGATCGTGGTGGTCGATGCCACCTTCGGTCACCGGATCGACCCGTCGGAGAAGCCCGATTTCGATGAGGCCGAGGCCCACGGCGAGGTGGTGTCGCCCCCCGCCGGCACCATCGGCCGCGGCGACGCCTTCCTCCTGCAGGTGGCTCAGCGCGCCGACGCCATGGTCCTGTCGAACGACTCCTTCCAGGAGTTCCACGGCGATCACGAGTGGCTGTTCGAAGCGGGCCGCCTGATCGGCGGCAAGCCCGTACCTGGTGTCGGCTGGATCTTCACCGCCCGCACACCTGTGCGCGGGGCACGCAGCCGAGCCGCCGTCGCCGCCGCCAAAGGCAGCCGAAGCCCCCGGACGAAGCGGGCGACAGCCGGAGCGTCGACAGCTTCGGCGGGAGCTCCCGCCATCGGCGCCACCGCCACCGGTCCCGTCAAACGGGCCAGGGGCACCCGCAAGCCGGCAGCCCTTCCCGCCGGGAACGGGTCGGATCTTGACCAGGTGGACGCACCGGTCGCCGTGGCCAAGGGAGCCGCACTCACAGCCGGGCGGGCTGTCTCCGCCGGTGGTGGTCGGCGGCGGACAAGCCAGCTCAATGCCCTACCGGACACTGCCGACGCGATCTCCACGGACGGACCCGACGAAGCCGAAAGCCAGGGCGGTCGGAACCGTCGGCGAAGTCGGCGGTCCACCTCGTCGGCAAACCCGGTGAACGAGCCACTCACCTTCCTGACCTTCGTCACCGAGCATCCCATCGGTGACGCGCTGACCGGCACGGTCGAGGAATTCGTGTCGCACGGTGCGATGGTCCAGGTGGGAGAGATGCGCTGCTACGTGCCGCTGCGGAACCTGGGGCGCCCGGCGCCCACCCGAGCACGCGAGGTCCTCGTCCGCGGCGAGCAGCGTCGATTCGTCCTGGTCGGCCTGGACCCGAACCGCAGAGGAGCGGAGCTCGCCCTTCCCGAATTGGCCGACCTCACCGCGACAGCCGCACCAGCATCCGAGCCCCGGCCGGCGATCGGTGCCACCAAACGCGTGGCCGGTCCCGCCGCCACTCCGGCGATCGGTGCCACCAAACGCGTGGCCGGTCCCGCCGCCACTCCCGCGATCGGTGCCACCAAACGCCTGTCCGGTCCCGCCGCAGCACCAAGGGGCGTGGTCCCCACGGCACAGACCCACGACGAAACCGCACCGACCGGACGCGGCCGACGCCCAGGGGGGGCTGCACAGACGCCCGGATCCGGCCTGGCTCCCGTTGCAAGCGTGGCCGACCTCGCACAACACGCCGCGGCTGCACCGGCACCGGCCCCCGCCCGGAGCACACGACGGTCAACGACCAGATCTGGCGCGCGGACCGCGCCCGCCCGCGCCACCGAGGCCGCCAAGGCCGCCGGCACAGCAGCAGGTGGTGGTGGTGCGCCGGCAGGGACGACCCGGTCCGCGACCAGCGGCACGTCCGGCGCTGCCCGAAGGACGGCTGAGAAGCGGGCGGCCGCCACCACTGCAGCGAACGTCGAGACCGCACCGCCCACGGTCGCCACCGGCGCGAAGAAGGCAGCCGCCACGAAGGCCCACCGCGCGGCAAGGGAAGAAGCGACCGCCACCAGGGCCCAGGGCACGAAGACCCCGGGCGCGAAGAAGGCAGCTACCGGCACCACGGCTGCCACCACGGCGGCAGCGAAGACCCAAGCCACGAAGAAGGCCGCCACCGGCACCACGGCTGCCACCACGGCGACAGCGAAGGCCCCGGGCACGAAGAAGGCAGCTACCGGCACCACGGCTGCCACCACGGCGACAGCGAAGACCCAGGGCACGAACAAGGCCGCCACCGGCACCACGGCTGCCACCACGGCGACAGCGAAGGCCCCGGGCACGAAGAAGGCAGCTACCGGCACCACGGCTGCCACCACGGCGACAGCGAAGACCCAGGGCACGAAGAAGGCCGCCACCGCCTCCACGGCTGCGACGAAGGCCCCGGGCGCGAAGAAGGCCGCCACCGCCAAGGCC
>JAJZLP010000188.1:0-14455 GCA_021803325.1 Actinomycetes bacterium
ACCTTGGTGGCGAGGCCTTCGAGTCGCTTGCCGCACTGGGCCTCTGAGAGCGTCCCAGACTCGAACGCCGAGAGGTAGCGCTCGATGGCGTCTTCGGCCTTGGTGATCCCCGCGTCGACGACGGCCAGCTCCTGCTCGTGGTTGCCTCGCTCGGCGCGTGCCCGACGCCGGGCTGCCGCGACGGCCTTGTCGAACAGGTCGGTGTGCTCGTAGGTGTGGAGGAGCGCGTCGAGGACGGCCGCGTCCAGCTCTTCTGCCGGCAGGCGCTCGGCGTCGCAGTACTTCGTGCCGTAGCGCTGGCGGGTGAAGCACGTGTAGTAGCGGTACCGGTAGCGGTTGCCCACAGCCGAGGTGCCGACGAAGTGCTTCCCGCAGCGGGCGCAGACGACGAGGCCCGCCAGGAGGAACGGCGAGGTCGCCGAGGCGCACTTGGAGTAGTCCTCGCCGCGCTCGTTGAGTAGCACCTGGACGCGGTCGAAGAGCTTCTCGTCGACCAAGTGGCGGTGGGGGCCGTCGTGGAGGGCGTCGCGGAAGAAGACCTTGCCCACCTAAACCGGGTTGCGCAGCACGGTGAGGACCGCCGTGTGGCTCCAGGGCCGACCGGCCTTGGTGCGGTGCCCGGCCTCGTTGAGCCACACTGCCAGCGCCCGGGCGCCGTCTCTGCCGTGGGCGTAGCGGTCGAAGATGACCGGCACGAGCGGCGCCTCGGTGGGGGCCGGGGTGAGGTAGCCCGTCTGGGGTCGACGTCGTAGCCGAAGGGTCGCGACCCGCCGCACCAGCCGCCGCGTGCGGTCTTTCGCTCCATGCCGGCGATCACCCGGTCGACGATGGTCGCCCGCTCGAACTCGGCGAACACGCCGAGCATCTGGACCATCATCCGCCCGGCCGCCGTCGTGGTGTCGAAGGGCTCGGTCGCCGAGCGGAAGGCGACGCCGGCGGCGTCGAGGTCTTCCAAGAGCTGGGCGAGGCCCCGGACCGAGCGGGAGAACCGGTCGACCCGGTAGACGAGCAACAGGTCGAAGCGCCCGGTCCGGGCCTCGGCCAGGGCACGCTTGAGGCCCGGGCGCTCGGTCGATGCCCCCGAGGCCTGGTCGCTGAAGCGGCGGGTGAGGTCCCAGTCAGGCTGGCTCTTCACATACGCCCCGAGGCGTTCGGCTTGGGCTTCCAAGGAGTAGGGCTGGTGGTCCTCGTCGGTCGAGATGCGGGTGTAGGTGGCGACTCTCGCGGGCGGGCTCCTTCTGTGACGGGCGGACTGGATGGTTGGAGGAGACCTCCGGCGATGGCGCTGGTCAAGCAGCCTCCTCGTCGGACTGGTCGACGTACGGAGCGAGCAGGTCGGCCAGGGCGGCAACCGCCGCCTCCTCGTGGGCCTGGTCGAGGTCGACGTAGCAGGCGGGCCGCAGGGTCAGGCTCAGCTTCCGGCACGGCCGGCGGCGCGACGAGACGGCGGCGTGCTCGCCGCAGGAATGGTGGGGTTGGTGGTGCGCAGGCATGGGTTGTGCCCTGTGCGACCGGAGACAAGCGCCCTTGGGGTCGATATCGATGACTCGATCGCGGCGCGAAGTCAAGGCCTCCAGCGAAGATCTCTGACTTTCTTCCTCTCGGCCGTCGCCGACGCGCAGGTGGCTATGCTGACCAGCGACGATGCCCCTCGCGGGGTACATCCGGGGTAGGGCAGAACCCATCACGTGACGAACTCTGTGGCCCTTACCCGCAAGTGGTGCGGCCCGTCCCCTACTCCGCGGATTACCCCTCCCCGCGGGGGAGTCGGGACACCCGGTGCGCTACTGCCGCCGTCGTGTCGCCAGCGCGGCTACGAGGCCATGCGGGCTCATGGCGAAGGACACCGGACGCTACTTCCCGGTCGGCGGGGGGCCCACCGTGGGAGGACGCGAGACTCATGGAGCTGGGCAGGAAGGCTTGGAGAGCCTGGCTCAGGCACAAGACGAGCCGGCCAGGATACAAGCGCCCCCGGCCGGCGGTCGGAGATGGTCGGGTCCCTGTCGCGGCACGGAAATAGGGGACGCTCGCCGTCAGGGGATCTGAGCTTCTCTGCGCCTCGTCAACACTTCCATGACCGTCTGCTCGAGGGCCTGATCTGACGTGTCGAGCCATAAGCCAAGCTGTCGTGGAGTGGTGGCCAGGTCCGCGTCGTTCTTGGCCACGGTGAAGCCGCCGCGGTAAGCGACCTTCCCGGTTGACCGACGACGTTGCTCATCGCGGGCGGCAACGACATCCACCCTCGGCCGGAGCACCACGAGGTGGCGGGGCCTTGCCGTCACGCTTTCCAACCAACGCACCACGTCATTGCCGTAGATGTTGTCTTGGACGATGGTGGCGAACCCGGCTGACGCGTATTCGTCGGCAACCAAAGCCGAGAGTCGATACCGAAGGTCGAGGAGGCGCCGGGCTTCCTCCGGCCGCTCTCGGTCATCGAAGTGGACCCAGCCGGCGACCGCCCAGCGGTAGAACTGGCCGCCCCGGACATGCACACCTCGTTCGAACCGCCTGGCCAGAAGCTCGGCGACGGTCGATTTACCCGACGTCTGTGCGCCGGTTATCAGCCATACTCCGTCGGTCACCGCCACAGTCTGGCTCCGCGATCCACCTGGGGGCGGATACCCAAGGCGATTGGAATGGGTTGCCCCGCGTCCCGGCGTTCGGTGATGGGCAAGGGCGAGACCAGGCTCGGGATTATGGGGCTCGCTCTCCGGAGTCGTGCGTGACCTCCACTGGGCTGCCGTCCATTCCGACCAACACGCGCTCGCTCAAGGGAGCCGAGAGACGCACGGTGACATCTCTCCGCACTCCTACGGCTGTCACGGCGGCATGGGGTGGAAGCTCTGGATTGGGGCCGCCCTTCGCGATGATGCAGACGGCCGTCGGAGTCTCAAGAACGCGGGGCTCGTAGGAGACCACTACCGATGGCGCACTTCCGACGAAGCGGAAGTGGAGCGTGACGCCGTCGGCCGCGAGCGTGGCCGAGACGGCGTTGTGCGGGCCTCTCGGTGCGCCCAGCTCAAGGGCCGGAGGGAACCAGCAAGAGGCGAGGGCGGCCGCGTCCATCACCCAGATGGGACCTCGTGCACCCACCGCTTCGAGGTGCCACGCTGGAAAGGGCCGTCGGCCTCGATCGGTCCAGAATGTCGCCTCCCCGTGCTCGGCGCTCGTGACGATCAGCGGAGCCGTCACCGGAGCAGGGGCCGGATGACCCAGGCCCCGGAGGATTCGCAGTGGCTCTTCGGGTACTCCAGCTGCTCCGTCGATCGCTCCGGCGCCGTATGCCATCTTCGACGCTCCGTCAACGAAACCATCCTCGGGCCGGTCCGGTGGCCCGACCAGCACGGTCGGACGCGGGTGGACGGCGACCGGGAATTCTCGCCATCTGGCGAGAGCGCCCTGCGCTTGGGCCTCAGAGCGTGTGACCACGTCAGAATGGTACGAGCACGGTCGTCCCCTCACCGGCGTTCGGCGCTGGCGGCACTCCCCGGGTGCGCCGTACTTCGGGGATGTGGCGAATCGTCGGCGACCTACCCAGTCGCCGCGCGGGTGCTCGGGCTCGGTACCTCGCGGAAGTGGTTGACGCCTGCCGGCTCGAAGTCGCCATGGAGCACCGCCGGGTCGAGGTCCAATCCGTTGGGCCAAGTGACCGTCCGGCTCTCAGGATCAACCCGCACCTGAGCGAAATACCCAGGGTCGTCGAGCGGCGCAAAGACCGTTCCGCTGTTCGACCCGGCCACGAACTCGAGCTCGCGGACGAGCCCGTCGTCGAAGGTGAGTCGTATCACGTGCGCGCGAGGCACCTCGACCTTCTCGATATGGGGGATCCGGTAGTTGATCTTCATGGCAACGGCTCTATGGTACCGACAGCCTGGTTGGCCCGGGCCTTCGCCCAGGCCGCCTCCAGTTCGCCTTTACGCAGGCGGTGCCACGTGCGCACGAGGCGCAGTGCCCGTCTGGGGAGCGAACCTTGCATCACGGACCCGTCGGCGATCACGATCCAGGCCTCGTGCTCGCCGTACGTTGCATGGTAGTGCGGAGGGTTGTGATCGTCCCAGTAGACGTAGATGGCGATCCCGTAGAAGTACGACAGCCGCGGCACGGCCGCACGCTACGTCGAGCCTGTGACAGTTGACGGTGGCGAGCGCCTTGTCGGCCCGCCAGCGCGACCTGTCGGGGCCCTCTCCGCGTTCGGCGGCGACCACCATGGCGCCGAGGTCGCCGAGCACGTAGTGGTACGGGAGGCTGGCGTAGCGGTGGTCGAGCGGCTGGAAGCGATCCACGAGCCGGAGCTTGTAGAGCGTGGTCAAGCGGTGCTGGGCGGTGTTCAGGTTGTCGAAGTACATCTCGGCCAGCTGGTCGGTGGTGAAGACCCGGTGGCGGAAGAGCATGGTCAAGATGGATCGGTCCCGTTGGGTGAGCCGGTGCGCCACCGTCATCACGAGCCCGTCGGCGGCCCTCGGCCGGAGAGAAGAAGCAGTCATGAGAACAATCCCAAGGAGTCGGGGTTCGCGACTGGCGGGGGTGGAGTAGCGACACGCTGGCACTTCGGCCGAGAGAGGGTGCTCCGTTCAGGACTGGCGACCGTGCTGGCGAGGGTGATGGCGACCGTGGTGGCGACCCGGTGGATCCCCCTCACGCCGAGTACCCCGCACGGCGGACCTTCGTATGACGAGCGGCCAGGCTGATCGCCGGTCTTTCGACCAGTGGCTCGAGGTTCGCATGCTGGGACGCCGGGTGCGCCACACCCGTGACCAGCAGCTTCGCAGCACCTGCCCGTCCAGGGCGCGAACCCGGACCGGCGATCGGAAGTGTCGCGATATCGCGATACCATGAAGTCATGGCAAAGCAAACCACCGTCAGGTTGCCCGATGAGCTGGCCGACGAAGCGGAGGCGGTTGCTCGCGTTCGCGGTACCAGCGTGAACGCGTTGATCGTCGACTCGCTCAGCGCTGAGGTTGCCCGCGTCCGGGAGGACAAGGACTTCGTGACCCGCGCTCGCAAGCTGCTGGAGCGAGACAAGGAGCTCCTCGACCGACTCGCCAAGTGATGCGATACCTCAGCCTGGCCGAGTACCTCTGGCTGGCAGAGCAGGTCACCGGGATCGAGGCCGCGGTGCTCTCGAAGGCGGCGAGGATCGATCTGGCTGATTCGGCGCTGCACGCGCCCTCTGCCAGCTTCGGCGATGAGGAGTTCTACCCCGACATCATCGACAAGGCGGCGGTGCTCACCTGTCGCCTCGCATGGAACCACCCGCTCCCCGACGGGAACAAGCGCGCCGCATGGGCGGCGCTCGTCCTCTTCCTCGATCTGAACGGCCTCGTGTGGTCCCCTGATCCTCCCGACGTCGACGAGGCCGAGCAGGCAATGCTGGCTGTGGCTGCACATGACGTGGAAGAGCCATGGTTTGCCGACTGGCTCCGTGACCGCGTGGAGCTGCCCTGAGGCGATCACCGCCGGTGTCTCTCACGGCGGACCTTGGCGTGCGGGCCGGCGAGGCTGATCGCCGGCCCTTGACCAGCGGCTCGAGGTTCGCATTCTGGGAGGCCGGGTGCACGAAAGGCCAGGTCGCAGCCCAGCGGCAGGGAGCGCTGCAGCGCCCGCCGTCCAGGGAAGCGGTCCGTTGTGCGGGCGGTGGTGACGGTGCTCGAGCCCTGGCAGGTCGAGTCGTCGCACGGCCAGGTGGCGTCGGTCGAAGCGTTCGACGTCGCCCCGAGCCGCAGGAGCCAGGCGTCGCGTACGAAGGTCTTCAGGTCGACCAGGTACTGCAGTCCGTCGCGCTCAGAGTGCCTACGGCGCGGGCGGAGGCACCGAACGCGATCGTGCGTCCCCGCGAACGGCGAGGCCAGGGGCGGGCTCGGGGCATCCCGCCGACTGGCGACGGTGCAGCAGCCGGTCGGCCACTGCCATGGTGACAGCCCCGGTCGCCGCCAGCGCAGCGCACATCAGCCAGGCGGCGTCGTAGCCGCTGTGGTCCACGAGAAATCCGAACGCGAGTGGGCCGCCCATGCCTCCGAGATAGGTGCCCACCTGGGTGATGCCGGTAGCCCGGGCCGGAGCGTGGGGATGGGAGCGCACAACGGCCAGATTGAACAGCCCGTTGAACCCCCAGCCGGCGCCGTAGGCGACCAGGACCCCTGGCACGAGCAGTGCTGGACGGCCGCTGGCGAGGGCCAGGTAGCCGAGAATGCCGGTTGTCAGCAGGGTCGCCACCATGGTGAGGTCGCGCAGTCCGGGCAGCGTCCCGCTGTGCCGCCGCCGATCGGCGTTCCATCCGAACCCGATGCGTGCAGTCAGCCCCACGGCGCTTCCGAGCGCGGACAGCAGACCGGCGAGGGCGGGTCGAACACCGTGAGCGACAGCGCTTGCCACCACGAAGGAGCCCATGGAGGTGGCCGCAGCAACGGCGGCACCCATGCCGACGGCCAGCACGGCCAGGGGCAGCCGGTCCACCCGGGGTCGTGGCGACGCTGCCTGGTTCGACCCGCTGGCGGTGGCCGGGACGGTGGTGCGCACATCCGGTGTGGTGGTGCCTGGAGCCGGTGTGGTGGTGCCTGGGGCCGGTGTGGTGGTGCCTGGGGCCGGTGTGGTGGTGCTTGCCGGGGTGGCTGCGGCCTGGATGCCGGTGGCTGCGGCCGGGCGTACGTCGCCTGGAGGGCCGGAACCGGGAGGCGTCTGCCTGGTCCGGACCAGCACCACGCCGACGGCGGCCACGAGTGCAGCTCCCGCCGCGAACCCCGCTTCCCAGCCGACGGTCAGGGCCAGTGCCGGCACGGCCAGGCCCGACAGCAACGTGGCCGCCGGGATCCCCGCTTGTTTGACGCCGAAGGCCAAGCCCTGCCGGCGGCTTCGCACGGTACGTGACAGGAAGAGGTTGACGGCGGGTTGCATGGCGCCGTTGGCGAGACCTCCGATCGCCAGGCCCGTGGCCAGGCTGGGAAGTGAACGGGCGAAGCCGGCGACGACCAGCATGCTCGCCAGGGCCAACGCCGCGGCCGTGCGCATGACGGCCAGTGGCCCGATCCGTTCGGCTACCGCACCGAAGCTGACCGAGCAGAGCGCCGAGGTCCCGAAGAAGGCGGCCACGGCGATGCCGATGTCCGTCGCGCCGAGGTGGAGCGCGTGGCGAAGCTGCACGGCCATCGCCCCAGCGAGGAAAACGGGGAGGACAGCGGCTGTGGCCGCTGCGATGGCGGTGGCCACAGCCGCGGCGGGATGTCGGGGCCCGCCAGCTCCAAGCTGGCGAGGTCCGCCCACGTGTGCGTCGCGGACAGCGGCCACGCCTGCTGAGCGTCGAGCGGCACGCAGGATCCGGTCGGCGGCACTGTGCTGGTCGGCGGCACTGTGCTGGTCGGCTTCGGCGTGCAGGTTCGGGACGGCGTCGGGTGCGGGCGTAGGTTCAGACGTGCAGGTGAGGTTATGGCATCACGCTGCGCACTCAGGCCGCCGGCACCGGGGGGTGTCGCGTAGAATGCGGCGGTGGCCCACGTGTTGGCGGTGGCGAACCAGAAGGGCGGTGTGGCGAAGACGACGACCGTCCACGCGCTCGGCTTCGCCTTGGCCGAGCGCGGGCGGCGGGTCTTGCTGGTGGACCTGGACCCCCAGGCATGCCTGACGTTCTCGTTGGGTTTCGACCCGGACGCGTTGGACCATTCGGTCCACGACTGCTTCGTGCGCAAGGCGAAGGCAGCCGATGTCTGCCGCCAGGTCCGCGGCGTCGACGGCCTGGCGGTCTTGCCGGCGACCATCGACCTCGCTGGTTCCGAGGTCCATCTTCTGACCCGGACTGGCCGCGAGCATGCCTTGGCTCGGTCGTTGGCACCGCTGGCCGACGACTTCGACGTCGTGCTGATCGACTGCCCGCCGTCGTTGGGTGTCCTGACCATCAACGGCCTGACCGCGGCGGCGGAAGTGATCGTGCCGTTGCAGTGCGAGGCGCTCAGCCACCGGGGGGTGGGTCAGCTGCTCGACACCATCGAGGACGTGCGCCTGTTCGCCAACGACAGCCTGCGTGTCCGAGGCGTCGTCGCCACGATGTTCGACGAGCGGACCCGGCATGGGCGCGACGTTCTGGCGAGCGTGGGCGAGCGCTACGGTCTGGAGGTCCTCGATCCTCCGGTTCGCAAGTCCGTCCGCTTCGCGGAAGCGCCGGCACGGGGTATGTGCATCGTGCAGCACGCGCCTCGTTCCCCCGGCGCCGAAGCGTACCGAGCCATCGCCGCGACCCTCGACGAGGGTATGGCCCGATCGTCCGGGCGGCGGTCGTCGTTCGGTCGTCCCCGCCCGACGCTGCGACCGGCGCCATCGGGGTCCCGTGCCTGACGGTCCCGATCCCCTCGGCAAGCGACTGCTGTTCTGGGTCCCGCCGGACCAGGTGGACGCCGGTACCGCCAGTTCCGTCGATGACGTGGGCGAGGTGGCAGGTCCGCTGCTGCGACGTCGCTCTCGGGCGGCATCCCGCGCTGACCTGGGGCGGCGAACATTGTTCTCCGGCTCCCAAGCAGGTCCCGGTGGCCCCGGAGGCCGACGGGCAGTCCCTGACGGGGACGGTCCCTCGATGACGAGTGGGACCACCGGTCATGGCGGGGCCAGAACCGCCGGCCGGGGGCCGGCTGCCCAGCGGGGAGCGAAAGCGGGCGCCCCCGAGCACCGGCCAGTCGCAGCCTCCGGTTCGCGGTCGAGGACGCCGGAGCCCGGCAGCACCGGCTCGGCAGGCAATGGCAGCTCACCGACGGTACGGGCACGCATCGCCGGTCGTGCTGCTTCGGCGGCGAGCACGTCACGGGGCTCGGGAGCGGCGCCAGCCCAGCACCCGGCCGGATCGCAGCCCGCAGCGGCGCCTGTTCTCGGGCTTGCCGTCCTCCGGCGTATCGCACCGGTGCAGTTGGAGTGCGCCACCTGCGGGGAGATCTCGACCGTCGATGTGGTCCGGTTTGCCGCGCTGCACGTTCCGCTGTTCGTATGGCGGCCGGGGCGCGGGTTCACCCGCCTCATGACGTGCCCGGCCTGCCGACGACGCTCGTGGGTGAGCGCGTCGTGGCCAGCGTCCTGGGATGACGTGCCCGGCCCGGTCGACGGCTGATCGTCGGCGGGGACGATCGGCCGCGCTTCGCCGACGGGCCGCGCTGCCAGCCCTGTCGGGTGACTGTGCCGTCGGGTGACTGTGCCGCCGGGTGGTCGGCAGTGGTGTCGGGCGCCAGGGTCGTCGCTGGTGCACACCTGGACATGCGGCACATGGGCTGGGGCCTCACATGGGCTGGGGCCCACAGCAGACGGTGCTGGGATCCTGGCCCGTATCGCTGGACGCCAGCGCCCTCCAGGAGCGTTGCGGTCTGCCGGTTCGGTCAGCCGGCAGTGCGGTCGAAGCGGGCCGGCGTCCCGGCCCGGCGCCGGACGCGGCCCTGCTCCTCGAGGACGACAAGGTGGGCCAAGGTCTCCGACACTGCCGCACGCTGCATGTAGTCGTGGATGTCGTCCCACGGCCGAGACCACGTCAGGCCCACGGAGAGATCCCAGGCGGTGCTGCCCGGGCCTGCCGCGAGCAGGTCCTCGATCTCGACGAGTCGCTCCTGGTGGTGGGCGATGAGCTCGTCGAGGCGGGCGCCGAGGTCGGCGAACCGGTACTCGTGGGCGGGCAGCACTTCGTCGGTTGGCAGCGGGCGCACCTTGTCGAGCGATGCGAGGTAATCGGCCAGCGGGTTCGGCGCCTGTTGCGAGTGGATCCCGATGTTGGGGGTGATGCGCGGGAGGACGTGGTCGCCGGACAGCAGCAGTCTCCGCTCCTCGCTGTGGAAGCAGACGTGCCCGGGCGAGTGCCCCGGGGTCCACACCGCCGTCAGGTCCCAGCCGGGCACCTCCACGCGCCGGCCGTCCTCGAAGAGCACGTCCGGGTCGGCGGCACGGACCTGGTCCCGGAGGACCATGGACGCCATGGTGAGGTCCGGGAGCTTGGCCGGTGGCACGC
Source organism: Actinomycetes bacterium (assembly GCA_021803325.1). Classification (GTDB taxonomy): domain Bacteria; phylum Actinomycetota; class Acidimicrobiia; order Acidimicrobiales; family UBA8190; genus JAJZYI01. The sequence continues at coordinate 9,965 of JAJZLP010000188.1, forward strand.
CGGCCTCCTCGAGCAGGACGTGCATGCGGGCCAGCAGGTCATCGGGCTCGAGGTAGCGGGCGCCCAGCATGGCTGCGTCCGCCGGGTGCAGCCCGATCCAGGCGCCACTTTCCTCCCGCACCCGTCCGGCGAGACCGTAGTGGTCGGGGTGGATGTGGGTGACGAGGACGGAGCGCACGTCGGCGATGGAGCCCCCTGCCTGGAGAAGGCCGTCGCACAGGGCCTGCCAGGCCTCGTCGGTGTTCCATCCGGCGTCGACGATGGCGACGCCGTCGTCGAGCTCGAGGGCATAGACGAGGACGTATCGCAGTGGATTCTGCGGAATGGGGACCGGGATCGACCAGAGCCCGGGGCGCACCTGCTCCACAGGGGGGAGGACATGGCGGTCCCAGGCCTCCTTCTGGAGGATCCCTGTGATCTGCACCATGGCGAGCACCGTAGGCCGCCACAGCGGTGACGGACCAACCGGGGACCCTTGATGGAGCGACGAGCGGGTCTCGGCCTGATGGCACGCCCCCAGACCGCGGCAGCTTCCCTCGGCCCGCCCCCTGTCCACCGACGCGCTCGTACATCTGCCATTCGCCAATGGCATGGATCGATGTATTGACCGCGTGTCGCAGGTGGCCATACAATGCACAGAATTCGGTGAATGAGACTGCACATGCAGGGGGGCGCAGCTCAGCGGTGCGGTTGCAGCGAGCGGCAGGAGATCCGTGGGGACACGATCGAGGAATGCCGGCGAGGTCGACGCCGCTCGGTTCCGTCATATCGTGGCGGTGTCGAGCGATGCGTTCGTCGAGACCGACGTCACCGGAGTCGTCACGGCGTGGAGCGCTCGGGCTGAAGCCATGTTCGGCTGGACGGCTAGCGAGGTGCTGGGCCGGTCTGCCGAGGAGTTCTGGGTTCCCCACCGGTTCGCCCAGCGGTACCGGTCCGACCTCGCGTCGGCGTTACCCGGAACCGAGCTGCTACCCCGCGAGGTGCGCCTGCTGCATCGCGGTGGCGAAGAGATGCACGTGTCCATTGGCGGTTACGTCGTCGAGGATCGGGGCCGGATCCTCATCGGGGGGCTGGTTCGCGATCTCGGGGCCGAGCGAGCCGCCGAGGAGGCACTGGCCCACGCCTACCTGCACGACTCGCTGACCGGACTGCCCAACCGCACCCTGTTCACCTATCGGCTGGCCTATGCGCTGGCCCGCGGCCAGCGGCAGCCGGGATCGGTGGCGGTGCTGGTCCTCGACCTCGACCGGTTCAAGGCCATCAACGACGCACTGGGCCACGAAGTGGGTGACGAGGTCCTGGTGGCGGTGGCCTCCCGGCTGGTGGAGGCTGACGGGGTGGCGGAAGTGATCGCCCGGCTCGGCGGCGACGAGTTCCTCGTGCTGTTCGACGGGGACGAGGCGGAACAGCTGGCAAAGGAGTTCTCCCATCGAGTCCTCGAAGCGCTGGAACAGCCGATCCCCGTCGCGGGGTCCGAGGTGTTCGTCACGGCCAGCATCGGCATCGCCAGCACCGGGGGCTCGGTCCCAGAGGCCACCCCACTCCTCTCCGACGCCGACACCGCCATGTACGTCGCCAAACAGCGGGGCGGTGCCTCCTACCACGTGTTCGGCGAGGCGCTGCGAGTCGAGGTGCTCGACCGGCTCACAACCGAGCATGCCCTGCACCGGGCGCTCGAACGGGGTGAGCTGCGCCTCTTCTACCAGCCAGTGGTGGAGGTCGCCGACGCTCGGCCGGTGGCGGTCGAGGCCCTGTTGCGCTGGGACCACCCGGACCAGGGGTTGGTGGCGCCCAGCCGGTTCATCCCCGTGGCCGAGGAGAGCGGGCTCATCATCCCGATCGGAACGTGGGTGCTTCGCGAAGCCTGCACCCAGCTCCAGGCGTGGTGGGGAGACGGCCGGGCCAGCCGGCCAGTCGAGCTGATCGGATCGGCATCCGGCGCAGCACCCGACACCACCATCGAGGTCAATCTCTCTGCCCGCCAGATCGACCACCTCGACCTGGTCGACACCGTCGAGGGCATCCTCGTCGGGACGGGCGTCCCGCCGGCGAACCTGACGCTCGAGATCACCGAGAGTGCCCTCATGAAGGACCCAGCGGCGGCGCTGACGGTGCTGCGGGCGCTCAAGGATCTCGGGGTCATGCTCGCCATCGACGACTTCGGCACCGGGTACTCCTCGCTGAGCTACCTGCAGCGGTTCCCGCTCGACATCTTGAAGATCGACAAGAGCTTTGTGGACGGGCTCGGGATCGAGCCCGGCGGCACCGAGATCGTCGGCGCCATCATCAACCTTGCGCATACCCTGGGCATGCAGGTGATCGCCGAAGGGGTCGAGACCGACCGCCAGCTCCATCACCTCCGGCTGATGTCCTGCGATCTCGCCCAGGGATTTCTCTTCTCCAAGCCGGTCCCCGCGTCCCAGATCCCGCCGGGCAGCATGGGCGGGGCGGTGCCGGCGGGCGGTTCGGCTGCGTCGGCGGGCCGGTGGTGACCACGACGGCTGTCTGACCCTCGCGACACCGGTCGAGTGCCCGCCTGGCGACAGCTCAGCCTTCCGGCGGGGTCCCGGCAGCGGCCCGCGTGGCGGCGAATTGCTCGTCGGACCACCGTCGGACGCTCATCGACTGGCTGGCAGTGGCGAGGAAGGTGCCGTCCTCGGCGAACAGGTGGGCACGGCCGTGCGCGAAGCCTCCGGCCGTCGCGTGCACGACGATGTCCGACAGGACCCATTCGGTCGGCACGAGCCGAACGACACGGATGGTGTTGTCCAGGCTGCGGCTCATCGTATGGACGCCGAGCGCCTGTGAGAGCCCGCCGGTCACGTAGTCGCCGAGGACCGCCAGCGTGGCTGCCGACGGCTCGAGATGGCCGGGGACGCGAAACCAGGACGCGAATCGGGCGGGCCCCGGCGTGCCATCGAGGTCTGCCAGCGTCCGACCGGTGGCGAGGCGCTGCTCGACCCGATGGAACACCGTCTCCTCGGGGAACGGGAACCGCAGGCGACGCGTGCACTCGAGCGGCGGTGGCACCGGCGGAGCAGTCACCCAGCTCTCGTCGCCGATGTCGGGCGTCGGCTGGTGGCCGAGCGCGGCGTTGACCGTCAGGATCTCGCGTGTGCCGAGATGCGCCACCACCCGTGCCTGGGTCGTGCGGCGCCCGACGGCAGCCAAGGTGACACGCCAGTCCAGCTCGCTCCCGGTGGGGGCATGCGCCAGGTACTGGGCGCTTGCCCAGACCGTGGGCTGTCCGGCAGCAGCCTCGAGCGCGACGATCCCGGCTGCCAGCCCGCACCCCCCGAAGAGGAACCGTCCCGGTGTCGACACGGCGCTGGTCACCGGCAGCCGCCAGGAAAGCGGATCGGCGGTCGGTTCGATGCCCAGGAAGTGCCGTGCGTCCACCTGGGCACCCTACGAGGTGGCCAGGTGCCGCTGCATCTCCGGCGCCCCAGGTGGCCCCGGATCGGTGGGGTCCGGGCTGAGCCAGTGCCCACGTTGGGCGGCTCGGGCACCAGCCGCCCCAGGCATCCGGATCAGCCGTTCGATCCCATTAGGGTGCGCATTGTGCTCGACGGGTCCGGTTCGGCGTTGACCGTGGCGTCACTGAACCTGCACGCGGGCGTCGACGACCAGAACGTCCCGTTCGACGTGGTCGGCGCATGCGCGTTGCTCGATGCCGATGTCGTGGTCCTGCAGGAGGTCTGGTGGCCGCACGGCGGGTGGTCGCAGGCGGACGACGTCGGCCGGGCCCTGGGCTACGAGGTGTGCTGGACGCCCTTCGGGACCGGTCGGCGTTTCCCGGAGCCTGCCGTGGGCGGTCATGGGGTCGGGCGCTGGACCGGTCGCCCGCCTGCTGTGGTGCTCGATCGGCGGGGGAGGGCTCGCGGCGAGGTGCCGGGCGTGGGCGACGTGCCGGCAGGTCGAGCCGAGCGGCGGTCGACACGGGTGGGAGACCGGGTTGGCGAGCCCGGCCGGCTCGGCCTGGCTGTGCTCAGCAGACTGCCGGTTCGTTCGCAGCGGACGGTCGAGTTGCGGTGCCTTCGGCGGGACGGCGCAAGCCGGGCTGCGTTGGTCGTGGTTCTTGGGGTCGGGGACGTCGACGTCACGGTCGTCGGCGTCCACATGGCCCATCTGTCCCAGGGATCGCTGTGGCAGTATGCCGATCTGCGCCGAGCGCTTGCCGCCTCTGTTCCGGCCGGAGTGGTGGCCGGAGACATGAACCTGTGGGGTCCCGTGGTCCAGCGGCTCCTTCCGGGCTGGCGGCGGGCGGTGATCGGACGATCCTGGCCGGCTCGGCTCCCCGTCGGGCAGCCCGACCACGTGTTGGTCCGATCGAGCCTGCGGCCTGACCGTGGTGAGGTGATGGCCGGGGTTGGGTCGGACCATCGTCCGGTGCGGGCCCGGCTGGCGCTCGTGCCAGCGGTGTAGCGGCCCAGTGGATGTGCGCCGTGAGCACGCGGACCGGTCAGCCGGCCGAGCAGCGCACGGCGAGGA
>JAJZLP010000188.1:14555-15842 GCA_021803325.1 Actinomycetes bacterium
GAGGGGGTAGCTGCTGACCGGATGGTGCGAGGTCGCCGACGATCCTTCTCGCGCTACGGTCGACGGTGGACCACGCCCACCGGCTGTCCGAGGACGGCGACAAGGAACGAGATGCACGATCAGGCAGCGGACACCGGACATCATGATGGAGACGTTGTCGAAGTCGTCATCGAGATCCCGGCTGGGAGCCGGAACAAGTACGAGTACGACCACGAGCGGCACCTGATCCGGCTCGATCGTCGCCTGCTGTCTGCGACCGTCTACCCGGCCGACTACGGCTTCGTGGTCGACACGCTGAGCGAGGACGGGGACCCGCTGGACGCCCTCGTGCTGCTCGAGGACCCGACCTTCCCTGGCTGTGTCGTGTCGGCCCGACCGCTGGGCATCTTCTGGATGCGTGACGAAAAGGGACGCGATGCGAAGATCATCGCCGTGCTGGCGCACGATCCCCGGTGGGACGGCGTCGTCGATATCGCCCAGATCCCTGCATCCCTTCTGAACGAGATCGAGCACTTCTTCAGCGTCTACAAGGACCTCGAGCCGGGCAAGCTCACCGAGGTCGGCGGATTCGAGGGTCGCGAGGCGGCGTGGCGCGAGATCGGTGCATCCGTGGAGCGCCTGGCGAGCTCGTCGGCCGGTGATGCGCCGGGAGGATCCGCTCCCGGTCACTGATCCAGCGACCGCCTCGTTCCGGCTCTCTCCGGCGTTCGGTGCTGGCTCTCACCGACGTTCGGCCCCGGGCCTCCCCGCAGCTCAAGTCGTCACCGGGCGCTGCCGATGCAGAAGCGTAAGGCCGTCATGGGGAGGTGCGCAGGTGGGACCGGTCGTCGCGACCCTCCTCGATGAGATGGGGTTCGGGTGTGCCCGGACCGACGATGACCTCTGGTCCGCTCCAGGCCAGCCGTTCCCCGGGCTCGCCGGTCGTGGGACATCCGGCCTGGCCGGCATGGCGCCGTCGGCGACGTCGGGGGATGATCCGGCTGGAGCTGGCACCTCGGTTGCCGACGGCTCGGCGTCCGCGGATGGGCCCGGTCCGGCTTCCGTCGACGAACCCGGTCTGGCGTGCTCGGATGGGCCCGGTCCGGCGTCCGTCGACGAACCCGGTCTGGCGTCCCCGGATGGGCCCGGTCCGGCGTCCGTCGACGAACCCGGTCTGGCGTCCCCGGATGGGCCCGGTCCGGCGTCCGTCGACGAACCCGGTCTGGCGTGCCCGGAGGGCGGCGACCCGGAAGACCTGGTCCTCGCGACGTCTCGGAAGGCTCGAATTCCGCTGCGGCGTGTGGTCCG
>JAJZLP010000190.1 GCA_021803325.1 Actinomycetes bacterium
GATCCCTCGACACCGAGCACGGTCCGCTCCGTCGGCTCGCCGAGACCGACGACGAAATTGAGCAAGAGCCGTCCGCCGGAGAGACGGTCGAGCTGCGCCAGGGACTTGGCCAGCGCGACGGGATTGTGACCCAGTGGAACGATGTTCGCGCCCAGCTTGAGGCGAGAGGTGGTGGCCGCCACGTGGGCCAAGCCCACGATCGGGTCGATCGTCGGGCGTAGCGGGAGATCCGAAAGCCAGACGGTATCGAAGCCGAGATCTTCGAGATCTGCGACGAGCTCGGTGATCCCGTCGGGCTCGGCATGGTGGCCGGACGGAGCGACGGCGAAGCGCACCTTCATCGGGTTCTCCCGGGTGGGCCGGCTCCGGGTGTCCGGACGCGGCGTTCGCGTTCCTACGCTAGCTCGGGGCGGGTTCGGCGGGTTCGGCGGGTTCGGCGGGTTCGGCGGGTTCGGCGGGTTCGGCGGGTACAGCGGGTACAGCGGGTACAGCGGGTACAGCGGGTACAGCGGGTACAGCGGGTACAGCGGGTACAGCGGGTACAGCGGGTACAGCGGGTACAGCGGGTTTAGGTGCGAGGGGATTGCGGTAGTTGTGGCTCAGCGGGGACGAGGATCGAGACCTTGTCGGGGAATCCGGGGCCGCCGACGAGAGCAAGGATGTCGGGGAACGGGATCCAGTCGAACGACATCGTGTCGCCGACGGGTCTGGTGGCGTCGAGCCCATTCACGGCGGCCTTCGACCGATTTGTTGATCCGAGCGGTTGGGACTGGCCGACCCGTACTTCGTGGCGTGACTTCCTGATCACCGGGACGCCCGGTTCGGCAGCGGTCGTGTCCGCAACGGAGACGCTGCGGTGGGACGGCGATCGGGTTCTCGTAAAGTGGCCAAGTGCCAGGCGAGCAACCGGCAGGCGAGCAACCGGCAGGCGAGCAACCGGCAGGCGAGCAACCGGCAGGCGAGCAACCGGCAGGCGAGCAACCGGCAGGCGAGCAACCGGCAGGCGAGCAACCGGCAGGCGAGCAACCGGCTGATGGCGCCTCGGAGGATACGTGCCTGAGCTGCGCGGCGCTCCAGACAGAGATTCGTCGCTTACGGGCTGAAGTGTCGCGCCTGCGGGCTGACAAGGCAGCCCTTCTGCGTTCGGCAGCGAATCGAGACTACGAGCGTCCCCCGCACTACCAGTAGTCCGGTCTGGTGGGTCTGGTGGGTCTGGTGGGTCTGGTGGGTCTGGTGGGTCTGGTGGGTCTGGTGGGTCTGGTGGGTCTGGTGGGTCTGGTGGGTCTGGTGGGTCTGGTGGGTCTGGTCCGGTGAGCCTGATCGGATGAGGCCAGTCAGGCGTTCGTACAACCTGAGGCAATCCAGACAGGGTGCTGGTGCTGGTGCTGGTGCTGGTGCTGGTGCTGGTGCTGGTGCCGGTGCCGGTGGCTCTGGTGCTGGTGCTGGTGCTGGTGCTGGTGCCGGCGGCTCTGGTGGTGCTGGTGGTGGTGGTGCCAGGTTCACGACACGGTCACGCTGACTGGCCGTTTAGTCGTGCTCCGTAGTAAGTGACTAATCGTAGAGTTTATTGATATAGTGTCGAGGTGCGCTGGAAGGGGTCGACCCGGAGCGGCCACCGGCAGGGCCCGCCCGACGTCGCCGGCCGACGCTGGGCCGTGCTGGCGGTGCTGTGCGTCAGCCTTCTGGTGGTCAGCATCGACAACACCATCCTGAACGTGGCTTTGCCCACCATCGTCCGTTCTCTGCACGCTTCGTCGGGAGACCTGCAGTGGACGATCGACGCCTACGCCGTCGTCTTCGCGGGCCTGCTGCTCACCTCCGGCAGCTTGGGTGACCGGTACGGACGCAAGCGGGTCTTCAACGTCGGACTGGTCTTGTTCGGGATCGGGTCGGCGGCATCCGCCTTGTCGAGCACCCCGCACCTGCTCATCGCCTCACGCGCCTTCATGGGGATCGGTGCTGCGGCCATCATGCCGTCCACCTTGTCGATCCTCACGAACGTCTTCTCCGACGACGCCGGCCGTGCTCGAGCCATCGGCATCTGGTCGGGTACCACGGGACTGGGTATGGCGATCGGACCCATTGCCGGAGGTTGGCTGCTAGCCCACTACTGGTGGGGTTCGGTGTTCCTCGTGAACGTCCCCATCGTGGCGGTAGGGCTTGTCGCCTCGGTCTGGCTCGTCCCCGATTCCAGGGATCCGGCAGGCACGCGTCCTGACCCGATGGGCGCGGTGCTGTCCACCGCCGGGCTCGGCCTGGTCCTGTGGGGGATCATCGAGGCGCCGAGCCGCTCGTGGACGAGCCCTGTGGTCATGGCCGCGGTGGCCGCTGGGATCCTGGTGCTCTGGATCTTCGTCGCCTGGGAGCGACGGTGCGACCATGCCATGCTGGACTTGACGTTCTTCTCCTCAAGGCGGTTCAGCGCAGCGATGGCAGCGCTGGCCCTGGTGGTCTTCTCGCTGATGGGGATGCTGTTCATCCTGACCCAGTGGCTGCAGTTCTCGCTCGGCTTGAGCCCACTGGACACTGGGCTTCGCATGGGCCCGATCGCCCTCGTTCTGGTGGTCGTGGCGCCGGTGTCGAGCGTGCTGGCCCACCGTGTCGGGACCAAGATGGTGGTGACCGCCGGCATGGTTGCCATCGCCGTCGGACTTGCGCTGCTGTCGCGCACCGGTCTGGCAAGCAGTTACGGTGCCGCAGTACCGGCGTTGATGCTGATCGGGGTCGGCAGCGGGCTGGCGTTCGCTCCCGCTACCGAGGCGGTCATGGGTTCGCTCCCAGCGGAACGCTCGGGTGTGGGGGCGGCGACCAACAGCGCCGGCCTGCAGGTCGGCGGCGCACTGGGCGTGGGCATCCTGGGCAGCGCGCTCAGCACGCGCTTTCAGGGGCACCTCGTGCCGGTTCTGGCCGGCCATCACCTGCCTGCCGCCATCGAACAGCTGGTCGTGGGATCGCTCGGTGGGGCGCTGGCCGTGGCCGGGCACGTGGGCGGGCCGATCGGCGCGGCGCTGGCAGCGGTGTCCCGCCGTGCCTTCATGAGCGGCATGGACCTGGCGCTCGCCATCGGGTCTGTCGCCGTGCTGGTGGGTGTGGTGGTCGTGGCGATCGCGCTGCCAAGCTGGAGCCCGGACGCAGCGCGGGCCCGAGGGCGACGCGGCCCGATCCTCGGCGGGGTCCGGCTCTGGTTCCGTCTCGGGGCATCGTGGCAGCGGCTGTCGTTGTCTCACCCGAGCCCGAGCCCGAGCCCGAGCCCGAGCCCGAGCCCGAGCCCGAGCCCGAGCCCGAGCCCGAGTCCGAGTCCGAGTCCGCATTCGAATTCGAATTCGAACCTGTACCTGCATGCGAGCCCGCCCGATCCTGCCGGGCCGTTGGAACGCGCAGTGGCGGGCCATGGACCTGGAGCGCTTTCCGGGACTGCGCTCGAGCGCCCCCGGGTCCTGCTCGAGATGCCCGACGCTGCCGAGGCGCTGGCCTGCACCCAGCTACTCGCCAGCGAGGGATATGACGTGATGTGGTGTCCGGGGCCCCAGGGGCGTCCACGCCGGCCGTGCCCCCTGGTCGGCGGGGGCCACTGCTCCCTTCTCGACGTCGCGCACGTCGTGGTGTCGGCGCTCGACCACGACGATCCCCTGTCGCAAGGCATCCGCGGGGTGCTGGGCAACCGGAGCAGTCGGGTCCCGGTCGTGGTTGCCCGACCTCGCCCCCTGCCGGGCAGGGAGGACCGTCGCGGACCCGGCGACCCCTGTGCCGATATGCCGCTGACCGGAACAGCGCTTGTCGCAGCGGTCGGGCGTGCCATCGACCAAGGATGAGCACGCTCGCCCGTGCTGGCTGAGCGGCCGGGAGGGGGTGATCTGGGGCTGGCTGCCCGTGCTGGCTGAGCGGCCGGGAGGGGGTGATCTGGGGCTGGCTGCCTGTGCTGTCTGGGTGGCATCGAGCAGCGGACGTCTGCATCTGTGCCAAGGTGACGCCATGGTTCAGAATCCTGCAATCAGCGGTTCCGCCGCTGGCCCGGACGCTGACGGCAGCTGCGCCGCCGAATCCCGGGCAGCGGCACAGCGCCTGCGGTTGTTGGCGTGGGCGACGCTCATGGCGCTGGTGGCGCAGTTCCTGCTCGGGACCGCCACCTCCCTGTACGTGACGGTGCCGCATCGCCACCCGTGGACGGCTTCTCACCCGGCGGTCGTGCTGTGGGCCCACATCGTGGTGGGTGTGGCCTTGATCGGCAACGCCTTCATGGTGCTCGGCCGGGCCCGTGCCGGCGGCAATCCTGCCGTGCTCGGATGGGCGCTCGCCGGTTTGCTGAGCATCGTCGGTGCCGCCGCCGCGGGAGTGGGATTCGTCGGGGCTGGCGGCTCCAACGGCGCGTCGATGGGAATGGCTGTGGGGTTCGCCGTCGCTGTGGTCTCCTACGCTGTCGTGCTGTGGCAGACACCGAGATAGCAGCGACCGGAGGACCGAGGGTGGCAGCAGGTGCGGGTCGGGGTGGTGCCGGTCAAGCGGGTGCCGGTCAAGCGGGTGCCGGTCAAGCGGGTGCGGGTCAGGCGGGTGCGGGCCAGGCGGGTGCGGGCCAGGCCAGCGCAGGTCAGGCCAGCGCAGGTCGGGGTGGTGCCGGTCAGGCGGGTGCGGGCCAGGCGGGTGCGGGCCAGGCCAGCGCAGGTCGGGACAGTGCGGGTGCGGGGCAGGCCGGTGCGTGTCAGGGCGGTGGGGTCCCCAGGGAGCTGGCTGTTGGTGGGTTCACCGACGGGCGGTACTACCACGATGCCCGGCCCGACTACCCGATGGCCGCCGTGGACTACCTGGTGTCGACGCTCGGCATCGGCCCGCAGTCGCACGTGCTCGACCTCGCTGCCGGTACCGGCATCTTCACCGGCCAGATCCTGGCCCACTGCGGCCGGGTCACGGCGGTCGAGCCCTCCGACGGCATGCGGCAGGTGCTGGCGGCGCGCCTGCCGGCCGTCGAGGTCCTCGACGGGCGCGATACGGCGATCCCGCTGGCTGGAGCGTCAGTGGACGCGGTCACCGTGGCGCAGGCCTTTCACTGGTTCGACGCACCGCAAGCGCTCGCCGAGATCCACCGTGTGCTCGTGCCCGGTGGCGGTCTCGGCCTGGTGTGGAACGAGATCGACGAGTCGGTCGGCTGGGTAGCCGAGTACAGCGCCGCTTTGCGCTGGCCGGAGTGCCAGCCGTACCCGGTGGGCATGGACTTCACTCCGGTGATCGCGTCGGGTCCCTTCTGTGACGTCGAATGCCGGCAGTTCGAGCACGTGCAGGTGATGGACCGGGCCGGACTCCTGCGCCGCGCCGCGAGCACCAGCTATGTGGCGGTGATGGGGGAGCAGGAGCGGCGCGCGCTTGTTGCCGACGTCGCCCGAGTTGCCGAGCGGCTGCCCGAGCCGATCTCCTTGCCGTACGTCACCACGGCATACCGGGCGACGGCCCGCACCGACTGCTGAATTCCCCGAGGCCCCAGCAGGCGATTGGGTTTGGCTGGGTTTGGCTGGGTTCGGCTGGGTTCGGCTCGGTTCCGCTGGGTTCCGCTGGGTTCCGCTGGGTTCGGCTGGTGTCCGCTGGGTTCGGCTGGTGTCCGCTGGGTTCGGCTGGTGTCCGCTGGGTTCCGCTGGGTTCCGCTGGGTTCGGCTGGTGTCCGCTGGGTTCGGCTGGTGTCCGCTGGGTTCGGTTCGGCTCGGTGCGGCTGGGATCAGCTGGGTTCGGCTCGGCTGGGATCAGCTGGGTTCGGCTCGGTTTGGCTCGGTTCGGCTGGTGTCCGTCGGGGTGGACCGGGGGGACTGGTTTGGGGGTCGGTCTGCTTTCGGGTGGTGGCGGGCACCCGAATGGCGGTACCGTCGCCAGGTGCCCACCGACGACCTGCTGGTGTCCGTGTCCGACGGTGTGCTTCGGCTCACGATCAACCGTCCTGAGCGTCGAAACGCGATGAGCTGGGACGTGGTCCGCGGATTGCGGGAAGCGGTGGCCGGTGCGCGGACCGACGACGACGTGCGGGTGGTCGTCGTCACCGGCGCGGGCGACGAAGCGTTCTGCTCCGGAGCGGACCTCGGCGGCATGGGTGACGAGACCGAGGGGTTCCTCGCCCTCCACGACGCCCGGGGTGAGCTGGCGAACGTGTTCCGGGCCATGTGGGACCTCGGCAAGCCGACGGTCGCTCGGGTGCCGGGGTGGGCCATGGCCGGTGGGTTCGGCCTGGCGCTGGCCTGCGATCTGGTCGTGGCCTCCGATCGGGCCCGCTTCGGCGCCCCAGAGATCAAGGTCGGCCTGTGGCCGTTCATGGTGACCGTCCCGATGCTGCGGTCGATGGGAACCAAAGCTGCCCTCGACCTGATGCTCACCGGGCGGGTCGTGGCGGCTGAGGAGGCGTTGCGCCTGGGGTTCGTCAGCCGTGTGGTTCCTCACGACGACCTCGATGCGACCGTCGACGACCTGGCCGCCACTCTGGCCTCGCGCTCGCCGGCGGTGATGAGGCTGGGTCGGGATGCGTTCTACGCTGTGGTTGATATGCCTGCCGATCCCGCGCTCGCTCACCTGCATGCCATGCTGACGCTGGTCAACCAGACTGAGGATGCCGCTGAGGGGATCGCCGCCTTCACGGACAAGCGCGCACCCCAGTGGCGTGGGCGCTGATCGCCGTGCGGTCACGGTGAACGGTCGGGCACCAGCGGAGGGACGACAATCATGACGAAGCGGGCGCTCATCACCGGTATCACGGGACAGGATGGCTCATACCTGGCCGAGCTCCTCCTCGACGAGGGCTATGAGGTCGTCGGCATGGTCCGGCGTTCTTCCACGCTCAACTTCGAGCGGATCGCCCACATCCAGGACCGGGTCACCTTGGTGGCCGGCGACCTGCTCGACGAGGTGTCGCTCATCGGCCTGCTGCGCGAGCACCGGCCGGCCGAGGTCTACAACTTGGCGGCCCAGTCGTTCGTGCAGACGTCGTGGGGCCAGCCGGTGCTGACCGGGGAGACCACGGCGCTCGGCGTCACCCGCCTGCTCGACGCCATCCGGATGGTCGATCCCGCCATCCGCTTCTACCAGGCGTCGTCGTCGGAGATGTTCGGCAAGGTCCAGGCTGTGCCGCAGGACGAGTCGACCTCGTTCTACCCACGCAGCCCCTACGGCGTGGCCAAGGTCTATGGCCACTGGATCACGGTGAACTACCGCGAGAGCTACGGCCTGCACGCCTCGTCCGGCATCCTCTTCAACCACGAGAGCCCCCGGCGCGGGCTGGAGTTCGTCACCCGCAAGGTCACCCACGGCGTGGCCCGCATCGCCCACGGCCTGGCCGACAAGCTGTCGCTCGGCAACCTCGATGCCCAGCGCGACTGGGGCTTCGCCGGCGACTATGTGCGGGCCATGTGGCTGATGTTGCAGCGCGACGAGCCCGGTGACTTCGTGGTGGCCACCGGCGAGACCCACCCGGTGCGTGAGCTGTGCGAGATCGCCTTTGCCAGGGTCGGGCTCGACTGGTCGGAGCATGTGGTGATCGACGAGCGGTTCCTGCGGCCCGCTGAGGTCGACCTGCTCGTCGGTGACCCGTCGCACGCCCGCCAGGAGCTGGGGTGGGAGCGCACGGTGGACTTCGCCGAGCTCGTCGGCATGATGGTCGACGCCGACATGGCCCTGGTGGCGGCCACCGGCCGCTAGCGGTCTGCCGCTGCCGCTGCCGCTGCCGCTGCCAGGGGAATGGGTGGCCAGAGGGGTGCCAGGCAGGGATTCGGCGGCCACGTGGTCGGCAGGCAGGGGAGTCGCTACCCGCTGAAAAGGCCCCAGCCACTCGCTGCGAACGCGTTCAGGATGGCGGTGCATACGGAGTGGTCCGCCTGGGGGAGGGTGCACGTCGCTGCTGCTGCCGTGCCGTACCCGCCGTGTTGCCACCGGTACCGAAGGATGCCGTTCGCTGGATAGGGACCGCCGGACGGCGTCGCGTCACCGGCGACACCCGGTGGGTCTTCGAAGGCGATCGTGTCGTCCACCGTCGTGGCACCGGGCGCTGCGGGGCCGCGCAGCCAGGTCACCGACTCCTGTGGAGGTGGCCAGTTCGCCGACTCCTGGGGAGGCGAGGACTCGTGGCAGGGGAGGCCGGCATAGCTGAGCTCGAGTCCTGATGCTGGCACGAATGGGCACACCATCGAGTAGATGCAGCCCTGGCAGGCGGCGGGGGTGATGGCGGTGACGGCCTCGTCGGTGGTCGGGAGTTGGCCGGTGAACCCAGTGGGCAACGGATCTTGTGGAGCGACCACGTCGACGGTGGTGGAGCCGTCCGCTCCTACGGCCACGCTGCAGTGCCACCCGGCGGGCGCCAGGACCGGTTGCAACGACGCGACGTTGTCGGTGTAGTAGCTGAGGGTGCCGGACACTGCCGGCGGCAATGTGGCAGGAACCGTCGCCGGATATCGAGTCGTCGGCACCTGGTCCACACCGCGGCTGGTCGGGCACCGGACAACGGGTACAGCGATGGTGGTCTCCGCCGATGGTGTCGACAATCCCGTTCCCGGGAGTGCGCTGCCGGTGCTGCCGGAGTTGCCGGAGCTGCCGGAGCTGCCGGTGCTGCCGGAGCTGCCGGTGCTGCCGGAGTTGCCGGTGCTGCCCGTGCTGCCGGAGCTGCCGGAGCTGCCGGAGTTGGTATTGCTGGTGCCGATCGATGCCGGGGAGCTCTGGGATCCGCCGGTGTGCCGGATGGCGGTCGGGCGGTGGCCGGAGCCCGTGCTCGTCGCCCCTCGGGTGACGAGCAGCGTGATTCCTATCGCCAGTGCCGCGACAACTGCGATGACCGCACCCGCAGGCAGAAGGGGAAAGCGCCGGAAGAACGGTCGACGGGTCTTGTCGGCGGACCGGTCCATCAGGGCGTGAGGTTACTTTCGCAGGCACGGTGCGCCGCTGCACCGCTGCACCGCTGCACCGCTGCACCACTGCACCACTGCACCACTGCACCACTGTACGCCTGCACCACTGTACGCCTGCGGCGGATGTGGCTGGGTATGCCTGTGGCGGGCTCTTGCCGGCGGCGCCGACGCCGGTGATGCGCCGGTTTCGGTGTGCCGGTCCCGTCGTAGCGGCTTCGGTGTGCCGGTCCCGTCGTAGCGGCTTCGGTGTGCCGGTCCCGTCGTAGCGGCTTCGGTGTGTCGGTCCCGTCGTAGCGGCTTCGGTGTGCCGGTCCCGTCGTAGCGGCTTCGGTGTGCCGGTCCCGTCGTAGCGGTTTCGGTGTGCCGGTCCCGTCGTAGCGGCTTCGGTGTGCCGGTCCCGTCGTAGCGGTTTCGGTGTGCCGGTCCCGTCGTAGCGGCTTCGGTGTGGCGAAGGCTGCCCCGGTGTCGAGGAGACGGCACCGGTGTTGCAGGAGATGTGCGCTCCGGTCATGTCGGGGTGACGGGTGTCGGCGATAGCGTTACAGCCGTGTCGATGAAGGGACCAGCGGTCGTGGAGCGGATGGTCGCCACCAACGGGGTGGAGCTACGGGTCGACGACGGCGGGTCCGGGCCGCTCGTGGTGCTGGCCCACGGCTTCCCCGAGTTGGCCCGGTCGTGGCGCCACCAGGTGCCAGCTCTGATCGACGCCGGATACCACGTCATGGCGCCGGACCAGCGGGGCTATGGCGGGTCGTCGAGGCCCACGCCGATCGAGGCGTACGACATCGAGCAGCTCACCTGCGACCTCCTCGGCCTGTTGGACGACGCCGGTGAGGAGCGTGCCGTGTTCGTCGGGCACGACTGGGGCGCCATCGTGGTGTGGGCACTGGCCCAGCGCCATCCCGAGCGTGTCGCCGGTGTCGTCGGCATGAGCGTGCCGTTCCTGGCCCGCCCGTCCGGTCCCCCGACCGCCATCTTCCGCCACCTGTTCGGGAGCTCGTTCTTCTACATCCTCTACTTCCAGGAGCCGGGTGTGGCCGACGCCGATCTTGGTCGAGACCCGGCGACCACCATGCGCCGCTTTCTGGCTGGGCTGTCGGAGGGCAACGGCGGCGGCTCGCTTGCCGAGCTGGTCAGCGCAGACGACGGGCGGGGGATGGTCGAACGTCTCCCCGAGCCGGCCGGGCTGCCGGGGTGGCTCCCGGCCGACGAGCTGGCCGCCTACGTGGCCGCGTTCACTCGGACCGGGTTCACAGGTGGCCTCAACTGGTACCGCAACCTGGACCGCAATTGGGAGCTCTCGGCGCACCTGGCCGGCACGACCGTCGACGTGCCCGCCGCCTTCGTGGCCGGAGCCTCGGACCCTGTCCTCGCGTTCACTCCCTGGCAGGGGATGGAACGGTGGCTCACCGACCTACGTGGCGTCACTCTGGTCGATGGGGCCGGCCACTGGGTGCAGCAGGAGCGTCCCGACGAGGTCACCGTCGCGCTGCTCGGGTTTGTCGAGGGTCTGGACCTGGGCTGAGGGTCTGGACCTGGGCTGAGGGTCTGGACCTGGGCTGAGGGTCTGGACCTGGGCTGAGGGTCTGGACGGGATATGAGCGTCTGGACCAGCGTCACCCTGGTGGGTTACGGCGACGCAACGGGCGCCGTCGGAGCGGCGGCCGAAACCACTATGAACCGGCTGCTCGGGCGGACCTCAGTGCTTGGGTCCACGAGGTTCACAGAGACGTCGGACTCAAGGAGCGCGCGTAACGTGCCCTCGATATAGCCGGCCATGAAGTGGTCGAGTGGCCATGTGCTCGGCAGCCGGCTCAAGCAGCTGTTCTCCAGTACCACCGCACCGCAACCCGTGTCGTCGAGCTCGTCGAAGTCGAACCGGCCCATGCCGGCCGAGGCGTCGTACTCGGCCCACCGCCGCATGATCCCTTTCGTGTCGTGGGCGACCGCCGCCCAATTCGATCCTTCGTACCGCCTGAACTCGTCGAGGAGGTCCTGGGACCACGTCGCACCTACGGTAACGCCGATGCGGTGGAGCAGATCGGTGCGTCGGTTCGAAGGCACCGCATGCACTAATCCGTCGATGAGGGTGTGCAGGGTGGCGGCACGGAGGGAGACGTTGCGGATCTCTCCTTTGTACAGGGCGCCCGAGTGGCGGTCTTGCCGAGTGTCGGTGAGAAGACGCTCGAGCTCCCTACTTGTCTCGGAAAAGCGTCCATTCAGGTCGGACGTGCTCATTCGGATCTGGACCTGCTCGCGTCGGATCTCGATGAGCTCAGCGATACCCAGCCAGGCGAATGCCGCAAGTAGGATCGTTCCGAGCACGATGCTGAACCAGACGCGGTCCGCACGTGGGACGATCGGGAGGAAGAAGTAGCCGATCACAGTGGCGATGGCTACGAGGATCCCCGCCACCGAGGTTCGCCGGATGACGTGCTTCTCAGGTGAGGGCCTTTCCGGCGAAAGCGGGACCCTTGCCCGTGACCCCGGCCGTGGTACCAAGCTCCAGGCGCTCCGTCTCGCCATTGCGCTCCCCTTGTGTGACTTGCTTGTTGTCGTCCCCAACCTCAGCCGGCAGCTATTGGGCTCAGCATGAGGTCGCGAACTGCAGCGGCATCGGTGGCTTGCGCCGATGCCCACATAAGCTTGGCCGTCGCCGTCTCGGGCAAGAGATCGAGAAGTAGCCCGCCAGCGTCGGTGAACGCACGGGTTGACTCGTAGAGCCCCGAGACTTCCGGGAGACCGGCAGAGACGACCCCCACGACGACCACTCCACTGCGGGTGCACGACTCGGTGAAGCGTGCCAGAGATCGTTCGGGTGGACCGCTCGGCCCGGTAGCTGACGCGTAGAGCTCCACCACCACGCCGCGGTACATGCTGCTCTGCGCCATCTGACCGAGAGCGTCGAGCGGGCAGCCGGGATAGAGGCGCAAAGCGAGCACGTGCTCGTCCACGGCCAGCCGAGGTGTGATCACCGGGGGCGTCGGTGCCGCAGGCGGCACTGGCGGCACGAGCAGGCGAAGTTCGCCATGACGTACCTCGGCCACTGGTGGCCGACCTTCCGAGACGAACGCGCGACCACCAGCCTGGCGTTTACGGGCTGTGGTACCCAGCAGTACATCGCTGGGTTCGCCTGCGGTGCCGGCAAAGCTGATGTACGTCCCGGCGGGTAGACCACGCGCTGCCACGACGGCATCCCCCACATTGGTGGCAGCATCCGAGTGGGGGTCGTCGACCGGCCGGTTCGACCCCGTCAACACCACCGGTATGGGAAGGCTCGCGAGCAGAAAGGAGAGTGCGGCGCTCGTGTACGTCATGGTGTCAGTGCCGTGGAGGATAACGACACCACTGGCACCGTCCAACCACAAGCTGTGGACGGCTTCGGCGATGAGGATCCAATCGGCCGGCTGGATGTCCTCCGACAGGCGCGTGATCGGGGCCGCCACGATGACATCCCCGGTTGGGACCAGGGCGCGTGCTCGGCGATCCGACAAGCTCAACCCGGTGCCGGTGGGGACTGTCGAGATCGTACCGCCGGTAAGGACTATCCCAAGCTTGTTCGATGCGACCGGCGGTGCATGGCTCACGTCGATGGGCACCGTCATCGCGAAAAGCCTACCCTCGCCCCAGGCCCCTCCCGAGGCTCTGCACCGGCAGGTTCGCCAAGCCAGGCGGAACGCGGTCGGGGCCCCGGTGCATGGAGGTGACCGGGGGGGGGTGTACGCCTGCGACCGGGGGGTCTGCACGCCTGCGACCAGGAGCGTCGCCGCGCTTGGAACCGTGGCATGTGACCCCCGTAGCATGGTCCCGGCCATGCCCCCCGTCGTCCACCTCCGCAACGCCGTCGCGTTGACCGGGCGGTTCCCCGCCCTCGCCGGGGTCGACCTCGCGGTGGAACCGGGTTCGGTGGTCGTGCTCGAGGGGTCGAACGGTGCTGGCAAGACCAGCGTGCTCCGGGCGTGTGCCGGGTTGCTGGCGGTCACGTCGGGTGCGATCGAAGTGCTGGGCTGCAATCTGCGCGCCGACCGCACTGCCGTCCGCCGGCGGGTGGGCATGCTCGGTCATGCCGCCGCGTTGTACGACGACCTCACTGTCGTGGAGAGCGTGCGGTTCGCCGTACGCGCCGCTGGCGGTGACCTGGCCGGGCTTGACGCCGTGCTGGATCGTCTGGAGCTGTCCGGCCGACTGCGGCGGACCGCGGTGGGCCGGCTGTCGGCGGGGCAGCGTCGTCGGGTCGACCTGGCCGCCCTGGTGGCGCGCCGACCCGAGCTGTGGTTGCTCGACGAGCCGCACGCCTCGCTCGACGCCGCTGGCCGCGACCTGGTGGACGCCGTGATCCGCGACGCCGCCGCTGGGGGCGCCACCGTGCTGGTCGCCTCGCACGAGCTGCAGGCGGTGGTGCCGCTGGCCGATCAGGTCGTGACGCTCGCCGGCGGGAGAGTGGCGGACTGCTGGTCCCCGGCCGGAGCAGATGTGGGGGTGCGGACCGGTGTAACAAACGTCGCGTCGGCCGGAGCGGTTGGGGTCGTGCCGGCCGGTGTGCCAGGTGGTGTGGCTGGTGTGCCAGGTGGTGTGGCTGGTGTGCCAGGCGGTGTGGCTGGCGGTGTGACACGGGTGGCGCAGGCCGGAGCGGCTGGGGGGGTGCCGGCCGGTGTGGCGGTGCCGGTGGGGGTGGCGGCGCCGGACCTGGTGACGCCCACCACTGATGCCGCGGCGGCTACCGTGCCTGGTGCTCCAGCGCCGGCTGTCACTTGTGAGGCTGTCACATGTGAGGCTGTCAGCGCGCTGCCGGCCAGTGCACTGCCAGGAACCGATGCTCATGTGGCGTGACGCAATGCTGGTCGCGGGCAAGGATCTGCGCATCGAGCTGCGATCGCGGGTGGTGCTCCACCAGGTCGTGCCCTTCGCCGCCCTGGTGCTGCTGCTCTTCGCGTTTGCGCTCGGGCCCGACCGCAAGGCGTTGGCCGCAGCCGCCGCCGGGCTCTTCTGGGTTGCGGTGCTGTTCGTGACCGTCCTGGCTGTCCAGCGCAGCGCCGCACTGGAATCAGCGCCAGGGGCGCGTGACACGCTCCGGCTGTCGGGCCTTGACCCGGCCGGCGTGTTCCTCGGCAAGGCGGTCGCCGTCGTGCTCGAGCTGGTCGTCCTCGAGGTGCTCCTCGGGGCCGGCGCCGTCGTCCTGTACGGCTCCACCGTGCACAGCTACCCCGAGCTGGTCGTGTCCGCCGTGGTCGGCACCGTCGGGCTGGGGGCGGCCGGCACGCTGTACGGTTCGCTCACCGCGGGACTGCGGGTGCGCGAGACGCTCATGCCGTTCCTGCTCCTTCCGGTGGCGGCCCCGGTCCTGCTGGCCGGCACTCGTTTGTGGCAGGCGGCGCTTGGCACCGGCAGCTCGGGGCCCGGCGTCACCGGGAGCGGCTCGTGGCTGACCGTCCTCGCCGTGTTCGCCGTCGTGTACGTGGGGCTCGGTGTGCTCGTATTCGGCCCTGTCCAGGAGGCATCATGACCAGCACCGCGTTCGAGGCCAACGGCGGCGGTCGTGACGGGCCACCAACACTCGCCACGTCCAGCCCGCCGGGAGCGCCGGGCATGGCCGGGTCGCCGTCACGACAGGGGGACACCCTGAGCCCACCCGGGGCGCCGCTACCGGACATGCCCCGACCGTGGAGCCCGAAGGCGACATGGGCGCTGCGGGGCGTCGGGTTCTCAGCGCTTGCCACCATGGCCGTCACCGTGTGGCTGGGGCTGTGGGTGACGCCACCGTCGGAGGTCATGCACAACCTGGTGCGCCTGGTGTACATCCACCCGCCCATCGCCTGGGTCGCCCTCTACCTGGCCTTCGGTGCCCTGGGCATGGGCAGCCTGCTGTGGCTGTGGCCACGGACCCGCAGCTTGGTGTGGGACCGGGTCGCCGCCGCTGCTGCTGAGGTCGGGCTGGTGTTCACTGCCCTCACCCTGGTCACCGGCTCGATCTGGGGTCGCCCGACGTGGGGTGTGTGGTGGGCGTGGGATGCCAGGCTGACGTCGACGGCGTTGCTCCTGGTGCTGCTGCTCGGCTATCTGGCCATCCGGCGGGTCCCGTCGGATGCCGACACCCGGGCGCGGCGCTCGGCGGTCGCTGCTCTGGTGGCCGTGGTCGACGTGCCTATCGTGTACTTCTCGGTCAATTGGTGGCACACGCTGCACGAGAACACTCAGGTCGACATCCACGGGCTGATGGCCGTCACCATGCTCCTGGGGTTCGTGTCGTTCACGTTGGCCTTCGTCTGGATGCTGGCCACAGCGCTGCGCATCCAGACCTTGCGCGCACACCTGGAGGACATGGAGCTCGTCGCCGCTCTTGCCGACCGGCATGCCGAGTCCACTGCGGTGGGCTCCGGGGGCGATCGGGCGGGCGAGAAGCGCTCGGAGGCGCCGGTTGCCGGCACGGGTGTCACACCTGCAGCTGCCGGGTCTGGGGCAGCTGC
>JAJZLP010000301.1:0-8575 GCA_021803325.1 Actinomycetes bacterium
TCGTCGAACGCCCAGAAGCCGCGCACCAGGTTTTTCGACGGCTCCACCCGGTCGACACGCAGGATCATCGTGCGGTCGCCGACCTGTGTGAGGAGGTGGTCGGCGGCCGCAGCACACGCCGGTGACGAGGCACGCGCCTGCAGCCGGTCGGGGTCGGGGGTGAGCGGGGAGGCGAACGTCCTCGGTGCCACGACGCCCCGGTCCGCGCAGCACGCCGTGAAGGCGGCAGCCCACCGCCGGGTGTGGAACCCGCACGCCGTGGCCCCGGCCATCCCTGTCAGCAGCTCCACTGCGGCGTGGTCCGGCAGGACGCGCAGCACCCCGGGATCGGCGAAGGGGGTGTGGGAGAAGTGCACGACGGCAAGGTCGGGACGCAGGGAGCGAACCGCAGCCGGCACCAGGGCCAGGTGGTAGTCCTGGACCAGGACGACAGCGCCGGGGCCCGCTTCGGCGGCCACCTGCTCGGCCATCTCCTGGTTGAAGGAGCGGTAGGCGTCCCATGCCCGGTGCCAGTGGTGGTCGAAGCGTGGCCGGCGCGTCAGGTCGAAGAGATGGTGGTGCGTGAACCACAGCGTGGCGTTCGACACGACGTCGTAGGCCATGGCGTAGTCGTCGGGGTCTGGCTGCACGGCCACGATCCGCAGGCCGTCCTGGTGCATGAGGCCGGCGGCCACAGCCGCCCGGTCGGCGTCCGACATGGCGCACGACACCCACGTGGCTCCGCTCCCGGCGACGAGGTCGTGCAGCGATCCTGCGAGACCGCCTGCGGATCCGATCGGTGCAGGCATGCCGTCGTCGCCGAAGGCGAACGACAGGGGGCCGCGGTTGGACGCGATCACCATGGGTACGGCGCTCGGTGAGCGCATGGTGTCCGGCTCGTCGGCCGGGCAGGGGGGCAGAACCGGGTGTGGCGAAGCCATCGTTCGAGGCTAGTGCCCCATCTACGACCGTCCGCTTCGTCCACGGCGAGCCGGGGTGCCGCTGGCGCGGTCGCTGGACGATGGCGATGGCGTGGCTGTGTCGGACGACGGCGACGCTTCGCCTGTGTCGGGCGACGGCGATGGCGTGGTCGTATGGACGACGGCGATGCTTCGCCTGTGTGGACGACGGCGATGGCGTGGTGTTGTCGGACGAGGGCGCTGTTGTGGCTGTGTCAGGCGAGCTCGGGCTGATGCTCGGAGAACCCGTCAGCGATCGGCGGTGCCCGGTGGGCGAGGGTCGGTGACACCGGCTCGGTGAAGCGCCGCTCGCAGGACATCGGTAGCTTGCGGGCGCAGCTGCCGCAGGGGTCGGTTGCGGTGGACGCGGGTGCCCAGGTCGACCTGGGCGATCGATCCGATACCGAAGTGCTCCGCCACGTCGATCAGGACGGCGATCTCCACCCCGTAGCCGTCGGTCAGCTCGACCTTGTCAAGCACCGCTCGCGGTGCGGCGGTCTCGCCGGCGAGCGGCTGTCGGACACCCGACAGCCGCGGGAAGAGCAGGTCCAGTACGGGCTTGGCCACCAATTCGGTGACCCGGCCGCCCTCACCCGCGCGCCCGGCGAGCGGGCGGTCGTAGCAGCCCTTGACCAGGGCGACGTCCTCGCGGAGCAGGAGCGGCAGGAGCAGGCCGGTGACGAAGTGCGGCTCGAAGTTCTCGATGTCGGCATCGACGAACACGACCAGGTCGCCGTCCGCATGCTCCAGGGCAGTGCGCATCGCAGCACCCTTGCCGCCGGCCCCCGACGGCGTGCGCACCACCCGCGCCCCCGCCGACCGCGCCACCGTCGCCGTGGCGTCGCTGGATCGGTCGTCGACGACCAGCACCTCGTCCACCAGGTCGGCGCCTCCACCAGCCGAGGTCAGCGAGCCGATGATCGTGCCGACAATGGCCCCGACCGTGGAGGCCTCGTCGCGCGCCGGCAGGCACACGCTGACGCGGCGACCGGCTCTCGCCGCGACCAGCTCGGCCGTGCTGGCGTCGCGGTGGTCGAAGGTGCGCACGGTGCCGGCCACGTGACGATCATCCTCCACAACCCGGCCCCTCGCCCAACGTCGGGAGCGACGTGGACCGACCGCGTCGCACCCGCATGCACCTACCTGCAGGCCCGCCCCCGTCCCGAGCGTATGCCGGCCCGGCCCGGCCCGGCCCTGCCCAGTGCGCACACCCGGCCCTGCCCTGCCCAGTGCGCACACCATGCCTGCGGGCCAGGCATGCCCGCCTGTCTCGTCGGACGCGCCTGGGTCCCGACACCGACGTTCCGTCGTCCCCCGTGGCCCGACTTCGGCCCGGCTTGCACGGCGGCCCGTCATCGTCCACCATGGAACGATCATCCAGAGCGGCCGAGGGACGGGCCCTGCGACGCCGCGGCAACCAGTGACACACGCCTACGGGTGGGTGGACCAGGTGCCAATGCCCGACCGATGAGGAGGATTCCGTGGACTATGTCACCGGCCTGCGCTGTCGGGAATGTGCGCGCACCTATCCGGCTGAGGCGCTGCACGTCTGTGACTTCTGCTTCGGCCCACTGGAAGTCGACTACGACTACGAGCGGGTCACTGCCGATCTGACTCGGGAGCGGATCGCCGCTGGTCCGCAGACCATCTGGCGCTACGCGCCGCTGCTGCCGGTCGACGATCCAGCGCCGATCGACCTCGGCACCGGGTTCACCCCGCTCGTGCGGGCCGAGCGCCTGGGCGCGGAGCTGGGCCTGCACGACCTGTGGCTCAAGAACGACACCGCCAACCCGACCGGTTCGTTCAAGGACCGAGTGGTGTCCGTAGCCCTCACCAAAGCCCGGCAGCTCGGGTTCAAGGTCGCTGCCTGCGCCTCGACGGGCAACTTGGCCAACTCGGTTGCTGCCCACGCGGCGCGGGCCGGCATGGTGTCGGTGGTCTTCATCCCCAGCGACCTCGAGACCGCCAAGATCGTGACCACGGCGGTGTACGGCGGCCACGTCGTCGCGGTCGACGGCACCTACGACGACGTCAACCGGCTCTGCGCCGAACTGACCAGCGAGCACCCGTCGTGGGCGTTCGTCAACGTCAACATCCGCACCTACTACGCCGAAGGGTCGAAGACCCTCGCCTTCGAGGTGGCGGAGCAGCTCGGATGGCAGGCGCCCGACCACGTGATCGTGCCCGTCGCCTCGGGCAGCCAGCTCACGAAGATCCGCAAGGGGTTCGGCGAGCTGTACCGGGTGGGCCTGCTCGACGAGGAGCCGCATGTGCGGGTCTCGGGGGCTCAGGCGGCAGGCTGCGCCCCGGTCGCCGACGCGTTCGCGGCCGGGGCCGACGCCATCCGCCCGGTCAAGCCGTCCACGATCGCCAAGTCCCTGGCCATCGGCAACCCCGCCGACGGCTGGTATGCGCTCGACGCGGTGCGGCGCAGCGGTGGTGCGTTCGCGTCGGTGACCGACGACGAGATCATCGACGGGATACGCCTGCTGGCCAGGACGGAAGGGATCTTCGCCGAGACGGCTGGGGGGGTCACGATCGCCTCCCTGGCCAAATTGGCAGCCCAGGGGGTGGTGCGGCCCGAGGAGAAGGTGGTCGCGTACATCACCGGCCACGGGCTCAAGACGGTAGAGGCGCTGGCCGGGGTGGTCGGGCCCACCGCTACGATCGCACCCACACTCCAGGCGTTCGATGCGACCGTCGACGTCGATGCAACGCTTGACCGGAGGGCCTGATGAGCGTCACCATCCGCATCCCCACCCAGCTTCGCAGCTTGACCGGCGGCGTCGGCGAGATCGCGCTCGAGGGCGACACCGTCGGCCACGTGCTGCGGGCGCTCGATGGCGCCCACCCGGGTATGGGCGAGCGGCTCTTCGACGGCGACGGATCCCTGCGGCGGTTCGTGAACGTCTTCTTGGCCGACGAGGACGTTCGCTTCCTCCAAGGGCTCGACACCCCGGTGTCCGACGGGCAGACCATCTCGGTCGTGCCCGCCGTCGCCGGCGGCTGACCGGTCGCCACCCCTGCTGGCCGGCGGCCTCCGTTCCGGCTGCGTGTGGCCTGACCGGTCGCCACATCCGCTGACCTGCCGCCTGCCGCCTGCCGCCTGCCGCCGGGCGGCCATGCCTGTCGGGGTCGCGCCCGCCGGTGGTTCCTCGCCCGTCTGCCGGGGGGGGCCTTGCGCATCGCCGCCGGAGGTGGTTTGCTCTTGGCACTCGAACGAGTAGAGTGCTAAGTGCCGCTCGGGAGCGCTGACCGGATCCATGCCGGGGCGCCCGCGGCGACCCGAACCGGAAGCGACGGAGGATCCAGGAATGCCCAAGCTGATCGCCTTCGACGAGGAAGCCCGACGGGCCCTCGAGAACGGCATGAACAAGCTGGCCGACGCTGTACGCGTGACCCTCGGCCCGAAGGGTCGCAACGTCGTCCTCGAGAAGAAGTGGGGTTCCCCCACCATCACCAACGACGGTGTGTCGATCGCCAAGGAGATCGACCTCGAGGACCCGTGGGAGAAGGTCGGGGCCGAGCTCGTCAAGGAAGTCGCGAAGAAGACCGACGACGTCGCCGGTGACGGCACCACCACCGCCACTGTCCTCGCCTGGGCCATGGTCCACGAGGGCCTGCGCAACGTGGCTGCCGGGGCCAACCCGATGTCGCTGAAGCGTGGGATCGAGGCGGCCGTCGAGGCGGCCGTCGAGTCTCTGCGCTCCCAGGCCAGGGACACCGACGACAAGTCCCAGATCTCCCAGGTGGCCGCCATCTCTGCAGCGGATGTCGAGATCGGTCAGATGATCGCCGAGGCCATCGACAAGGTGGGCAAGGACGGCGTCATCACCGTCGAGGAGTCGCAGACCTTCGGCATGGAGATGGACCTGGTCGAGGGCATGCGCTTCGACAAGGGCTACATCTCGCCGTACTTCGTGACCGACCCGGAGCGGATGGAGGCGGTCCTCGAGGACCCCTACGTCCTGCTCGTCGGTTCGAAGATCGCCGCGGTACGCGATCTGGTCCCGGTCTTGGAGAAGGTGATGCAGACGGGTAAGGCCCTGGTGATCATCTCCGAGGACGTCGAGGGCGAGGCTCTGGCCACCCTGGTGGTCAACAAGATCCGCGGCACCTTCAAGAGCGCGGCGGTGAAGGCCCCGGGCTTCGGTGAGCGGCGCAAGGCGATGCTCCAGGACATGGCGATCCTCACCGGTGGCCAGGTCGTGACCGAAGAGGTCGGCCTCAAGCTGGAGAACGTCGGCCTCGACCTGCTGGGCCGGGCCCGCAAGGTGGTCATCACCAAGGACGAGACCACGATCGTCGAGGGTGCTGGCGACGACTCCGACATCAAGGGCCGGATCAACCAGATCAAGGCCGAGATCGAGAACACCGACTCCGACTACGACCGCGAGAAGCTCCAGGAGCGCCTGGCGAAGCTGTCGGGTGGCGTCGCAGTGATCAAGGTCGGCGCGGCCACCGAGGTCGAGCTCAAGGAGAAGAAGCACCGGATCGAGGACGCGGTCTCCACCACCAAGGCCGCCATCGAGGAGGGTGTCGTCCCCGGTGGCGGGGTCGCTCTGCTCCGCGCGCAGCAGAACATCCTGCAGCGGTCGGAGAAGCTCGAGGGTGACGAGGCGACGGGTTGCCGGATGGTGGCCCGTGCGGTGGAGGAGCCCCTGAAGCAGATCGCCGTGAATGCCGGCATGGAAGGCGGCGTCGTGGTGGAGAAGGTCCGGAACCTGAAGAAGCCAGCCGAGGGTCTGAACGCGGCGACCGGCGTGTACGAGGACCTGTTCGCCGCCGGTGTCATCGATGCTGCCAAGGTGACCCGCTCGGCGCTGCAGAACGCGGCGTCGATCGCGGCGCTCTTCCTCACCACCGAAGCCGTCATCGTCGACAAGCCGGAGAAGGACAGCGCCCCCGCCATGCCCGGCGGCGGCATGGACGACTTCTGAGCCGGCAGCGGATGCCGAGGCGGGCCTGCGGGCCCGGCCGAGTGTGCACGGAGGGGCGCCCGATCGGGCGCCCCTCCGTCACGTTCATAGAATCGGGCGTGTGGAAGCCGACCCCGCTGTGACCGGACCGACCGGTGCTCCCGTGGCCGGGGCGGTCGCCGCCGAGGCGTCGGCGTCGCGTCCCGAGGCGGAGGCAGCAGCGGTGCACGTCGCGAGGGCGGGCGCAGCGGGGATGGTGTCTCCTGTCGACGGTCTCGGGGTCCTTCACCTCTTCTGCCATGTCGGTCCGGGGACCGACCGGGCTCGTCTGGGCGCGGCGGTGGCCAGCGCCAGGCAGGCTGGGGATCAGGTGGTCACCGTCAGCGTCCTCGGCCACAAAGCCGATGTCGGCCTGATGGCACTGGGCCCGGACCTGCGTCGGCTGCGAGCCCTGCAGGGCGCGGTCCAGGCGGCGGGCTGCACGGTGACAGCCTCGTACGTATCGCTGACCGAGGTGAGCGAGTACGCAGCGGGCATCCCCGAGGAGATGCGCCAGGCACGGCTGTACCCGCAGCTCCCACCAGCGGACAAACCGGCGTTCTGCTTCTACCCGATGTCCAAGCGGCGGGGCGACGTGCACAACTGGTATGCGATGGGGTTCGAGGAGCGCAAGGAGCTCATGCTGGGCCACGGTCGGGTGGGGCGCCGGTTCCACGGCCGGGTCCTGCAACTGATCACCGGGTCGACCGGCCTCGACGACTGGGAGTGGGGGGTCACGCTGTTCGCCACCCGGCCTGATGACCTCAAGGCCTGTGTCTACGAGATGCGGTTCGACGAGGCTTCCGCTCGCTTCGCCGATTTCGGCCCCTTTTGGGCCGGGGTGGTAGCCGATCTGGATGAGGCCCTGGACCTGTCGGGCGGGGCTCGATGAGTGGTGCCACCAGCCGGCTCGGTGCCAGGCCCGGCACGTCCAACTCCTCGTCCACCGGGCCGGATGCCGAGGAGCGTCTCCACCAGGTGCTCACCCGGCTCGACCGGGTGGTGGTCGCCTTCAGTGGGGGGGCTGACTCCGCCTTCCTCGCCTGGTCCGCCACCCAGGTGCTGGGTCGAGACCGGGTCCTGTGCGCGACGGCGGTCTCGCCGTCGCTCGCGTCCAGTGAACGACAGGCCTGTGAGGATCTGGCGCGCACGTGGGGCCTGCGATGGCAGGCGGTGGCCACTGCCGAGATGGACGACCCCCGATACCGGGCGAACGGCCTGGACCGGTGCTTCCGCTGCAAGAGCGCCTTGATGGAGGCGTTCGCACCGCTGGCGTCGGCCGAGGAGGCGACGGTGGTGCTGGGGGTCAACGTCGACGACCTGGGAGACCACCGTCCCGGGCAGCGTGCTGCGGCCGAGGCCGGTGCGATGTTCCCCCTGGTCGAGGCGGGGTTCGACAAGGCGCTGGTGCGATCGGCGTCCCGGCGGGCCGGGCTGGTGACCTGGGACAAGCCGGCAGCACCCTGCCTTGCCAGCCGGCTGCCGTACGGAACGCCGGTGACCATCGGCACGCTGCGGTCCGTGGGTGCCGCCGAGGCAGGCCTGCGGGCCCTGGGCTTCGGCGATGTCCGGGTCAGGCACTACGGGGACCTTGCTCGGGTGGAGGTCCCTGCTGGCGACCTCCCCCGGTGCCTGGAACAGCGCCAGGACGTCGTTGCCGCGGTCCGGGGCGCGGGCTACCGCTACGTCACCGTCGACCTCGAGGGTCTACGCCCCGGCAATCTGAACGCAGCAGCCGGCGTGCACCCTCCATCCGACACCCCATCCGACGTCACTGTCCGGGCGGTCCCCGTCTGGACGGGCTACGGTGCCGGTCCGGCAGCTTCCGGCAGCGACACGGGGCGCGCGACACGGGGGGAGACCCGATGATCGAGGTCAGGATGCGGCTGACGTTCCCCGAGGAGCTGGTGCGGGCGCCGATCATCGCCCAGCTCGTGACCGACCACGGTGTGGTGCCGAACATCCGCCGCGCCAACGTGGACGAGACCGAGGGGTGGATCGTCTGCGAGCTGGGGGGCGAGCCCGCCGCTGTCGAGGGCGCCATCGAGTGGCTCCGTCGCACCGGCGTGCGCGTCGACCTCCTCGGTGACGTGGTGGAGAGCTGACGTCGACGTCGGGTATGGAGCCGTCGGGAGCATCCGAGGAATTCCTGCCCGAGGGCGGGTCGGCGGCAGGTATGTCCCAGGGTGCGCCGGCGGCAGGTTCGTTCGAAGGTCAGCCCCAGGTGGGTCCGCTCGAAGGTGAGCCCCAGGTGGGTCCGCTCGAGGGTGCGCCGGCGGCAGGTTCGTTCGGCGAGGATCCCGACGCGATGTTGCGCTCCGCCGGCCTGCGTCTGGCCGAACGCGCAGAGGAAGTCCTGCCCGGGTGGTTGGCCCGCCGTGCTGTGGCTGTGCTGCGTGCAGCGCCAGCCAGCGAGGTGGCCAATCGATCCGCCGACGTGGTGTCGGCTGCCCAGCAGGCAGGGGTGGAGGCAGCGGTTCTGTTGCGTGAGCTGGCGGTGACCGACGCGGACCGGCAGCGCACCACCCCGCTCTCCGCGGTCCGTGCCGCGGTGGCAGGACCCGGCGCAGTGCTGCGGGCGGCGGGTGTGCCGGTGCCTGAAGCTGGAGCCAGCCCGGCGCGCCGGTTGGTGGAGGGCGACGACTACGAGCTGGCACCGCGTTCGTGGGCCGAAGTCGA
>JAJZLP010000301.1:8675-15173 GCA_021803325.1 Actinomycetes bacterium
GTGTTGCGTCGTGTTCGCGGATCGTTCACCCGCCACATCTACGGTGACTGGCGATGAGGGAAAGCCAGCCCATGAGCCGGCCCACTGCCGGCCGGTCCTCCGCCACCAGGGGCTACGGCGCGACGGCTGCCGCCGTTGGCGCCGAGCAGTCGGCACGCAGCACCCCTGGTGCTGTGGCTGTCGCGCTGCGTCCGGCGGTGCGGTTGACCGATCTGAGCGTCGGGTTCGGTGCCACCACCGTGCTGCAGGATGTCACCGTCGAGCTCCCGCCCAATTCGGTGAACGCCTTGATCGGGCCGACCGGCTGTGGGAAGTCGACTGTCCTGCGGACGATCAACCGCATGAACGACCAGGTCCGAGGCTACTGGCGCCGGGGCTCGGTGAGGGTGGGCGACGACGATGTCGAGGCGGCGGGTGTCGACCCGCTGGCTTTGCGGCGGCGGGTCGGCATGGTCTTCCAGCGACCCAACCCGTTCCCCATGTCCATCAAGGACAACGTGGTGGCTGGCGTTCGCGCCCACCGCCTGGCACCGCGCCGTGACCTGGCTGGCATCGCCGAGCACCACCTGCGCCAGGTGGGCCTGTGGTCGGCGGTGGCCGGCCGGCTCGACGACTCGCCGTTCCGTCTCTCCGGCGGGCAGCAGCAGCTCTTGTGCTTGGCCCGTGCACTCGCCGTCGGACCCGAGGTGCTGCTCCTGGATGAGCCGACATCGTCGCTCGACCCGATCAGCACCGAGATGGTCGAGGACCTGCTGCTGCAGCTGTCCGGCGACCTCACCATGGTGATGGTCACCCACAACCTGGCTCAGGCTCGCCGCGTGTCGACCACCACCACGTTCTTCTACAACGGCCGGCTGGTCGAGAGCGGCGCCACTGCTCAGGTGTTCGACTCGCCCACCGAGCCCGAGACGGTCAGCTACGTGAGCGGGAGGATCGGATGAGCCGCTCCAGCTGACCGTTTCGACCGATCGGGTCGCCCCCGAGCCGGTCCACGACCCGCCGTCCACACAGGCCGGGGTGGGTACCGAGGCTGCCGCCGGATGCGCCGGTCGGTCGCCTCCACCCGCCGACGCTCGACCGGACCGACGTCCGGTGACGAGCAGACCTGCCGTTCGCCCTCACGTCACGATCCACCTTCCGAAAGGAGCAGTACCCCTATGTCAACGCGCCCCAACGCGCCCCGATCGCTGCTGACCGCCGGCCGTCGCCGTCGACTCGGCGCCGTGTCCCTCGTGGCTGGCGCCGCTCTGGCCTTGGCTGCCTGCAGCTCGTCGAGCACGTCCAGCTCGACGAACGCAGCGGCGAAGACCTCGTCCTCCTCAACCTCCTCCTCGGGCGCGCCGAGCCTCGCCTCTCTCGAGAAGCCCCCCACGGCCACCGTGTCGCTGTCCGAGACAGGTTCGACCCTCCTCTACCCCCTGTTCCAGAAGTGGGCGCCGGCGTACACGGCGCTGCACTCGAACATCACGGTCACGCCGGCAGGAACCGGGTCCGGCACCGGCATCTCGCAGGCATCGACGGGTGCGGTGGACATCGGTGCGTCGGATGCCTACCTGTCGTCCGCCCAGACCCAGTCCACGCCGAGCCTCGAGAACATCCCCCTGGCCATCTCGGCGCAGATGATCAACTACAACATCCCCGGGTTCAGCGGCACGCTCAAGCTCAACGGCAAGCTCCTGTCGGCCATCTACCAGGGGAAGATCAGCAACTGGAACGACCCGAAGATCGCCGCTGCGAACCCGGGGGTCACCCTCCCGAACCTCAAGATCGTGGCGTTGCACCGTTCCGACGGCAGCGGTGACACGTTCATCTTCACCCAGTACCTGTCGAAGCAGGACCCGAGCGGCTGGGGCACCACGATCTCCTACGGCACCTCGGTCTCGTTCCCAGCCATCCCCAACGCGCTGGGGGAGAACGGCAACGGCGGCATGGTGAGCGGCTGCAACGCCACACCGGGCTGCGTGGCCTACATCGGGATCAGCTACCAGTCCCAGACGCAGGGCGACCACCTGGGTCAGGCCGAGCTGCAGAACGGCTCGGGCAATTACGTGGCTCTGACCTCGCAGTCGATCGCCGCTGAGGCCGCCAGCTTCGCCGCCACCACGCCGGCCTCGGGGGCCATCTCCCTCGTGAACGGCACCAAGGCGGCGCAGGGCTACCCCATCATCAACTACGAGTACGCCATCGTGAACGCACAGCAGTCCAGCGCCACCACGGCCCAGGCCATCAAGGCCCTCCTGGCATGGGCCATGGACCCCAGTGGCGGCTCGACGCCGTCGTTCCTGGGCGCGGTGAACTTCCAGCCGTTGCCGGCCTCGGCGGTGGCGGTGTCCGAGAACCTCCTGTCCAAGATCCAGTGACGACCCTCGTCGGTGGTGCGACCTGCCGGGGCATCGTCCCGGCAGGCCGCACCCGGGCGCGGGCCATCCGGGCGCGTCGGCTCCTGGTTGCCCTTCCGAACGGTCCGGTGGCCTGATGCCAGTCGCCAGCCTTGGCACCCTCGCTCCGCTCGGGACCCGACCGACGCCGGCGACGTCGGGCGAGCAGGGGGCCTCGCCGGTCGAGGTCCCGGCAGCCGTGGTGACCGGTTCCGGTGACGGCACGTCGGCAGGTGGGGCGCCGTCGACCGGCGGCCCGGCGGTCCCGGGGGGCGGCTCGGGCGGAGCCGGCAGCGGAGGATCGTCCGGCGGCGGCGCGTCGGGTGACGGCCGTTCCGGCGGGGTGGGGCGTGGCCGTCGATCCTCCGGTCGCCGTTTCGACCTCGCCGAGCGGTGGACCCGCCCCGTGCTCGCCGTATGCGCGCTCGTTCCCCTCCTGGCCCTGGTGGCCGTGGTCACCGCCCTCCTGGTCAAGGCCTGGCCGGTCATCGCCTACAACGGGTTCGGGTTCTTCACCCACGTCGCATGGCGGCCTGGGAGCCAGTACGCCCAGCCGGTGGTCACTGGCGGCGTCGCCCATCCACCTGGCGCCAGCTTCGGTGCCCTGCCGCTCATCGCCGGTACCGTGGAGTCGTCGTTCATCGCCCTCGTGCTGGCTGTTCCTATCGCCATCGGGACGGCCCTGGTGGTGGTGGAGAAGCTGCCGCCACGCCTGTCAGGCGCCATCGGCCTCTGCCTTGAGGTCCTCGCCGGCGTGCCTAGCGTGGTGATCGGCCTGTGGGGAGCGTTGGCCCTCGGGCCGTTCCTCTCCCATCACGTCTCACCGTTCATCGCCGGGCACGTCCCTGACGTGCCGGTGCTGCGGTTCCTGAAGGGCTCGCCCGGGTACGGCGAGGGGCTGTTCACCTCCGGGGTGGTCCTGGCCGTGATGATCCTGCCCATCATCGCCGCCACCACCCGGGACCTTCTTCGCCAGGTGCCGCGCGACGCGGTCGACGGTGCCGTCGCGCTGGGCATGACCGAGGCGGAGGCCCTGCGGGCGGTCACCTTGCCGTGGGTGCGCACCGGGATCGTCGGTGCCTCGGTGCTCGGCCTGGGCCGGGCGCTCGGAGAGACCATGGCGGTGGCCATGGTCTCGGGGGCGGTCCTCGGTGCTGTCCCGCACAACCTCTACCAGACCATGACCACCATTGCCGCGACGATCGTGTCGCAGCTGGACTCGGCCTTCACCGACGCCACCGGCTTCTTCCTGCGCACGCTGGCCGAGGCCGGCCTGGTGCTGGTGGTCATCACCCTCCTCGTGAACGTCGGGGCGCGGATGCTGGTGCGCCGCGTCGCCTCCACGGCACTGCCTGTCGGCAGGGGCATCTGATGACCGAGGACGGACAGGGCCCCGCGGTCCCCAAGCACGGGGCCGTGGTCGGGGTCGCCGAGCGAAGGAGTCGTCCGGTCGGCCCCGACACCGTCGCCTTGCGGTCCCGAGCGCGCCGGCGGCGCGCGGATGCGACCGTCTGGGTGCTGTCGAGCGCCGCCCTGCTCCTCGTCGTCGTCCCCGTCGTGTGGATCCTGGTGTCGGTGGTGGGCAAGGCGCTGGCCCACTGGGACTGGCGGGTGCTCACCACCACGACGGTGGGCTCCCAAGGAGGCCTGTCCAACGCCATCGTCGGCAGCGCCGTCATCGTCGCCGTCGTGCTCCTGGTCGGCGGCACGATCGGCGTGGGCGCGGGTGTGTACCTGGCCGAGTACGGCGGACCCCGCCGGTCTTCGCTGCTGCGGGGCGCCTCGGAGGTCCTGTCGGGCGTTCCATCGATCGTTCTCGGGTACGTCGGCTACACCGCGCTGGTGGTGGCGTTCCACTGGGGATTCTCGCTGGCGGCGGCTGCCATCGTCCTGACGATCCTGGTCCTGCCGTACATCGTCAAGGCCACCGAGATCGCCTTGGCCCAGGTGCCGACCTCGTACCGCGAGGGGGCCACCGCACTCGGCTTCTCCTCGGGCCGCGTGCTGCGGACGGCGGTGCTGCGCCCCGCCATCCCCGGCATCGCCACCGGGCTGATCGTGGCGGTGGCCATCGCACTCGGGGAGACAGCCCCGCTGCTGTACACCGCCGGCTGGAGCGACAGCATGCCGACCGCGCACCTCCTGCACGCACCGATCGGCTACCTCCCCTACGCGGTCTGGACCTTCTACCAGGAGCCGTCCGCGGCAGCCCACGCGCTGTCGCACGATGCCGCCTTCCTGCTCATCCTGCTCATCGTGGCGCTCATCGTGCTGTCCCGGGTCGTGGTGGCCCGCAGCCAGCGGTATGCACCGGGCCGCGCCCAGCGGCACCGTCGTCGGCGCCGCGCAGGTCCGGCCGCAGCCCCGAGCACCTCGGGTCCGGGCGCCTCGGTCGCGCCGCGGCCGCGATGACCGGGCAGTAGGGGAAGCCGCGATGGACCGGCTGGCGCGCGCCGACGAAGCGACCCGGGTCCTCGTGGTCGAAGATGACGAGTCGTACCGTGAGGCTCTTGAGCTTGGCCTGAGGGCCGAAGGCTATGCCGTCGACATCGCGGCAGACGGCCCCGAAGGCCTGCGGCTGTTCGCGGTGCATCCACCGGACATCGTGCTGCTCGACGTCGTCCTCCCTGGCATGTCCGGGACCGAGGTCTGCCGAACGATGCGGGCCCGAGCTCCCGTCCCGGTGATCATGGTCAGCGCACTCGGCAGCGAGGTCGACGTCGTGGTCGGGCTGGAGGTCGGGGCGGCCGACTACGTGACCAAGCCCTTCCACCTCCGCGAGCTGGTGGCCCGCATCCAGGCCGTGTTGCGCCGTGTCGTGCCGCCACCCGGGTATGGCGAGGCACCGCGTCCCGGAGCGGAGACCAAACCGGTCACGGTGGGGCCTGTCATGGTCGACCTTGGTCGCCGGGTGGTCACCGTCGGGGGCGCTCCCGTCTACCTTTCCCGGCGGGAGTTCGACCTTCTTGCCTGCCTGGTCTCGCCGGTCGGTCAGGTGTGGACGCGCGACGAGCTCATCGACCGGCTGTGGGCCGGCCGCGACCTGGCCGACACCCGCACGCTCGACACCCACGTCCGGCGCCTGCGGATGAAGCTCGAGCCGGACCCGGCCCGGCCCCGGTACCTGCGGACGGTTCGGGGTGTGGGGTTCCGCTTCGACGCGGCCCCTGGCCCGGCCGAGGCCGATCTCGAGGCCGATCTCGGCTGACGCCGACGCTGGCACCGGCACAGGTGGCTGTCTGGCTGTGCGTGGGTGGCTGTGTGGCTGTGTGCCGGCGGCTCGGCGGCTCGGTGGCTCGGTGGCCGTGTGCCGGTGGCCGTGTGGCTGTATGCCGGTGGCTCGGTGGCTCGGTGGCTCGGTGGCTCGGTGGCTCGGTGGCTCGGTGGCTCGGTGGCTCGGTGGCTCGGTGGCCGTGTGCCGGTGGCCGTGTGCCGGTGGCTGTGTGGCCGTGCGTCGGGCACGGGCCTCGTATGCCGACATCGACGAGCGAACGAGGGTGGGCGAGTGGACCATGCGGCCGTCGCCCGACCGTCGCGCTGCAGGTGCGTCAGTGCCGGCGGGCGTTGCCGGGCTCGTCCATCTCGCCTGGAGTGCCACCGGCACGCGCATCTGGCGTGCCACCGGCGTGCGCGTCCGCAACGTCGGGCTCGCCCCGCCACATGGGCTGGCGAGGCCGGTCGAAGAGCACCTCCACGGGCTCACCGCGAAGCGCCCGGAAGATGTGCGGCCCCCAGCGGTCGGCGCCGGCCAGGGGCTCGGGCAGGGCATCGGGGGCGAACCATCCCACGTCAGCGCACTCGAGCGGGTGGGCCTGCAGCTCGCCGCCCACCGCCAGGCAGTGAAAGACGAGAGAGTAGAACGGCATCCGGGTGAAGCCGAGGCGCAGCCCGTCGAGGACGGCGATGAGACGGAGCGGCTCGACTTCGATCCCCGTCTCCTCGAGCACCTCCTTCACCACGACCTCGGCGGCGGAGTAGCCGACGTCCGCCCACCCCGTCGGGTACAGCCACACGCCCGAGTCGGCCCGCTTGATGAGGAGGATCTCACCCCGGTCGTTGCCCACGGCGGCGCCGACGGCCAGCTTCGGCGTGACGTAGCCGGGCACGCCGCGGCCCACGG
>JAJZLP010000127.1 GCA_021803325.1 Actinomycetes bacterium
TGCTTGGCCTGGTCCACCAGCCCGTCCAGCCGGTTGCGGCCGAGCGACGCGCCGCCGGGGTGGCGCAGGCCCTTCACCACCGGCGCCTGGAAGGCGCGAACCTCGCTACCGGCGAACACTGCCGACAGGTCGACGAGCGCCTGGGGGATGCGCAGGTCCGGCTTGTCCGTCCCGTAGTGGTCCATGGCCTCGCGCCAGGTCAGCGTCACCACCAGATCGTCCGCAGACCCCGCGTTCGTGCCCAGCAACCGGTTCGCCTCGTCGTCAGGCACGACGGCCGGCACCTCCGAGCGCCGGTTCGCCGCACCGGACCGGTCGGCGCCGGCGCTGCCTGCGTCACCGGCCCGTGGTGCGCCGTCGCCGTCCACCCTGGCGGCGGCGGCCAGCGCGGCGGTGACGGCCCGCGACACCGCCGCGTAGACGTCGGCCGGCTCCACAAAGGACATCTCGATGTCGAGCTGGGTGAACTCGAACTGCCGGTCGGCTCGAAGGTCCTCGTCGCGCAGGCACCGGGCGATCTGGTAGTAGCGGTCCACGCCGCCGACCATCAGCAGCTGCTTGGCGATCTGCGGGCTCTGCGGCAGCACGTAGAAGTCCCCGTGGTGCAGGCGCGACGGCACGGCGAACTCGCGGGCTCCCTCGGGGGTGGGCGTCCACAGCAGCGGCGTCTCCACCTCGCAGAAGCCCTGGTCGTCCATGGCTCGGCGCATGGCCGCCACCATGGCGGCACGCAAACGGAGGTTGCGCTGCATCCGGACCCTCCGGATGTCGACGTAGCGGTAGCGCAGCCGGGTCGCCTCGTCGGTGTCGCTGCGCTCGTCGAGCGGGAACGGCGGCGGCTCGGCCCGGTTGAGGACGGTGACGGTGCAGTCACCGAGCTCCACCTCGCCGGTGGGCAGGTCCGGGTTGTGCGTTCCCGCTGGGCGTGCGCGGACGGTGCCCTCCACGGCCACCACCCACTCGGTGCGGACGTCGACGGACCCGTCGACGACGCACTGGACGAGCCCGGCGTGGTCGCGCAGGTCGACGAAGGCGAGGTGCTCGCCGTGCTCGCGGCGCCGGGCCACCCAGCCACACACGCGGACCCGCTCGCCCTCGTGCACCGCCCGCAGCTCGCCGCACAGGTGCGTGCGCATCGCCGTGGCGGCGGGGGCCACCCCTGCGGCCACCGTCGTCGCGTCGCTCATGGTGTCGTCTCCTCGTCGTCGTCAACGCCTACGCCTCCGCCAGCACCGACCACGACCCCCACCACGTCGGCACGCCGGACCCGCCGCTGGTCACCGCCGCCGCGCAGCGAGCGCACCGTGACCTCGCCGGCAGCAGCCTCGTCGGGCCCCACGATGAGGGCGAGCGGGGCGCCGGAGCGGTCGGCCTGCTTGAGCTGCGCCTTCAGTGAGCGGCCGTCGTAGGCCCGTTCAGCCCCGAGCCCTGCCCGGCGCAGCTCCGCCACCAGGTCGCGCGCCGCGGTGCCGCCGGTCAGGTCGACCACGAAGGCACGAGGTGCGGGGGCAGGGGGATCGAACACCCCTTCCGCGTCGCACGCCAGGAGGACCCGCTCGATGCCGATGCCGAATCCGATCCCTGGTGTCGGCGGCCCGCCGAGCTGCTCCACCAGGCCGTTGTACCGGCCGCCGCCGCCGACCGCGTTCTGCGCGGCGTCGAGAGCGGTGGCTGCCAGCTCGAACGTGGTGCGCGTGTAGTAGTCGAAGCCGCGCACCAGCCGGGGCTCCAACCGGTGCGGCAGGCCGGCTGCGGTCAGTCCGTCGAGGACCCGGGCGAAGTGGGTCGCGCACGCCTCGTCGAGGTGGTCGACCAGGCGGGGCGCGCCCGCAGTAGCGCCACGGCAGGCGTCGGTCTTGCAGTCGAGGACCCGCAGCGTGTTGACCCGATAGCGCTCACGGTGCTCGTCGCACAGCTCGTCGCGGTGCTCGTCGAGGTGGGCCAGCAGCAGCGCCACGTACGCAGGCCGGCAGTCCGCGCAGCCCATGGAGTTGACGGCCAGCTCGACGGCGGTGAGCCCGAGCGAGCCGATGAACCCCGCCGCCAGTGCCACCACCTCCACGTCGAGGTCGGGGTCGTCGGTTCCGAGCGCTTCCACGCCGAGCTGGTGGTGCTGCCGGTAGCGCCCGGCCGCGGCGCGCTCGTAGCGGAACGCCGGCGTGACGTACCACGCCTTGTAGGGCACCGGCGGGCGGTGCTGCACGAAGGACCGGACCACCGACGCGGTGCCCTCCGGGCGCAGCGCCAGGGGCCGGCCGCCGCGATCGGTGAGCTCGTACATCTCCTTGCCGACGACTTCGCTGTCGTCGCCGATGCCCCGGCGGAAGACCCTGACGTCCTCGAACATGGGGTTGAGCACCAGTCCGAACCCTGAGCGCTGCGCCAGCGCGGCGAACCGGGCGACGAGCAGCTCCCACCGCCACGACGCCGGCCACAGGACGTCCCTCGTCCCTCTGGGGGCCTGCAGCGGCCCCGACGACCCGTCGACGCCCACGGTCAGCCCTTCCGCCGGGGCAGCAGGCGGTAGGCGTCGAAGACGCCGTCGAGGTGCTTCAGGGAGCGAACGAGCGAGTCGAGGTGGGCGGGGTCGGCCAGCTCCACGTCGAACCGCATCCGGCTGACGCGGTCCGGGGTGGTCTGGGTGGCCGACGCCACGATGTTGAGGTGGTGCTCGGACACCACCCGGGTCACGTCGGCGAGGAGCCGGGAGCGGTCGAATGCGAGAACCTCGACCGAGGCGATGACCACGGTGCTGCCGCCGCGGTCCCATTCGACCTCGATGAGCCGCTCGCCGCCGGTGCTGGCCAGCGCAGCGGCGTTGGCGCAGTCCGAACGGTGGACGCTCACCCCGCGCCCGCGCGTCACGAAGCCGACGATCGGATCGCCTGGGACCGGGGTGCAGCACCGCGACAGCCGCACCATCACGTCATCGAGACCCTCGACGAACACCCCGCCCGGCGAGCCCAACCGCCGGGGCCGCGCCCCGTGGCGCCCCGGGCTGACGGTGGTGGGCAGCTGCTCCTCGTACCCGCCGCCATGCAGGTCACGCGCCAGGCGCTGGGCCACCGACTTGGCCGACAAGTGCCCCTCGCCCACCGCCGCGTGCAGCGAGTCCACGTCCGCATAGCTCATGGACACGGCCAATTGGGCCAGCGCGCCGGACGCGGCCAGCTTCTGCGCGAACAGGCCCTCGCGCCGCAGCGCCCGAGCCAGCTCCTCGCGCCCGTTCTCGATGGCGTCCTCGCGCCGCTCCCGGCTGAACCACTGGCGGATCTTGTTGCGGGCCCGCGGGGAGGCGACCACCTGCAGCCAGTCGCGAGAAGGACCGGCGGAGGGAACCTTCGAGGTGACCACCTCGACGGTGTCGGCCGACTGGAGCTTGGTGTCGAGCGGCACCAGGCGACCGTTGACCTTGGCCCCGATGCAGCGGTGGCCCACCTCGGTGTGGATCGCGTAGGCGAAATCGATGGGGGTGGCCCCGGCGGTGAGCGCCAGCACCTTGCCCTTGGGGGTGAAGACGTAGACCTCGTCCTGCTCGAGGTCGAGCTTCAGCGCCTCCAAGAACTCGAGCGGGTCGACGGTGTCGGCCTGCCAGTCGACGATGCGCTGCAGCCAGGCCACTTCGGCCGTCGTGACCGTCGGGTCCTTGGCGCCCTCCTTGTACCCCCAGTGCGCGGCGATGCCGTACTCGGCGCGCCGGTGCATCTCGGCGGTGCGGATCTGAACCTCGATCGGTTTGCCTTCCAGGCCGATCACCGTGGTGTGCAGCGACTGGTAGAGGTTGAACTTGGGGCTGTTGATGTAGTCCTTGAAGCGTCCCTGCACCGGGCTCCAGATGGCGTGGATGGCGCCGAGCGCCGCCCAGCAGTCCTTCTCCGAATCGACGATGACCCGGATGCCGACCAGGTCGTGGATCTCGGCGAACTCCTTGTGCCGGACGACCATCTTTTCGTAGATGCTCCACAGGTGCTTCGGGCGCCCGGTCACCTCGGCCTCGATGCCCGATGCCGCCAGACGCTGGCGTACCGCGACCAGCACCCGGGCGACGTACTCGTCGCGTTCGGGAGCCCGGGTCGCCACCATCTGCTCGATCTCCGCGTAGCGACGCGGGTGCAGCGTGGCGAAGGCGAGGTCCTCCAACTGCCACTTGAGCTCCTGGATGCCGAGACGATGGGCCAGGGGCGCGTAGATGTCCAGCGTCTCCTGGGCGATACGCCGCTGCTTCCACTCCGGCATGACGGCCAGGGTCCGCATGTTGTGCAGGCGGTCGGCCAGCTTGATGACGAGCACCCGCCAGTCGCTGGCCATCGCCACCAGCATCTTGCGGACCGTGGCGGCCTGCTGGGCCTCCTTGGAGTCGAACTGCAGCCGGTCGAGCTTGGTGACGCCGTCCACCACCGAGGCCACCTGGGGACCGAACTCGCGGTCCACGTCCTCCAAGGTGAGCCCGGTGTCCTCCACGGCGTCGTGCAGCAGCGCAGCGGCGACCGACCGGGCGTCGAGCCCGAGGTCTGCGACGGCCACCGCCACCGCCACCGGGTGGGTCACGTACGGCTCGCCGCTCTTGCGGAACTGGCCGCGGTGTGCCGCCTCGGCCATCTCCCCGGCGTGGCGGATCACGTCGAGATCGTCGGTCGACGCGTCGGGGTGGCGCCGTCCGAAGACCGCGTCGACCGGGGCGAGCAGATCGGTGAGCGCGCCCCGGTCCCCGGGCCCAACCTGGTCGGACGGCGCGATCACCATGCCATCACGGTACCGCCCGCAGCGCCGATCCCGTGACGCCGGCTCTCCCCCGCGTCACACCGCCGCTGCCGCCGGCCCCAGCGTGGCGTCAGCGACGCCGGCCGCCTTTCTTTCCGCCCTTCTTACGCGCAGCAGGCCGGCGTGCCGGCGTGCCTGCGGGCCGGGGGCCCCCGGACCGGGTTGCCCCGGGCCGAGGCGCGGCACCGGCGCTGCCCGCGCCGTTGGCGGCACCCACCCCGTTGGCTGCACCGGCCGCGCTCCCGCCGACCAGGTCGCCGGCCACGTCGCCGACGGCGTCGCCAGCCGGAGCCCGTCGCGCTCCTCCCCCGGGGCGCAGGACGGCACCGGTGCCGCTGCCGCTGCTTCGGACCGGTCGGGCACCGGGCCGCGACGTTCCCACGCCGGCGCGCACCGGCCGCTGGCCGCCCGTGCCCACGCCCCGGCTCCGCCCGCCTCCGCCACCGCCGGCGGTGGCCGCGGCCAGCTGGGCAGCGGCACGCGGCGTGAGCAGGCCGGTGCGGTCCCCGCGGCTCTCCAGCTTCTGCCGGATGCTGCGGTACCGCGGCTCCCGCTCCTTGAGCTCGGCGAGGATCGGCGAGGCGATGAAGATCGACGAGTAGGCACCGGAGATCAACCCGATCACCAGCGCGAAGCCGAAGTACTGGAGCGTGGTGGCACCCAGGATCTGCGCACCGACGACCAGCACCGACAGCACCGGCAAGATGGCGACCAGCGAGGTGTTGATGGAGCGGGCCAGGGTCTGGTTCATCGACAGGTTGACGACGTCCTCGTAGGTCATCCGGCCGGTCGACGCACCGAAATTCGCGGTGTTGTCGGCGACACGGTCGAAGACGACCACGGTGTCGTACAGCGAGTACCCGAGGATGGTGAGAACCGCGACGACGGTGTCCGGCGTGACCTGCAGGCCCGACAGCGAGTAGACGCCGGCCACCACCAGCAGGTCGTGGAGGACGGCGGCGAGCGCGGCGACGGCCATCTTCCATTCGAACCGCAGCGAGATGTAGGCCACCACCACCACGAAGAACACGATGACGGCGATGATGGCCTTGTGGGTGATCTGGCTCCCCCAGGTCGGCCCGACCTCGGTCACGTTCTTCTCCGCGTTGGCCACCGACGTGTGGGTGAGGTGCGCCAGCGCGGCGGCGACCTTGTCCTCGGTGGCCGTCCGCTGGGCCACGGGCATCTTCGACAGGTCGGCCTGGACCTGCAGGGTGGCGCTCGATCCGACCCCGACCCCTTCCACCAGCGAGGGGGTGACGTTGACGTGCTTGACCGCTGCTGTGGCCTCGGCGACGGTGACGCCGTGGGCCGGGACCTGCCACGACGTCCCGCCCTTGAAGTCGATGCC
Source organism: Actinomycetes bacterium (assembly GCA_021803325.1). Taxonomy (GTDB): domain Bacteria; phylum Actinomycetota; class Acidimicrobiia; order Acidimicrobiales; family UBA8190; genus JAJZYI01. Next base: position 6,113 of record JAJZLP010000127.1, read on the forward strand.
CAGGTTGAAGCCACGCACCCCGAGCGACACGATGCCGGCCAGGATGACGATGCCCGACAGCAGGTACCACGTCCGGCGGCGACCGACGAAGTCGAAGCTGGTCTCCCCCCGGTACAGGCGGCGGAACACCCCGGGTCGGGGCACAGCTGATGCGGGCACAGCGCCCTCGTCGGTGCTCATCGGGCATCCCCCTGGATGGCGAGGCCACGGGCGATCCCGAGGAAGCGGGCCTCGGTGACGGCTCGGCTCCGGCCCAGCAGGATGACCAGTGGCCGGGTGAAGAAGTAGGTGATGAACACGTCGAGCAGCGTGGAGAGGCCGAGGAAGAAGGCGAAGCCCCGGACGGTGCCGACCGACAGGACGTACAGGACGACGGCGGCCGCCAGCGACACCAGGTCGGCGGCCAGCACGGTGCGGAAGGCACCCTTGAAGCTCCGGTCGACCGACGTTCGGATGGAGCGGCCGCCCCGGGCGTCGTCCTTGAGCCGTTCGAAATAGACGATGTACGAGTCGACGGTGATGCCGACCGACACGATCAGACCGGTCACGCCGGCGAGGTCGAGGGTGAGCCCCAGCCCCGAGTGCCCGAAGGCGCTGATGATGGCCCACAGCAGGCCGCCGGTGACCACCAGCCCCGACACCACCACGATGCCCAGCGCCCGGTAGTAGACGATCATGTAGAGCAGCACCAGGATCAGGCCGCCGATGCCTGCGGCCAGCCCGGCCCGCAACGACGACTTGCCCAGCGACGGCGTGACGATCTGCTTGTTCACCTGGTTCAGCTTGACCGGCAGGGCGCCGTAGGTGAGGTCGAGGGCCAAGTTCTTCGCCTGGGTCTGGCTGAAACCGCCGCTGATCTGCACGTTGCTGCCGAACGACGTGAACGAGCCCTGCCTCGGCTGGGTCAACGGGGCGGAGATGACGGTCCCACCCAGATCGATGCCGATCTCCTGGTGGAAGTTCGTCTGCGCCAGCGAGTTCCACGCCGCGGCGCCCGACGACTTGAACGTCAGGTTGACGACCCACTGGCTGCTGACGAACGACGCCTGCGCACTGGCGATGTCGCTACCGGTGAGGGCGGCCGGGCCGAGCACGCACCGGGGCGAGCAGCCCCCGACGGTGGTGCCCGGCAGCAGGACCGTCTGGCCACGCTGGGTGTAGTCGGCCGTCGCCGCCGTGGACGGGTACGAGGCGAACGCCGGGTCGACCGGCACCTGGTTGGCGGTGTAGCCGTTGGGCGAGGACGAGCTCGGCGTGATATTCAGGTTCGCCCGGGTCAACTGGTACTGCGTGCCACAGGCCGGCAGCGTCGCGGCCGGCGCCGGCGCCCCCTTGGCCGGTGCGGTGTAGGCCGGGGCGTTACACAGCACCGGGCGGAACAGCATCTGCGCGGTGTTGCCGACCAGGTCGATGATGGACTGCGGGTTCTTGATGTTGGGCAGCTGCACCACCACGTTGCCGCCCTGGGACTGCACCTGGGCTCCCGACACGCCGGCACCGTCGATGCGGTTCCGGATCACGCTGATGGTGGTGGCCATCTGCCCGCTCGAGATCTTGTGCGCAGGCGCGTAGACCACCTGCGAGCCTCCGGCCAGGTCGAGACCCAGCCGCGGCGCCCAGCCGGCTCCGAGCGTGGCGGCCAACGCCCCCATGGCGATCACGATGCTGGCGGCCAAGCTGATGACAAGCGGGCGCTTCATCGCCGGTCCCCTCCCCCCCCGTGGGTCTGCACGCCCGTTCCTCCTTCCCCGTCGTGACCACCGTCGGCGCCGTGCCCCTCGTGCCCGTCGTCGCCGTCCGCGTCGTCGTCTTCGTCGCGCTCGTCGCGCTCGTCGTCGTCTTCGTCGTACTCGTCGTCGTCTTCGTCGTACTCGTCGTCGGCAAGCTCGTCGTCGCCGTACTCGTCGACCTCGTCACCGTCGTCCTGGCCATCGTCGCCGACCTCGGAGGAACGGCCGTTCAAGCGCTCCTGCAAGGCGCCCACCTCGAGATGACCGCTTCCGTTGGCACCCGGAGCGCCGCCGTCCTCGTCGCTGTGCACCACAGGCTGGACCTTGCGGGCGACGGTCGACCGGGCCACGGTCATGAGGGTCCCGGGCGCCGTCTCGATGGTGATCCGGTCCGCCGCGACCTCCACGATGGTGCCGTAGATGCCGGCGCCGGTGATGATCTCGTCGCCGACGTCCAGCGTGGTCAGCAGCTGGCGCTGCTGGTGCGCCTGCCTGCTGCGCGGCCGGAAGAAGAGGAACCAGGCCGCCGCCACGATGACGGCGATGAACAGCAGCGACGTGAAGCTGGAGCTCGAGCTGGGCTTGGCCTTGGCCGACGAGGTGGCGGCCAGGATGGCGATGGTGGCGAGATGATTGACCATGGTGGTGTGCCCCAGGGGCGAAGGTGCAAATGACGGTGCCAACACCGTGGGGTGTGGCCGTCTCGGACGCCAGACCTTAGCCGACGGCACGCCCGGCGCCTGGCCACGGCAGGCCCACCGGCACCACGCCACCGGCCACGAGGCGCCACGGCACCGGCCACGAGGCGCCACGGCACCGGCCACGAGGCGCCACGGCACCGGCCACGAGGCGCCACGGCACCAACGTCGGGCGGCCCGAGCCCCCAACACGCGCCAGCAGCGCTGCCCAGCGCGTTCGGGCGACTGGAGCCGTCATCGCCGGGCAGCGGGGTGACCGGCAACGGGATCACCGGTGACGGGTGCCGGGATGACCGGTGACGGGATCACCGGTGACGGGTGCCCGGATGACCGGTGACGGAAGGACCGGTGACGGCAGGACCGGTGACGGAAGGACCGGCAGTGCGGTGACGGGATGACCGGCAACGGGGTGACCGGTGACGGCAGGACCGGTGACGGGGTGACCGGTGACGACAGGACCGTCGGCGATGGGAACCCCTATGAGGAGGCAGCGCTGGCACGAGAAGCCCAATGCCAGGAACCCGCACGGTCAGGCGGCAGCGCTCACCACAGTCGGGTGGCAGGAGCACCAGGGGTGGCAACAGGACCGTCGGGCGTCAGACCGAGGTGTGCGAACGCCCGCTCGGTCGCCACGCGGCCACGTGGGGTGCGCAAGAGCAGCCCCTGCTGCAACAGGAAGGGCTCGTAGGCGTCCTCGACGGTGTCGGGCTCCTCCCCGATGCACTGGGCCAAGGTGGTGAGTCCAACGGGATGCCCAGCGAACCGGCGGCAGAGGGCGTCGAGGATGGCTCGATCGACCTTGTCGAGGCCGAGCTCGTCGACTCCGAACAGGTCCAGCCCAGCGGCAGCGCCGCGCTCGGTGATGGCACCGTCCTCGCGCACCTCCACGTAGTCGCGCACGCGCCGCAGCAGGCGGTTGGCGATGCGGGGCGTGCCCCGGGACCGCCCGGCGATGGCCCGGGCACCGCCGGGCTCGATGGGCACCTGCAGGATGGCGGCGGAGCGCAGGACGATGCGCTCCAAGTCGGCCGGTGCATACAGGTCGAGACGGCCGACGAACCCGAACCGGTCACGCAATGGCCCGGTGAGGAGGCCTGTCCGGGTCGTGGCCCCCACCAGCGTGAATCGCGGCAGGTCGAGGCGCACCGAGCGCGCCGTGGGCCCCTTGCCGATGAGGATGTCCAGCTGGAAGTCCTCCATGGCCGGGTAGAGGATCTCCTCGACCGGCCGGGGAAGCCGGTGGATCTCGTCGACGAACAGGACATCCTGTTCCTGCAGGTCGGTCAGGATGGCGGCCAGGTCCCCGGCTCGGACGAGCGCCGGACCTGACGTCACTCGGAACCCGACACCCATCTCGGCGGCGACGATACCGGCCAGCGACGTCTTCCCCAGACCGGGCGGTCCGGCGAACAGCAGGTGGTCGACTGCCTGTGACCGGCGGCGGGCTGCTTCGAGCACGATGTCGAGATGCTCGGTGAGCTGCGGCTGGCCCACGAACTCGGCCAGGCACCTCGGCCGGAGCTGCACGTCTTCGACGAGCTCGGCGGGGTCCGCGTCGTCGACCACGGGATCCACCGGCCTGAGCGCCCCGGACTGGGCCACCCCCGCAACGGGGTCACCCCCGGCGGCACCATCCTCAGACCTCGCGCCAGCACCGGGCCCCGGACCAGGGCCAGCCACTGGGTCCAGCCCTGGACCTGCCCGCCCACCTGAGCCCGAGGCCGAACCCGGTCCAGCACCCGGGCCCGGCTCGGGCCGGAGGACCTCGCGTCGCTGCGCACCGGCGCCGGCACGTGGCCGGTCGGCAGCCGCGCTCACCGAGCTGCTGCCAGGGATCGCAGGGCCTGCCGCAGCAGGTCCTGGACGGATCCGTCGCCGTCGAGGACGTCCACGGCGCGACGGATCTCGTCGGGGGCGTAGCCCAGCTCGGCCAATGCAGCCCGCACCTCGCTGCGGGCACCGGCCCCGGAAGCCGCCGGGGTGGGACCGAAGCGGTCGGCTGGCGGCAGCGATCCAGAGCCGACCAGCTTGGTCTTCAGGTCGAGCACCAGGCGCGCTGCGGTCTTGCGACCGACCCCGGGCACGCTGCACAGCATGTCCAGGTCGTCCTCGGCCACGGCCCGCGACAGCCCGTCGGCACCGAGGGTGCCGAGCACCGCGAGCGCCAGGGCGGGGCCCACTCCGTGCGCGCCGAGCAGCACCTCGAACAACTGGCGCTCGGCCCGGCTCGCGAAGCCGTACAGGTCGAGCGTGTCCTCGCGCACGCGGGTGTGGACGTGCAGCTCCACGTCGGCACCGACGGGCCCGGCTGTTGCCAGCACCCGGGCCGGCACCGTCACCCGGTAGCCGACGCCGTTGACGTCGATCAGCGCTTCGCCGGCAGGGCCGACATCGATGAGCCGCCCCCGCAGCCAGCCGATCACGACCGTTCCCCCGACGCGGTGCCGTTCTCCGAACGGCGCACCAGCCCGGTCATCGGGTCGGACCCGGGAGGAACGCCGGTCGGCGCCGATCGGCCTCGTCGATGGCGTGGCGCAGCGGGGCCGTGGTGAGGTGGCACATGGCCAGCGCCAGCGCGTCGGCGACGTCGGGAGGACGCGGCGGTGCGTCGAGCCCGAGCAGCGTGGCCACCATGCGCTGCACCTGGTCCTTGGCGGCGGCTCCATAGCCGCAGACCGCCATCTTCACCTCGTTCGCCGTGTACTGGACCACCGGGCAGCCCGCCGATGCCGCCACCAGCAGGGCCAGTCCGCTGGCCTGGCCGGTGGCCATGGCCGTGCGGACGTTGGTCTGGAAGAACACCCGCTCCACCACCACCACGTCAGGACACAATTCGGCCACCAGCCCGGTGAGCTCGCCGTGCAGGGCCAGCAGGCGGTCGGGCAGGGGCATGTCCGGTGCGGTCGTGACCACGCCGCCGGCGACCGCGTGCGGGCCGCCCGCATGCCGCCGCACAGCGCCATAGCCGCACCGGGACAGCCCCGGGTCGATCCCCAGCACGAACACGCGTTCGATCCTAGCGCGCCGCGGCCGGGGGCCGGTGGACCAGCAGCAGCCCGCCGATGCCGCCCTCGTCCCCGCCGATGCCTCCCACGTCCGGGCCGATGTCGCCCTGGTCCCCGGTGCCGTGCATCCCCGGCCGATGCTGCCACACCCTCGGATCACCACGACCCTGCCGCCACCCCCGGACCCCGCATCCACACCGGTGCCGCCCGGTTGCCGGTCGCCGCCCCCGCTCTCTCGCGTCCCCGAGGCTCGGCCGGCATTCCCCTGGTGACGTCCGGCGGACGACAGGCGTCATTCGGCGACAGCGGCGAGCACCTCGTCGGGGATGTCGAAGTTCGACCAGACGTTCTGGACGTCGTCGTGGTCGTCGAGGGCTTCGAGGAGGCGCAGGACCCGCTTGGCTTCGCCCTCTTCGGCCACCAGGACCGAGGTCGTGGCCACCATCTCCAGCTCGGCCTCGTCGGGGGCCATGCCGGCACCGACCAAGGCGTCTCGCACGGCTCCCAGGTCGGTGCTGCCACAGGTCAGCGTCCATCGCTCGCCGTCGTCGCGCAGGTCCTCGGCACCGGCGTCGACCGCCACCTCCATGATGCCGTCCTCGTCGAGCGCACGCGGCAGGGCGATGACCCCCTTGCGCTCGAACTGCCACGACACGGCCCCGGGCTCGGCCATGGAGCCGCCGTTCTTGGAGAAGATGTTGCGGACCTCCGCTCCCGTCCGGTTGCGGTTGTCGGTCAGGCACTCGACCATGATGGCGACGCCGGCCGGCGCATAGCCCTCGTAGGCGATCTGCTCGTACCGCACACCTTCGAGCTCTCCGGTCCCTCGTTTGATCGCCCGTTCGATGGTGTCCATCGGGATCGACGAGGAACGGGCCTTCTCAAACATCGTCCGCAGCGTGGGATTGGTGTCAGGGTCGCCACCGCCCTCGCGAGCAGCCACCTCGACCTGGCGAAGGACCTTGGCGAACACCTTGGCCCGCGCCTTGTCGACCGCTGCCTTGCGGTGCTTGGTCGTCGCCCACTTCGAGTGACCCGACATGTTCTGGTGCTCCTTGCTCGCTCGTCCTGCTGCTCACCTGCTGGCTGCCCACCTGCTGGCTGCTCACCTGCTGGCCGTCGGCCTGTTGGCTGCTCGGCTCGACCGGCTGTGCGCACTGCCCGGCGGGCCGCAGGGGCTCGCCGCGCACGGCCCGGGGTCGCCGACCGGTGCCCGGCTACCCCGGGAGTCTGCCCCGGATGGCCCGGCCCCGCCCGCTGTCACCCCCCGACGAGCGCCGCCACGCCCGGCCCGGTGCCCGATCGGGCGCCGATCATCGACAGGAAGAGCTGGTGGACCCGGCGATCGGCGGTCAGCTCCGGGTGGAACGCGCTCACCAGCACGTGCCCCTGGCGGCACACCACCGGTGCTGCCCCGGTCCCGGGCCCCGGTCCTGGCAGACGAGCCAACACGTCGACGCCGGGGCCGGCTGACACGACCACCGGCGCCCGGATGAAGACGGCGTGGACCGGTCCGCCGTCGATCTCGTCGACGGCCAGGTCGCACTCGAAGGACTGTGCCTGGCGGCCATAGCCGTTGCGCCGGACCCGGATGTCGATGGCACCCAGCAGACGCTGGTCGGGTCGGCCGTCGTCGGCCGACGAGGCCAGCAGGATCATGCCGGCACAGGTGCCGAACATCGGCATGCCGTCGCGTACCGCTCGGGTCAGCGGCGCCGCCAGACCCGACGAGTCGAGCAGCATCGACACCGTGGTGGACTCGCCTCCGGGGAGCACCAGCCCGTCGACCCCGTCGAGGTCCGCCGGCCGCCGCACCGAGACGGCCTCGGCTCCCGCGTCGGCCAGGGCACGGCGATGCTCAGCGACGTCGCCCTGGAGGGCGAGGATCCCGACACGCACCACCTGGAGGCACTCCGACCCACCTACCAGCCGCGCTCGGCCAGCCGCTGCTCCAAGGTAGCGACCTCCAGGCCCGGCATGGCTCCGCCGAGCCCCCGGCTGACCTTCACCAGGATGTCCGGATCGGTGAAGTGAGCGGTGGCCTCGACCACCGCCCGGGCCCGGCGGGCAGGATCCTCGCTCTTGAAGATCCCCGAGCCGACGAACACGGCCTCGGCTCCGAGCTGCATCACCAGCGCGGCGTCGGCTGGCGTGGCGATGCCCCCGGCACAGAACAGCGGCACCGGCAGCCGGCCTGTGTCCGCCACCTCGCGCACCAGCTCCAGCGGAGCACCCAGCTGCTTGGCCCATGCGTAGCGCTCCGCCGGGTCGGCCTGGGTCAGCTTCCGCACGTCGCCGAGGATGGCGCGCAGGTGGCGCACGGCCTCGACGATGTTGCCGGTGCCCGCCTCGCCCTTCGACCTGATCATGGCCGCCCCCTCGCCGATGCGCCGCAACGCCTCGCCGAGGTTGGTGGCGCCGCACACGAACGGGACGCCGAAAGCCCACTTGTCGATGTGGTTGGCCTCGTCCGCCGGCGTGAGCACCTCGCTCTCGTCGACGTAGTCGACCTGCAGCGCCTGCAGGATCTGCGCCTCGGCGAAGTGCCCGATCCGGGCCTTCGCCATCACCGGGATCGTGACCGCACGCTGGATCCCCTCGACCAGCTCCGGGTCGCTCATCCGAGCGACTCCGCCCTGGGCCCGGATGTCCGCCGGTACCCGCTCGAGCGCCATGACGGCGACCGCTCCGGCGTCCTCTGCTACTTTCGCCTGGTCTGCGGTGACGACGTCCATGATGACGCCACCGCGCAGCATGTCGGCCAGGCCGCGCTTGACCGTGAAGGTCCCGGTCTGCGGTGAGCCTGCAGCGACGGGGCCGGCCGCCGGGGAGGCGACGGTCGCCGGCACGGTATCGGGGGCTGGTGCCATGGCCCCAGTCTACCGGGACAGGACCGGTGGGCTCGCCGGGTGCGCCGGGTGCGCCAGTGGGAGCGATCGCCTCACAGCTCGTCGAGCGCTGCCATCCGGACCTCGGGCGCGTCGAGCTCGCCGATGAGCGCCGGGCCCTGCGGCGACGGCCCGAGGGCCACTGTCCACAGCCAGCGGGTGGCCCGGCCGGCCGCCGTTGCCGCCAGACCTGACGCGCCACCTGGAGCTGTGCCGACGCCGTCGGACGAAGACGCGTGCGCTGCCCCCGGATGGGCCGTGCCCGCTGGTTCGGACGAAGGCGGGCGGTGCGGCCCGGCCACCGCCGCCGCCGGCTCCGAGCCTGACCCGACCATGATGGCCAGCGCACTGCGAAGCGCGGGCGGGTAGCGAGTGACGCCGACGGCACGCCGGTCGGTCAGCAACTCGGTGCCCCGGCCACGCAGGTGGTGGACGACGCCGCCGAGGTCGATCATCCCAGCCAGGGGTAGGACCACGGCGGCGGCGACCGTGCCGACGGCCACGTCGCCGTGCTTCATGTGGGTCAGCTCGTGGGCCAGCACGCCCTCGAGCTGCACCGGGTCGAGGCGCTGCACCAGCCCCGTGGTCACCACCAGGACGGACGATCCCGGCCGGGTGCCGACGG
>JAJZLP010000283.1 GCA_021803325.1 Actinomycetes bacterium
ACACAGCGGCGTCGGGGCGCTCGCGGCCCGTGGCTGCTGGTGCCACCCCCTCGCCTGGCGCTGTTCCTTCGCTCGGGTCTGTTCCGGCACTGGTGCTCGGCATCGAGACGTCGTGCGACGAGACCGCCGCGGCTGTCGTCGACGCGTCCGGAGTGGTGCGGTCATCCGTGGTGTCGAGCCAGGTCGACCTGCATGCCGCCTATGGCGGCGTCGTCCCCGAGCTGGCGGGGCGAGCCCACCTGTCGTTGCTGACGCCGGTGGTGGCCGCCGCACTCGAGCGGGCTGGCCTGCCGTTGCCATCGGGCACGGGATCGGCCAGCGCACGCGGGCGTTGCGGTGACGGAGCCGCTGGTGCCCCGGTCGACGCTGCGGCCGATGTGGTGGGGGCTGGCACTGCGGTGGGACAAGCGGGGTGGGGCGTTCGGGTCGACGCAGTGGCGGCGACCGTCGGGCCCGGCCTGATCGGCGCGCTGCTGGTGGGGGCCAGCCAGGCCAAGGGACTGGCCCTCGCGTGGGACGTGCCGTTCGTCGGCGTCAACCACCTGGAGGGGCACTGCTTCGCCGCGTTGCTCGACCACCGTGACCTAGCGTGGCCGCTCGTGGTGCTGCTCGTGTCGGGTGGTCACTCGATGATCCTCGCCATGGACGGGCCCGGGCGCTACCGATTGCTCGGGCAGACGCTCGACGACGCGGCGGGCGAGGCGTTCGACAAGGTGGCGCGCTTCCTCGGCCTCGGGTATCCCGGCGGCCCGGCCATCGAACGGGCCGCGGCCAGCGGCGACCCCGGCGCCTTCGCCTTCCCGCGGGCATTGGCCGACAGCGGCCTCGACTTGTCGTTCAGCGGGCTCAAGACCGCTGTCGTGCACGCGGTGCGCAAGCACCCTGACGCCGGAGACGCTGACGTGGCGGCCTCGTTCCAGCAGGCGGTGGTGGACGTGCTGCTCCGAAAGACCATGCGAGCGGCGGCCGAGCTGCCGGCTGCGGGCGTGTGCCTGGCTGGCGGGGTGGCGGCGAATGGCCCGTTGCGGGCTGCGTTCGCGGCGGCCTGCGACGCCGCCGGGCTTCCTCTCTACCTGCCCAGTCGATCGATGTGCACCGACAACGCGGCCATGGTGGCCGCAGCGGGTGCTTGGCAGCTCGAGCATCTCGGACCGAGCCCGCTCGACACGCCAGCTGATCCCGGTGCTGGCCTCCCCCTGGGGGAGGGCCGGGTGCTGGTGCCGGCCGACTGAGCCAGCCAGCCGACTCCCCAGGGGGGCGGTTGCCTCAGCCGTCGAGGTTCGCTAGGGTTGGCACTCGTAAGGTTCGAGTGCCAATGCCCCACAGGAGGCGCACCTACGATGAAGCTCCAGCCCCTCGAGGACCGGATCGTCGTCCGTCCCGGCGAGTCCGAGGAGACCACGGCCTCTGGGCTCGTCATCCCCGACACCGCCAAGGAGAAGCCCCAGCAGGGCGAGGTGCTCGCCGTCGGCCCGGGTCGCCGCGCCGAGAACAGCGGTGAGCTGATCCCGCTGGACGTCGCCACCGGCGACACCGTCGTCTACTCCAAGTACGGCGGCACCGAGATCACCATTGACGGCGAGGACCTCCTCATCCTGTCCGGCCGTGACGTGCTGGCCAAGGTGGGGAAGAAGTAGCACACGGCATACCGGCGGCGGGCAGGCCGGTGCCGGCGCGATGCGCCCGGTGCCGGCCGGCCGGCGGTCCGCTCGACGGCCACCGGCCCTGCCGGCTGCAGCCTCGGGCGACACCCGCCGTCCGTCCGTCGGCGGCGTCAACGCCCGCCTCTGATCGGGCGCTCGCAGCGCAGGCAGCGTACGGCGGGCTCCGGCGGCGGGTACAGCCACCCCCAGCACAGTTCCCCCCCCAGCACCGCACCACCACGAGCCGCCTGAGCGTCGCCCATCGGCGCAGGCGCAGCGACGAGGAAGAACGCATATGGCAAAGATCCTGAAGTTCGATGAGCAGGCCCGGCGAGGTCTCGAGGCCGGCGTCGACAAGCTCGCCAACACCGTCAAGGTGACCCTCGGCCCGCGCGGCCGCAACGTGGTCATCGACAAGAAGTTCGGCGCTCCCACCATCACCAACGACGGCGTCACCATCGCCCGCGAGGTCGAGCTCGAGGACCCCTTCGAGAACATGGGCGCGCAGCTGGTGAAGGAGGTCGCCACCAAGACCAACGACGTCGCCGGCGACGGGACCACCACCGCGACCGTGCTGGCCCAGGCGCTGGTGCACGAGGGCCTGCGCAACGTGGCCGCCGGTGCCAGCCCCATGTCCCTCAAGCGGGGTATGGAGCAGGCCGTGGCTGCGGTGGTCGCCTCCATCGCCGAGCAGGCCAAGGAGGTCGACTCCAAGCACGAGATTGCCCAGGTGGCGGCCATCTCGGCCGCCGACGCCGGCATCGGTGAGATCCTGGCCGACGCCATCGACAAGGTCGGCAAGGACGGCACGGTCACCGTCGAGGAGTCGAACACCTTTGGGCTCGAGCTCGAGTTCACCGAAGGCATGCAGTTCGACAAGGGCTACCTGTCGCCCTACTTCGTGACCGACGCCGAGCGGCAGGAAGCCGTGCTCGACGACCCGCAGATCCTCATCGTGAACAGCAAGATCTCCTCGGTTCACGACCTGGTCCCGGTCCTGGAGAAGGTCATGCAGACGGCCAAGCCGCTGCTGATCATCGCCGAGGACGTCGACGGCGAGGCCCTGGCCACCCTGGTGGTCAACAAGATCCGCGGCACCTTCAACTCGGTGGCGGTGAAGGCCCCCGGGTTCGGTGAGCGGCGCAAGGCGATGCTGCAGGACATGGCCGTCCTCACCGGTGGTCAGGTCATCTCCGAGGAGATCGGCCTGAAGCTCGAGGGTGCGACCCTCGACCTGCTCGGCCGGGCCCGGCGCGTGATCGTCACCAAGGACGACACCACCATCGTCGAAGGTGCCGGCTCGCAGGACGACGTGAACGGCCGGATCGCCCAGATCAAGCGGGAGATCGACGAGACCGATTCCGACTGGGACCGCGAGAAGCTGCAGGAGCGCCTGGCCAAGCTCTCCGGCGGGGTTGCCATCGTGCGTGTCGGGGCAGCCACCGAGGTGGAGCTCAAGGAGAAGAAGCACCGGATCGAGGACGCGCTGTCCGCTACCCGGGCGGCCATCGAGGAGGGCATCGTGGCCGGGGGCGGTACCGCCCTGGTGCGCAGCCGGGCCGCGGTGGACAAGCTGGCCGGCACCCTCACCGGCGACGAGGCGACCGGGGCGCGCATCGTGGCCCACGCCCTTCAGGAGCCGCTGAAGTGGATTGCCATCAACGCCGGGCTCGAAGGTGCGGTCATGGTCCAGCAGGTGGAGAGCGAGTCGGGCTCGATCGGCCTGAATGCCTCCACCGGTGCCATCGAGGACCTGGTGAAGGCCGGTGTCATCGACCCGGCCAAGGTGACCCGCTCGGCGCTGCAGAACGCGGCGTCGGTGGCCGGGCTGCTGCTCACCACGGAGGCTCTGGTCGCTGACAAGCCGGAGAAGAAGTCCGACGCCGGTGCGGCTGCCGCGGCCGGCATGGGCGGTATGGGCGGCATGGGCGGCATGGGCATGATGTGACCGCCCGGGTGCCGCTGCGACCGGCGCCCGCGTGATGTCGTGACCGGTGGCCGGGCCTATTGGCCCGGCCACCGGCGCGCACGACGGATGGGCATCGCAGCAGTGATTGACCGTCGTGTCAGTAAATAGTAGAACCCCTGCGTGGCTGTGGTCACTCGTGGAACGGCGGCCACTGACCAGGGGGAGGGACAATGATCCACATGCCTGCCAGGGCGGTCCTGGCTCGTCTGCGCGGGAGGCCGCGTGTCACCCGCAACGGTCTGGCTGTTGCCGGCACGCTGCTTGCCGTGGCATCGCTCAGCACCGCGTGCACCGTCAACCACGGCGTGATCGTGCCCGGGGCATCGCCGCCGGCCACCATCGCCATCCCGACCGGCTCGCAGATCGGCACGGGTACCGTACCGGTGAGCTGCAACCTGCCGCTGTTCGGCAACACCACGTTCATCGCCCAGGGCACTGGCGCCGTGGGCACGGTGGTCGGCCCCGGTCAGCAGTTCTACCTGACCGACGCACGAGGTGCGCTCGAGGTGCCCACCATCTTCATGTCGTTGGCCTCGCTCGTGGGGGCGACCACCATCGATGCGTCGGTGAGCACGCTGGACATCAACGCGTCCAACGCCTCGCCGGCCACGGTGAACGCAGCAGCCACGCCGATCACCATCACCGGCATCCCGGTGACACCCGGCAAGTCGGCGACCGTGCAGGCGCCCCAGACCGGCACCCTGACCATCGGGCCGTTCACAGCGGGCCAGAGCGGCCTGGCGGCAGTGTCGATCGGGGCCATCTCGGTCACGATCACCTTGCACAACGCCAAGGGGTCGGCGGTGTTCATCCCGATCACGATCAGCTGCGCGGCACCAACCCCGCCGCTGGTCCTGGTGGGGCTCACCATCAACGCAGCGTTCGGTGGACCGGCGTCCAAGGTCACCGGGGTGAACGCCCCGGCGTTCACGGTGCCTGCCGGTGACGTCGAAGGCAGCCTGAACGTCCCGGTCCCGTGCACCCTGTCGGGCATCGGCGCCGCCACGTTGGGCGGCACCTTGACCGGCGAGCTCCCGGCGATCCTGCCGTCCGGCCAGCAGTACACGTTGCAGGCGTCGAGCGGAGCGCTGAACCTGCCGGGTGCGGTGGTGGACCAGCTCCTGCAGGCATACCCGGGTGCGACGACGCTGAGCGGTTCCATCACCGATCTCGACATCAACGCGCAGGACTCGACTCCGTCGGTCCTGAACGTGGCCAACCCGCCGATCACCGTCACGCCGCAGCCGCTGGTCTCAGGCCAGTCGGTCAACGTCCTGATCCCGACGACAGGGACGATGAACGTCGGGCCGTTCACGGCCGGCAGCGCTGGCTTCACGCACCTCACGTGGGGCAAGGCAGCTGGGTCGTTCACCCTGGCTGATGCGGCTGGCAACCCGGTCGGTCAGCCCGTGCAGGTCAGCTGCCAGCCGCCGGCCGGACCGGTGACCCTGCTGTGGGAGCCGGTCACCTCGGGCCCGGTCCCGGTGGTCACGTCGGTGGCGCCGAGCAGTGGCCCCGTGGCTGGTGGCACCACCATCACCATCACCGGCACGGGTTTCACCAACGTCGAGGCGGTCAACGTCGGCAACGGCCAGGCCACCTTCACCGTGAATTCAGCCACGCAGATCGTCGCTACCGTGCCGCCCGGCGCGGCGGCAGGGGCGGCCGACGTGACGGTGCTCGGACCCAACGGGCCGAGCGCGCTGGTGCCAGGCGACCAGTTCACCTACACCGGCTGATCTCTACCCTGCCCGCCTGGGCCGCCGCTGGCGCGGCGGCCCGGGCGGGCTTCCCGATCCAGGTGCCTGCGTGCGGGCGCCGCCGTGCAGATGTCCCGGCACGCCGCTGGCGGTGGCGGGACATCGCTGTCGGTGCACTGCTGTCGGGGCAAGGACTCCAAGCTCGGCCTGGCCATGTGCCGCATGGCCTCGGGCTACGAGGCGGTCAACGTCATGTGGATGTGCGCCGCACTGCTCGCACGGGCCGGCCCGTAGTCATAGACGCATCGACCGGACGCCTGCGTGAACCACCCACCCGCGGCCGGCACCCCGAATGACAAGAACCCGCCGGCCTGATCGAGCGCGTCCACCTGCGGGGAGGTGGCCGTCACCGACGGTCAACGGTCGGGATCCCGCACGCCCAGGACCGGGCAGCACCAGGGAACTGGACGACTCGCCAACGTAGGTCTGAGAGCCGCGGCTCAGGTCGGACGCCAAGCAGGCCGATACCTGCCAGGAAGCATCGGCGAGCGAACAACGGGAAGCATCGGCGAGCGAACAAGAGGTTCAATGTCCAGCACGACGTCACCAGACCCCGCTCCGCTGGAGGCGCGACCGGCGTCGCTGCCACGGGTCGACGTGGTGATCCTGTGCTGGAACGACGAAGCGCAGGCGACGGTGGCCTCGGCCTCGGCACTGGCATCCACCGGGGTGTCGGTGTCGGTCACCGTGGTCGACAATGGCTCGGACGTTCCCTTGCGCTTCCGACCGGACGTCCACCTGGTTCGCAACGGGCGCAACCTCGGGGTGGCAGCCGGCAGGAACCTGGGTGCGGGCAAAGGCTCGGCACCGTTCGTCTGCTTCCTCGACAGCGACGCCGCTCTCGACCCGAACTGTCTGGAGGGCCTGGTTCATGCCTTCGACGACCCTGACGTCGCCGTGGCCGCACCCGTCTTCCACGGGCACCGCCCGGAGCACACGGCCGGCCGGGCACCGACACTGGCACGCAAGATGGCCCGGGCCGCCGGCATGACAGCGACGTACGCACCGGGAACCGGCACCGGACCGGTGCGTGTCGTCGACTTCGCCATCGGTGCCTGCCAATTACTGCGCCGTGACGCCTTCTTCGAGATCGGCGGCTTCGACGAACGGTACTTCTACGGCCCCGAGGACGTGGACCTTTGCCTGCGCCTGGCCGACGCGGGCTACCGCGTCGTCCAGGTGGACGGGGCCCGTTGCCGTCACGACGCCCGACGAGCGAGTCGCCGGCTGTGGACCGCCCGAGGCTTCCGCCACGCCATGGCCGTGCTCCAGCACCTGTGGATCCGTCGGTGCCGTCGTGGCGTTGTGCCGTCGACCGCGGAGACGGCATGACCGCCACGTCCTCCTCGGGGTCGGCGTTGCCCGCCATCGCCGGGTCCCGCGTGTCGGCCTCGTCAACGGCGCACCCGTCGGGTCCCGACATGGTGGACGCGGTTGTCGTGACCTACCACAGCCGGGACCAGATCGGCGCCTGCATTCGGGCGCTCCGTCAGCTGCGTGTCCTGGGCAGGATCGTGGTGGTCGAGCACGGCGGGGACGGTGCTGGTCGGGTCGCCCGCTCGCTCGGCGCCACGGTAGTGGAAGACCCGAGCAACCCGGGCTTCGGGGCTGGGCAGAACCGAGGCCGCTCCCTGTGCACGGCACCCTACGTCCTGCTCTGCAACCCGGACGCCGTCGTCGATCCCCACGGGCTCGCTGCCGGGCTGCGCGCCATGGCTGCGGATCCCACGTTGGCCGTCTGCCAGGGTGTCGTCCGTGACCGGCGCAGCGCCAAACCTGAGCGCAGCGGCGGTGTCCGGCTCGGCCCGCTGCACCTATGGGGTCGGGCACTCCACCTACGGACACTGCTCCGGGCCCGCGCCGTGCACTCGATCGTCGCCCGAATCCCGGTCGTGGCGGACACCGCCATGCGAACCACTGGCGCCCCTCGAGACGTCGACGTCCTGGCCGCCACAGCCATCCTTGCCCGCCGGGCCGCCCTCGACGCTGTCGGAGGCTTCGACGAGTCCTACTTCCTCTACGGCGAGGACCTCGACCTCTGCGAGCGGCTCCGTCGCGCCGGCTGGCGGTTGAGGAGCATCCCAGAGCACTGGGCGACGCACCAGTCGGGCAGCTCGGCCTCGTCGAGCTGGGAGCGTGAGCTGTACTGGTGGGAGGGAACCATGAGGTACGCCGCCCGGTGGTACCCAGCTCGCTGGTGGGGTCCTGCGGTGGGCGCCGCCGCCGTCCGGGCTGCCACCCTCGCACTGCGCCGGCCGCCCGATGCGGTCACCGCCTACCGTCGTTGCCTCGCCAGGCCCGTCAGAGAGCGACGGGCCTGGACGCGCCGGGCGCGGGTGACGACGAAGCACTCCTGAGCGCTGCCGCTTGCCGCCGACGTGACCCGACCCGGTGCACGGCCACCACCACGAGCCCTTGCGCGACGAGGTATGCGCTCCCCTTGGCCAGCATGCCCGTCCACCCGCCGCTGGTGCCGCCGACCAGCGACCACCCGACGACGGCGACCAGGGCGGCGGCCAGCCCGACCCGCAGCGGTGGCAGCTGCAGGAGCCCGGCCCGCCGGGCGGCGAAGACCAGCACTATCAGTCCCGTGGCGTTACCGGCGATGGACCCGAACAGGGCTCCGTCGAACCCGATGGCCCTGGTCGCCGTCAGGCTGACCACGCCGTTGACGGCGATGTTGGCACCTGCGCCCGTCGCGGGGAGCAGCGGCCGCCCCGAACCGATGAGCAGCATGGCCAGCGGCGCAGCAGCCAGGTTGAGCCAAAGGGCGACGGCCGACAGCTGAGCTGCCCGCCCAGTCAAGACGAGGTGCGCCCCGCCGAGCCACAGGTGGACGAGCGTCGGACCGAACACGAGCACGCCGCCCAGGGCAACCCCGGCTACGGCCAGGCTGGCAGACCCAAGCCGGTCGTACACGGCACGCAGCTCCGAAGGCCGCGAACGGTGCAGTTCGGCGGCAGCAGCGACCATCGGGCCCAGAACCACGACAGCCAGGACCTTCGCCTGTCCGGCCAACGTCGTTCCGATGGCGTAGGCGGCCGACGCGACGCTGCCGACGTAGTGGGCCAGCACCAGCTTGTCCCACTGGGTGTCGACGACGTCAGATACCTGCGACAGGACCAGCAGACCGCCGACCAGCAGCCAGGGCCGGACCGCCTGGGGCAGCGCGGGAACCGGCCGTATCTCGGGCAGCACACGCCGCAGAGCGAACCACCGACCTCCGTAGTCGACGCCGATCTGGACGGCCAGGGCCGCCGCCATGGCCCACAGGCCACCGCCGTCGAGCACCCACACGATGGCGACGACCGAGCCGGCCGCCTCGCCAAGGGTCCGGCACAGTGCCTCCAGGTCCGTCCGCTGCATCCCACGCAGCACGGAGAAGAATCCGTCTCCCACCAGGCTGACACCGACCAACACGGCGATCACCCGCACGAGGGCGACGATCTGCCCGTTCGACACCCCGTGCGCCGGGCGGGTGAAGACGATGTGGACGACGACCGGTGCCAGCAGGGCGCCCAGACCGGCAACCACCATGCCGGCGACGAGCAGGATGGTCGCTCCCTCCCGTCCCTCTTGCGCCGCAGCCCGACGATCCCCGTCGCCCCAGTGCGCTGCCACCCGCCGGGTTATCTCGGTCCGTACGCCGACGTCGGCCAGGGTCCCGAGGGCGAGTAGCGCGGTGACAACCACCCACACGCCATAGGCGGCCGTTCCCAACCGGTGCACCAGGATCGGGACCGACACCAATGCCAGAACCGTCGTGACGAGGTACTGGATGCCGCCGCCGCCGATCGAGCGGACGATGGTCCGAGGCGACGTCCCCGCCAACGTCGGCAACGTCAACACCTCGACAGCCGCGACCGGGCGTGAAACAGCGTGGCAAGCCGTGCTGCCCCCGCTCGACTACCGGGACCCGGAGGGACGGCGATGACGTCATAATGCCAGTCTTCAGTCGAACGATCGACGAGGCACGTCCGCGCTCGGTGCTCAAGCAGGTCCGCGTCACCGACGTCGGCGATGCCGGCGCAACTCCCGAACTTGTCGAACCACACCGCCTGCCGGTATCCCGCATCGTGCAGGACTTCGAACGGCTCCCGCCAGTCATTGCCCGTCCGTTCGTAGAGGACGGGGTGCCACTCGAAGATGACGACCGGGTGGTCGACCGCGAGGTGACGGCGTGCCCCGGCGAGCACCTGGCCGTCCATCCCGTCGACATCGATCTTGAGCACGTCGACCCGTTCGGGGCACAGGTGGTCGAGGGGCACCGCCGGGCGTCTCTCCCGACCCTGGGCGCTGGCTGTGCCCGGGTGGGTCCGGACCAAATCACGCACATTGGTCTCCGATCGGGCCAGGAGCGCCTGACGGATACGGACCGCTGGCTCTCCGCGCAGGTTGGCCCGGGCCAGCCCGGCGAACTGGTTGTCAGGCTCCACGCACAGCAGGTCCTCGATGGTGCCGATGGGCAGGTTCGCAAGCAGCATCAGCGCCGTGTCCCCGACCGCGGCGCCGACATCCACGACTCGGATCGGTCCGTCGCGCAGCAGCGTGGCCTCGTGGGCGGCCTCAAGGAGCGGCGCGTTGTAGTTCGGCCACTGGCGGCTCCACAGCGGGTAGGGGTACCCGGCCGGTACTCGCACCCGCCGCCCGTGGATATGGGTCTCGACCAGCGTGCCCCGACTGAGGATCGCCGCCACCCGCCAAGCCGAAGTGCACCACCGCTGCCAGCCGTGGCCGTTGGTGTGGCCCACCAACCAGGCCAACACGTCGAAGGTCCAACCGACCAGCCGAGACCTCATCGGGCTGCGTCCTCGCATGCCCGGTCAACGGCATCGGCGCACTCCTCCCACGACCATCTGGCCACGACGGCGTCCCTCGTCGCCAGCGCCAGGGCGGTCGGGTGCTCCACGTAGTCCCGGATGCCCCGCACCAGTGCGTCGACTGTGGGCTCCACCAGGCGGCCGGTGGACCCGTCCTCGACGACTTCGCGGAAGCCACCCCGGTTCACAGCCAGCACGGGGGTGCCGCAGGCGATCGACTCCAGCGCCGTCAGCCCGAACGGCTCCAGTACCGCAGCGCAGACGGTCACTGCCGCGTCCTGGTACTGCTGCACCAGGTCGCCGTCGCTGATCCCCGCGTGCAGGTGGAGCCGCACACCGTGCTGGGCCGCTCTGGCGCGCAACCGACACTCGTCGGCGTGGGAACCTCGGTTGTGCACCAGATGCACGTCAGGTCGCGACCGTGCGTCGAGTCGTCCCACCGCATCGATCACGGAGTCGTGATTCTTCGACCGTTCCAGGCCACCGACGAGAAGGACGGACGGTTTCCGGGGCGCACCCGCGTACGGGAAGGCAACGGGGTCGACCCCGGGCCGGCACACCGTGGCCTCGCGTCCGTAGACGGCACGAACCGCCTCGGCCGTGAACACCGAGTTCACGGCTACCCGGGACGCCGCCGCCACCGCCGCCCGATCGCGGCGGCCGAGGACTTGGTCGTAAACGCGCCGCAGGCCGGACCCGTGCTCGTAGCCGGCTTCGAAGCTACGCCGCCGAGGCTCGTGTGCGTAGTACAGGCTGGGGGTGCGGCTCGCTCGGAGCACACCCGGCGCCTGGAAGATCCGGCACGGGTGCGCCAGCAGCACGTCGAAGCCACCGCGATCGACGTCGTTGGCGACCCGGCGTTCGATGGCTGCCAGGTCGGCGGCGGCGACACGCCCGCCGCGGGGACGGCGGTACCTGCGGTGCTCTCCACCGTTGTCGTCAGCCGCGTCGATGCCCTCGGCGCCGTCTACGTGGAACCAGGTGATGTCGTGACGGCTTCGCCTCACGGTCTCGCCGACAAAGCGCGCCGCTCCGCCGGGTCCGAGGTGGTGGTACAGGGCCACCCTCATCGAATTCGGGCCATGGCGTCCCGATGGGCCTGGAGGAAGGCACGCCCGTACCGCTGCCCCGGTTCCAGGTGGGCGCCCTCGGCCCACTCGTTCCACGCGTTGACGAAGACGAACGTGTCGCCCGCCTTGACCTGGAGGGCGGAGTCGGCCGCGTGGGTGACCCATTCCTGGTAGCGCTGTGGTGTCGCCCCTTGGAACACGGTGGCATTCCGCGCGCGGCGCGGCGAGTTGTCCCACCCGGGCATAACGCCGGGGAAGCACAGGTACTCGGGTGGCCGACGTCGCGTCGCCCGGGCCACCGCCCTGCCGTAGTCGAAGCGGATCGTCCGGGGCGACGCGCCGAGGCGCCGGAGAGACCTCGCGACCAGCGACTGTACCGTCGTCCCCTGATGGTGCATGGGGGACGCGAAGTCCACCGCGGCATCGAACCCGAGTTTGGTCGGATCACCCCGTTCCTCGGCAAAACTCTCCATCCGGCAGAGGAACACGTCGCCGACACCGGCGCGACGGGCTTCCTCCCGCCAGATAGCGGTCGCGCTGGCTATGTCCGGATGGTGCAGGGCCCGGTACACCAAGAACAGGGGCCGACCGTCGACCCGGAGGTAGCGGGGGTCCGCGAACACCGCGGCGAGCCATCGCCCGTGCTCGCGGTCGTCCTCCTCGGAGTACGTCTGCTCGACCAGCACTTCCCCGCCACCGCCGTCCCATCGCCTGGACCAGTTCTCGTTCGCCCAGCAGAGGCAGAACGGCAGGGTGGTCCGAGGGGAAGCTAAGACCCGGGCGAACGGCGCTTCGAGTAGCCGCCGGCCCGAGAACCAGTAGTGGTAATAGCAGAAGGCGTCGACACCGTGCGCCGCGGCGAGGTCGGCCTGGGCCTGCATCACGCCCCTGTCGGTCAGGTCGTAACAGCCCAGCTCGCCGGGAAGGTCGGGCTGCGCGTGGCCACGGAACCGGGGACGGGTGGATTTGACGTTCACCCAGTCGGTGAATCCTGGCCCCCACCACTCGTCGTTCTCCGGGATGGTGTGGTATTGCGGCAGGTAGAAGGCGACGGTCCGCACTCGTCTGCCGGACGCGTTGGTGCCGGCCCAACCGGTGCCGGTCACGGCGGTCTGGCGCGCTGCCGTCGCTCGTGGCGAAAGGACGGGTGGTTCCGACACGGAGAGATATCGGCTGCCGACGCCCCGACCTGTACCCCGGTGCGCTCGACAGCGTGCCACGCCGGACGGCGCCGTTCCCACAGATGCCGGCCTGGGTCCCCGAGGGTCCAGCCCCTCCTAGCGGTGGACCCCCCAAGACCGGCCAACGGTGGGGACCCTGGTTCCCGCTGTCACCACCACCTGCTCCAGGCCGGACACCGGGTGTGCTGCAGTGCCGCGCACCTGCCGGGCAGCCTCGGCGATGCCGCTGGTGCCATGCAGGTTCGCCTCACCCAACTGCCCACCGTGGGCGCTGCGCGGGAGCTGGCCACCGATCTCGATACAACGCGACGACCCCGCCCTGGTCATTCTCCGCCAGGTCCACCTTGTCGGCCACCCTCGCCAACCCCGCCGGGTGCAAGGACAGCGGGCGACCCGAACGCACCGGGCCCAGTCCAGCAGCTGCAAGAACTCCCCAGTCGAGCCCAACGCTGTGTCATTGCATACCCGGAAGGAGCATCAGCGGCTTTCCCCTTGATCTACAGGAAAACGCTGCGCTCCAACCCAGGAGTTCTGGATCCAGGTGCAGGCGAGGCCATCCAGGCGATCCCGGTGCCCTCAGCGGGGGGTGGATCAGGCTGGGTTGCCACCACCGCCGGGGGATGTCGTCGTGCCCGGACCCGTTGCGGGCCACGGCAGGAGCGGCTGGAGCGGCTGGAGCGGCGAGACGTCCCCGGCGCCGTGCATGACCCCCAGCGCCGTCGGTTCGGGGATCCCGTTACGGCCCTCCTCTTCGGAGGACGAGGACGTCGTGGTGCCCCCCGCTCGGGCTTGGCGCCCAAACGCGGTGCTCGGATAGGCGGCGGTCAGCAGCAGGGCCAGGGTGACCACGATCACCGACCACCAGGGCCACTCGCCATGCCACCAGACGTTGCAGAAGGCGGTCAGGCCAATGCCGAGCGCTGCGGCGGGCACCAGGCGCCACCACGACGTGACCGCGGCGAGCATGCCGATGGCGATGGCCGGCCAGATGTAATAGGAGACCATCACCGACTCGAACCCGCAGCGCAGCGCCAGTGCGACAGCCACCCACCAGACGACGGTGGCAGTGGCTGCGGGTGGCCAGGGGAGCGCCCAGCCCTCGCCTGCCCTGGCATGGCGGGCAGCGGACGGATCTGGATCATGCATGGCGCCAGACGCGCGGAGCGGGACCGACTGCAGGCCGAGGGACGCAGGAGCCGGTGTGGCTTCGGTGGGAGCCACGTCGTCGGTGGACGAGCTGCTCATCGCCGACCCCTCGCCGCCCACTGGCACCTGGTCGGCCGCCGGCACCGACCCGTCGCCGCCCACACGCTGCCAGGCACGCCATGCCGGCCAGCACGCCACGACCGCAAGTACCACCGCGATGCTGCGCCCGGGGCCGGCGGCCACGGTCTGGGTGGTGAGGTGCGGGGCGAGGGCGATCCACGGCGTCGGCCGGTCGATGTACGGCCAGTTGGGCTGGTCGACGACCTGGTACCAGGTGGCGGACCAGTTGGTCGCCAGCGCAGCGCCGAGCGCGACTGCCGGAGGCACGGCGGCGCGCGCGAGCCAGCCCACGATCTGCCGGCGTCCCGAAACGACAGCCAGGATCGGCACGGCCAGCATGACGAGCGGCTGCACCGCCAGGCCGAGGCCGACGAGCCAGGCGGAGCGCCAGGGCCGTCCTGCGGCGGCAGCGTCGACGGCGAACAGCAGGAGAGCGACTGCCACGCAGTCCTCGGGGTGTCCCCAATAGGGGACGACGTTCCACAGTGCCACGCCCCCCGCTGCGGCCAGGGCCATGCGCTTGCCGGTCCTGACGCCCATCCGCTCGGCCAGGCGGTCGGCGGCGAACAGGACCGAGCACGAGATCGCCACGGTGTACGGCAGGGCGATCAGCCAGGCGTTGGTGTCGGTCACCGATCCGATGGGAGGCCCGAGCGGCGCGTGGATCGCCGAGATCAGGGCGGCAGCGGGTGCGAGGATGACCGCCGCACCGGGGAACGACACCAGGTTCGTCCCGTCGCTGTAGAGCTGCCCGAGCTGCCCGTGGTCGAGCCGGACGGCGGCCAGCATGGTCCGCCACAGGTCCGCAGGCTCGTACCAGACCGTGTTGTGGTCGACGTGGAGGTTCCACCACAACGAAAAGGCGAACGCCGTCCCCATGACCACCGCGGTCACCAGCAGTGGCGCCGCCCGCCGACGCGCCCACCGCAGCACGCCATGGCGGTCCCCTGGTGCCCCATCCGTCGCTGGTCTGGGCCCGCTCACGGCCACCGCTGCCTGGCGCACCCCACCATGCTACGGCTGGTTCTGGGCGCGACCAGCGCGCCAGTCTTCCCAGCTCGGCGGCTGGGTTGGCTGGGCGGCTGGGCGGCTGGGTTGGCTGGGCGGCTGGGTTGGCTGGGCGGCTGGGCGGCTGGGCGGCTGGGTTGGCTGGGCGGCTGGGTTGGCTGGGGCGGCTGGGGCGGCTGGGCGGCTGGGTTGGCTGGGGATCGATGGTCGGGGAGTGGTGGCCTGGCCGGGGGGACGGGCCGGTAGCGTGCTGGTGTGGGAGGGCGACTGTCGAAAGTGGGGGGCGTGGACGGATCGGCCAGGC
>JAJZLP010000167.1 GCA_021803325.1 Actinomycetes bacterium
ACGGGGACGACGTGATCATCGCCCCGGCCATCGCCGACGACGAGGCCAAGCAGAAGTTCCCCAAGGGCTTCACGACGCTCAAGCCGTACCTGCGGCTGACGCCCCAGCCCAACAAGTGAAGGTGCGCCCTCGCGGCGCACCGGGACAGCGGATCAGGGTCGGCCCTGCGGGGCCGACCCTGACGCGTGTACGCCTGGCAGTTCCGATGACGAGGAGGTGAGAGTCCTTCAGGAGCTTTGGCCGTTGCAGTTCGAGTAGCCGATGCCTAGGGCGTCCCGGCCTGCTGGTGTGCCGGCCTGCTGGTGTGCCGGCCTGCTGGTGTGCCGGACTGCCGGACTGCCGGACTGCCGGACTGCCGGACTGCCGGACTGCCGGGCCTGGGGCGGCTCGGGGCCCGGGCGGCCTGGCGGCCCTGGTGACCCGAATAGGGTGTCGGGCATGGCGCAGGACCTTCCCCAGGAAATTCTGGCATTCGGGGCCGAGGACGGCGCAGTCGTCGTCGTCGACAACCAGGGCCAGGTCGTCTTCATGAACGCTTCCGCAGAAAAGCTGTTCGATGTGTCCATCGACGACATCGGCGGCGAGTTCGTCGAGATGTTGGTTCCCGAAAAGCTCCGGTGGGGTCACCAGGCCTATCGGCGCGGGTACCTGGCGGAGCCCAGCGTTCGCGAGATGGACCCCGGGTTGGAGCCGCATCTGGAGCGCCCGACCGACAACGAGCTGGTACCGATCTCCGTCCTGCTCGAGCCGGTGCGCGTCGACGGTGTGCTGTACGTGGCAGCGAAAGTCACTCCCCGCTCGGAGTGACGGTTCGCTGAGCGGCGGTTCGCTCGGCGTGGTTGTGCTTCACGTGGCGCCGGAGAACCTGGCGGCGCCGGCCACGCCGGTTGGTGTCCGGGGCGCGCATCCGCCGGTCGCGCTGGTGCGCACGGTGTGCGCTGCCACGCCGGTTGGTGCCCGGGGCGCGCATCCGCCGGTCGGGCTGGTGCGCATGGCGTGCAACCGCCGTTTCGGCTGGTGCACACGGTGTGCTCCCGGCCGTGAGCGCTCAGCTGTCGCCGAGCACCTCGTGGCGGAGGTCGCGCTTCAGCACCTTGCCCTGCGGGTTGCGGGGCAGCGGCTCGGACCGGAACCAGTAGTGCGTCGGGACCTTGAACCCAGCCAGCCGCTCGCGAAGGTAGCGAGAGAGCTCGTCGGCGGTCACCGATGTCCCGGCCCGCAGCACCACCGCCGCACCGACCTCTTCACTCAGGACAGGGTGGGGGACGCCGATCACCGCGCAGTCCGACACGGCCGGGTGCTCGAACAGCACGCCTTCGACTTCCACGCAGTACACGTTCTCGCCGCCGCGGATGACCATGTCCTTGGCGCGGTCGACGATGTGGATGAAGCCCTCCTCGTCGATCCGGGCGATGTCGCCGGTGTGGAGCCACCCCTTGGTGAAGCTCTGGGCCGTCTCCTCCGGCTTGTTCCAGTAGCCGCGGACCACGTTCGGTCCCTTGATCCACAGCTCGCCGATGACGTCGGGCCCGACGGGGAGCTCAGGCGTGGGCTCGTCGCCGTCGAAGCCGTCGGGCACGATGGCGACGTCGCACACCGGCACCGCCGGGCCGACACTTTCGGGCTTGCGGACGTAGTCGTCGCCCATGTTCATGGTCGTGACCGACGACGTCTCGGTGAGGCCGTAGCCGTTGGAGGCAGAGCCGCCCGGGAAGTGCTCCTTGATGCGCCGGACGAGGTCCGGCGGGGCGGGAGCCCCGCCATAGGCGACGGAGCGGATCGACGAGGTGTCGCGCTTGGCGAAGTCCGGCGAGTCGATGGCCTGCATGACCATGGCCGGCACGCCACCGAAAATGGTGATGTGCTCCCGTTCGATGAGCTCCAGGGCGCGTTCGGGATCCCAGTGGTGCATCATGACCAGCTTGCCGCCCGAGGCGGTGTTGGCCACCAGGATCGCGTGGCATCCCGTGGCGTGGAAGAGGGGGACGGACAGCAGGTAGGCGTTCTGCTGCGAGTCGCTGATGTCGGCGACGGAGCCGCTCTTGCGGACGCCGGCCCGGGTGTTCACGAAGAAGAGGCTCATCAGGTTGGTGCAGATGTTGCGATGGGTGCCCACCGCTCCCTTGGGCTGCCCCGTGGTGCCCGAGGTGTAGAAGATGGTGGCGTCGTCCTCGGGGTCGATGGTCACGTCGGGGAGGGTCACGTCGTCGGCTGGTGTGCCGAGGACCTCGGCGAACGACGCCACTGCCACTTCGCCGGCTGCGGACGTGGGCTCGGCAGCGCCGCCAGCAGCGAGGTGCGCTTGACCGTCAGCCCCCTGTCGGTTCTCGTCGGCCACCACGACTGCCCGCAGACCGGGGAGCTGGTCGAAGTGGGGGCGCAGGCGTTCGAGCCGCTCGGTGTCGACGAAGGCCACGACACTGCCGGAGTCGGCCAAGGCGTACTCGAGCTCGGCCCCTTGCCACCAGGCGTTCACCGGCACGACGACCGCGCCGCAGGCGGCGGCGGCCCAGAAGGCCACGACCCACTCGGGCAGGTTGCGCATGACGATGGCGACCCGGTCGCCCTTGGTCACGCCATAGCGGTCCCGAAGGGTGTTCGCCAGGGTCGCTGCCTGGCGGAAGTGCTGCTCGAAGGTGGTCGTCTCGTCTTCGTAGACGAGGAACACCTTGTCGCCGTGCAGGCGGGACAGCTCCAGGACCGTTCGGAGGCTTGGCGGGCAGTTCCTCCAGACCCGGGTCGGTACCCCGAAGATGTCCACCTCCTCCATCTCAAAGGTCTGCCCGGGGGCGGTGAGCTGATCAGTCGCCTCCTGCATGGTGGGTGTCGTCATGAGGGTGTTCTCCCCGAAGCGAAGATGGCGTCACGATAGAAGGCCAGCTCGGCGATCGATTCGCGTATGTCGTCGAGGGCGCGGTGCCCCCCCTTCTTTGTTGGGGCGGCGTGCAGCAGCTCAGGGCGCCAGCGCCGGGCCAGCTCCTTGATCGTCGAGACGTCGACGGACCGGTAGTGCAGCCACTCCTCGATCTCGGGGAGCTGCACGGCCAGGAAGCGTCGGTCGGTGCCGATCGAGTTGCCGCACAGGGGGACGGTGCGCTCCTGGGGAATGTGCTGGCGCAGGAAGTCGAGGGTCTGCCGGCCGGCATCGGCGAGCGACACGGTGGACGCCTCGATGGCGGGGAGCAGGCCGGACCGGGTGTGCATGTCGCGCACGACGTCGTCCATGGCGGCGAGCTGGTCCGCCGTGGCGTGGACGACCAGGTCGGGACCCTCGGCCACCACGGTGAGATCGTCGTCGGTGACGATGGTGGCGATCTCCACGATGGTGTGCCGGGCGGGGTCGAGGCCGGTCATCTCCAGGTCCATCCAGGCGAGCACCCGGTGCATGCTATCCGGCCGGTAGCGTGGCCTGCGGCGGGAGCGGGGGGCTGGCGGTAGCTCCCTCGGGCTTCGCGCGCTCCGGCGGCTACCATCTGGCCGATGGTGGCGGTTTCCGTGGTCCGGCTCGACGCCGACCTCCCCCTTCCGGCCCGGGCCCGCGCCGACGACGGGGGAGTCGATCTGTACGCCCGGGTGGACGCCGAGCTCGTTCCGGGAGGGGGGCGAGCGGTGGTGCCGACCGGGATCGCCCTGGCCATCCCCTCTGGGTACGCCGGTTTCGTCCAGCCCCGCAGCGGGCTGGCAGCCCGACACGGCGTCACGTGTCTCAACAGCCCTGGCCTGATCGACGCCGGCTACCGTGGCGAGGTCGCAGTCGTGCTGGTCAACACCGATCCGTCCGCTCCATACCAGGTCCGGCGTGGGGACCGTATCGCCCAGCTCGTGGTGCAGCGAGTGGCGTTGACCGACCTCGTCGAGGTCGGCGTGGACGAGCTCGCGGCCAGCGACCGGGGCGCGGGCGGCTTCGGCCATACCGGGACGTGAACCCCGAGCCTGTCGCCGCGCTTGATGCCGCGTTCCTGGCGGTGGAGACGCCCACCATGCCGCTGCATGTCATGGCTGTCGCCATCCTCGAGGCCGGTGACGGCAGTCCGGGCATCGCCGGCATCGCCAGGCTGGTGGGCAGGCGCCTGGCCGACATGCCCCGCATGCGGAGCCGGGCTTTGCGGGTGCCGTTCGGGCTGGACCACCCGGTGTGGGTCGACGTACCCGACTTCGACCTGGAGCGTCATGTACGCCGGGCCAGCCTGCCCCCGCCGGGCGGTCCCAGCGAGCTCCAAGCGTTCCTGGGAGACGTGGCAGGCAGTCCGCTCGACCCGGCCCATCCCCTATGGCAGCTGACGGTGGTTGAAGGGCTCGAGTCCGGGCACCTGGCCCTGGTGGCGAAGGTCCATCACTGCCTGTTCGACGGTGTGTCGGGTATCGCCGCCCTCGCCGGCATCTTCGACCCGCAGCCAGACGGCGCGGGCGGGCCTGGGGCTGCCTCGACCCGGACGCGCACTGGAGCCCAGGTCGGTCGGTCAGGTGACGCGCCCGAGGAGCCGTGGCGGGCCGGGCAGGGGTCCGCTGTTGGGGAGGGTGCCGGGGGTCCGTGGGTGGGGGAGGAGCTGCTGCCGGCCGAGGATGGTGCCGGGGGTCCGTGGGTGGGGGAGGAGCTGCCGCCGGCCGAGGCGCATCGGCCTGGACCAGGTGCAGATCTGTCCAGCGTGGTCGGGTCGGTGGCTCGGCGCTGGTCGCGCCGTCCGGCGGTACTGGCGGACACGGTCGCCGGAACCTACCTGGCGATCCGGCGGTTGTGGGCAGAACAGGCGGCTGCAGGCGCGGGTGAGGACGAAGGATCGGATCGGCGAGCCGGTGCCGGCTCCGGGCAGCAGCCTCCGGCGCGAGGTAGCGCGCGCACCGGTTCCGGGGACGCTGGTGTGCCTGCGGACGCCGGTGCGCCTGTGGACTGGGGTGTGCCTGCGGACGCGGGTGTGCCTGCGGACGCGGGTGTGCCTGTGGACGCTGGTGTGCCTGTGGACGCCGGCGCGCCTGTGGGCTTGGGTGTGCCTGAGGGATTGGGTGTGCGTGTGGGCTCGGCCACCACCGCCCTGCCGGCGGAGCCGGCGGATGGTGGTGCGCCGCTGCCATTTCGAACCCAGCGGGCGCCTTGGAACGGCGCCATCTCGGCGGCGCGCCGGTGCGCGCTCGTGGAGATCCCACTCGAGGACCTCCGGTCGATCCGGACCGCGCTCGGCGGCACCGTCAACGACGTGCTCCTGGCAGCGGTGGGTGGGGCGCTGCGCCAGACGCTGGCTGCTCGTGGTCGGACGGTGGATGTCGACCTGGTCGCTGTGGCTCCGGTGTCTGCCCATCCCTCCGGGCCGGCGGTGGCCGGCAATCGGGTGTCCGCCATGTTCGTGTCGCTGGGTACCGGCATCGACGATCCGGTCGAACGGCTGGCAGCAGTGCGTGCCGGGAGCATCCGGGCCAAGCGGCGAACGGCAGCGGTGAGCGAGCAGCTCGTGCGGGGATGGTCCGAGCTGGCCGTCCCCGCTCTGCTTACGCGGCTGGCCCGCGTCGCCGCGAACGTCCGGATCTTCGACCGGCTGCCGCCGGCCGCGAACGTGATGGTGTCGAACGTCGCCGGGCCGACTGCGTCGCTGTACCTCGGCGGCGCTCGGGTGGTCGCGGTGTTCCCCTTCGGGCCGGTCGCAGACGGGATCGGCCTCAACATCTCGGTGTTGAGCTACGCCGGGACCGTCTACGCCGGGCTGTCGGGCTGTCGCGACCTGGTACCAGACCTGGACGATGTCGCGTCCGGGATCGCTGAGGCCGTCGCCGAGCTGGCCAAGTGCGCAGGGGTCTCCGGAGCCCATCGGGCCGACCACGCTCGCGGTGCGCACGCTGGCTTCGGTCATCGGCCGAGCGGAGGGTGAGGTCGGTTCGGCTGACCGGCTTCGCCAGTGCAGCGCGCACACCACACGCCTGGCCGGGAGTCCCGACTGGGGTTGTCCGACGCCGGGGTGGCGGGACCGCTCGATCTTGCTACACTGCGACTGCACGCGGACGTGGCTCAGCTGGTAGAGCATCACCTTGCCAAGGTGAGGGTCGCGGGTTCGAATCCCGTCGTCCGCTCTCGACATTCGGCGCTGGTCAGGGCATCAGGGAAAGGCGAGGGCTGGCGGCGATCGAGCTGTCGCCGTTTGCACGCCTCTTCCCCTGCCGGGCTCCTAGCAGTTGCTCTCGGTGTCCTGGTAGGACGACGAGAGCGCTCGCTTGACCTCGAACATCGCCAGGTCGGCTCGACGCACGAGCGAGGCTGGCGTATCGCCCGGCTCGGGCCGGGCGGCGCCGATGCTCGCACGGGGTTGCCACCTGCCGTCCTCGAGCTCGATGGGCCCGCCGAGGGCGAGGATGAGCCGCTCCCGGATGGCGTCGGCGTTGGCGGTGCCTGACACGGTGCACATCGCCACGAACTCGTCGCCGCCGTAGCGGGCGAGCATGTCGTCGGGGCGCAGTCCGGTGGCGAGGCGGCGTGCCACCTCGCGAAGCACGGTGTCGCCGGTGTCGTGGCCGAAGGTGTCGTTCACGGCTTTGAACTCGTCGAGGTCGATGAAGAGCACGACGGTCCTCGACGGGTCGCCGCTGAGCGCTTGTTGGAGCTGCTCGGTGAGCCCCTGGCGGTTGAGCAGTCCCGTGAGCGGGTCCTGGCGCGCCTCGCGGCGGAGCTTGAGCGTGTCGGACACCTCGGAGAGCGAACCGACGAAGCTGCGAGGGCCTGCTTGCACCTCGCCCATGGAGCGCAGGCTGAGGCGCCACGTCGACGTCCCGTCGCTGCCGCGCAGCTCGGCGGTGCGCTGCTCGGTGCGTGGCGCCACGGCGAGCCTCCACAGCATGTCGGTCAGCACGGGCCAGTCGCTCGCTGCCACGAGGTCGTGGAGCCGCGTGATGCCGTCGGACCCTGGGAGCAGTTCGGCCCATCGGGCGTTGTGGAACTCGACGGTGCCGTCGGCCGTGCAGCGGAACACGGCCGCGGGGACCTCGTCGGCGAGCAGCCGGAAGTCCTCGGCCAGGGCCCGCACCTCGGCTTCTCGCTGGCGGAGCGCCTGCTCCTGCGCCATCCGCTCGGTGATGTCCCACACGACCGCCGTGACGGGCGCGTCGCCCTCCTGCTCGCGGTTCAGGTAGGAGGCTTCCAGCCAGATCGAGGTGCCGTCTTTGCGCAGCCACGGCCGTCGGCTGGTGTTGACGTTCCCCGGGCGCGTGCGCAGTTCCAGCCAGAGCTTGACCGAGTCGCTCGCGCTCTCCACGGGGAGGAACTCGGTCGGCCGGTGGCCGACCACCTCGTCGGGCTCGTAGCCGAGCATGTCGCGGAGCCGGCCCTCGACCGAGGCGATCAGGCCGCTGTCGGCCAGCGTCATGACCATCCAATGTGTCGCGTCGTGGTCGCCGGCGTCGGCCTCCTCCGGTGGGGTGATCGGCGGGCCGTCGACCGGCCGAACCAGGCAGACTATGCCGTCGAGGTCGTCCGTGCCCAAGAGGTTCAACCACGTGATCTCCGTGTGCAGCCAGTGGTCGCCGGCCTTCATCCGCAGGCGCGCGCTCAGCAGCTCGCCGGGCTGCTCGAGTGACCGGCCGAACAGGTCGATCAGCAAGGGACGGTCGGCCGGGTAGGTGGCGGCGATGGAGTCGGCCGAGTCGGTATCGATGACGCCGAGGGACGCATCGGCGAGCCACGTCGGCACCGGGAGGTTGGCGGCACTGGCGTCGCGCATGAGGACGAACTGGCCGCGCACCAGCTCGCGCAGCTCCTCTCGGCTCCACAGCGCGGCGGCCATGTTCCTTGTATCGGTTGCTCAGCCTGCCACGGTGAACGGAGTGGTGTACGTGTTGTGCGACGCTGGTGCTCCGGGCCGCGACCGGGGCTCACCGACGGAGGTGGTCGGCGGAGCGGGCCGACGTCCTCCGACATCCTCACCTCCGGAGTGCTCCAGGCGAGCCCGGGTCGAGACGGCGCTCCGCATCTGGCGCCACGCGACGTGACGAGACCAGCCGGCCCGCAGGCCAACGGTGGCGGGCGCGCTCGGTCCTTCAGAGCTGAGACGGTCAGCCGTTGGTGCTGGGGCCGAGCAGCGACTGGTAGGCGGCGACGGCGTGGCGGAGCACGGCGACATTGGACTGCACCATCCACTGGGCTGCAGTGGCGCTCGTCAACTGCGACACGAGCGAGTCCGTCGGGTAGGTCACCAACCCCTGCCCGTTGGCGGCGGGATTGCCGGGTGCATACGCCTGGGCGCCGGCGGCAGGTCCGAGCGCTGTGCCTGCGACGGCGACGCCGGCGCCGGTCTGGGCCGGCCCGGCGGCGGGAACGAGCACCGGCGACTGGGTCCGATAGGTCCCCGTTCCCGGGGTGGCGGCGTCGTTCATGTTCGCCACGTTGCCGGCAACCATGGCGAGCCACTGGGTGCCTGCGGCGATGCCGCTGGATGCGCTCGAGATCGATCCGGTCATCGACACATAGCGTAGCAGAAATACTGCTGATAGTGAAGATCTGCGGCCATGCGAGCACCCTGCGGCAGCGAGTCGGTGGCCGTCTGCCCTCGCTCCGAGCTCGCCCCAGGCCAGGCCAGGTCGGGCCGGTGCCGGTGCCGGTGCCGATGCCGGTTGCGTGGCGTCCCGAGCGGTCGCTACCCGCTGGTGGGGGTGGGCGGGTCGCAGCCGGTTGGTGGGGGCGGGCAGGTCGCAGCCGGTTGGTGGGGGCGGGCAGGATCAGCCGATGAAGATGGCCATGATGGCGTTGTAGGCAGCCACGGCACGTCGCAGGGCGG
Source organism: Actinomycetes bacterium (assembly GCA_021803325.1). Lineage (GTDB taxonomy): Bacteria > Actinomycetota > Acidimicrobiia > Acidimicrobiales > UBA8190 > JAJZYI01. The sequence continues at coordinate 8,751 of JAJZLP010000167.1, forward strand.
CGATGTTCGACCGGTAGCTGATCTGGGCGCTGGTCGAGGTGGGCAGCTGGGCAAGCAGCAGGTTGGTGGGAACGAACTGCATGGTGGTGGTTCCTGCCGCAGCGGTCCCCGATGTGGCGGCCATCGCGGCCGAGGCGGTCTGTGTGGTCGGGGGGACACGTGCAGCGGAGGTCTCTCCGGCCGGAGTGGTCCCTGCTGCAGGGTTGGGCACGACGATCGGCACGGCGACGGCGGCGGGGGCCGCCGCGGCCCGAGCAGCGCCTGTGGTGCTCGCCGGTCCGGTCATGGCGGAGCGGAGAACGACCGGGGGCCGGGTGCGAGCTGCCGACGGGCCCTGCAGGGGGACACCGGGCATGGTGCCGCCGGTACTGGTGGCGGCGACGGTCGCCTGTGCGCCGGAGCGGATGCGCTGAGCGGCGACAGCGATCCCGCTGATCGAGATGCCGAGCACCCGATCCATAGACACCTAGCGTAGCAAAGCAACCGCACTAAGTGGTATTGCGATCCGGTGACACTTCATCTGCTTCTGGCTGCGGGGTGCTGTGGCGGTGTGGCAGAGGTCTCGGCGGCCCGGCGTCGCGAGCACGCGCATGGTCCGGTTGTGTTGGGGCTCCACGCTCTGGTGTCGTCGACGCCGTCCTCCTCGGGCCTTGTCGCGATGAGATCCTGGTCCGCTCCGACGGTGATGAGCTCTCCGTCCCCACCGGCGGGTTCCGGTGCGGTCGCGAGCTGCCGAACCGGTGCGCCGACGTGGGGATCGCCGCTGGGCGACGCCACGCCGGCCCGCAGCGCTGCACGCCGATCGCGGCCGAAGGTAGCCAGCCCGAACGCCCCGGCGGCCAAGGCGGCCATGGCGCCGATCCCCAGGCCATAGCGGGCGCCGAGCGTGCCGCCCACCAGGCCGACGAGCGGTCCGCCGATCGGCGTCGTCCCCATGAAGGCCACGGACCACAGGGACATGACCCGGCCGCGCATGGCAGGTTCGGACTCGAGCTGGAGGGTGGCGTTGGCGAGGGAGAGGAACGTGACCGAGCCGGCACCGACGAGGAGCAGGGCGAGCTCTTCGGTGAGCGGGGTGGGGGCCAGCGCTGCCAGCAGGACGACAGCCCCGAACACGATGGAGGTGTTGACCAGGCGCATCGGCCCCCGGCTGCGGCGGCTGGCGGCGACCAGACCGCCGACGACCGCGCCGACACCCATGAAGGCGGTGAAGAAGCCGTAGGTGACGGCGCTTCCGGCGAAGGTGACGCCGGCCATGAGCGGAAGGCTGGTCTGGAACTCGTAGGTGAGGCAGCCGACCACGGCCATCATGATGAGCGAGTTGCGCAGGATCGGTGTGCGGGCGACGTAGCGGAAGCCCTCGCGTAGCTGGCCCGGGGCCCGGGCCAGGCGGGGTGCGGGCGCCAGCTCGTCGCGCCGGATGGCTTTGAGCGCCAGGACGACGAACCCGAACGACGCGGCGTTGATGGCGAAGCACCACCCGCTGCCGACGCCGGCGATGAGGAGGCCGGCTGCAGCAGGGCCGATGGCCCGGGCGACGTTGACCATCACCGAGTTGAGGGTGACGGCGTTGGAGAGCTGTGCGCGCCCCACCATCTCGCCGATGAACGTCTGGCGGGTGGGGTTGTCGACGGCGTTGATCATCCCGAGCGACCCCGCCATGACGAACAGCTCCCAGAGCTGCAGGTGCCCCGACAGGTCGAGCGCCGCCAGGACCGCGGCCTGCACCCCGGCGAGGCTTTGGGTCCACAGCAGGATCTTGTACTTGCCGAACCGGTCGGCAATGGTGCCGCCCACCGGGCCCAGGAGCAGGATCGGCAGCGTCTGCGCGGCGACGAGCAGACCCACGGCCGCGCCCGAATGCGTGGCCGTGAAGACCAGCCAGGACTGGGCGATGCCCTGCATCCACGTTCCCACAAGCGACAGGCTCTGGCCGGCGAAGTAGTACCGGTAGTTCCGAACCCGCAGCGACGAGAACGTCCGGCCTGCCGCTGCCCGGACTGCAGACGTCATGGGCCGCGGCTCCTCTCCGGATAGTGTGGGCTGCTAACCACTCTACCGGTGACCGCCGAGGACCGACCCTGTTGGCTCTACCGTCGCCCCGTCGCCCCGTCGCCCCGTCGCCCCGTCGCCCCGTCGCCCCGTCGCCCCGTCCTGGCCCGGGCTCGGCGCCGTGCCTGGCCCACAGGGCTCGGTGTGCGCTTGGCTCGGCGCGTCGCAGCCGCGGTTCGACGCGGTGCGGCAGCCGGGGCATTCAGGTGGGCAGCACCCGGTCCACCAGGCCGGTCCGGACGTCGTAGCGCCAGCCCTCCACTGTCACTGAGGGAGGCAGCAGCTCGCATGCCCGTGCGGCGTGGACGTCGCTGCGCAGCGCGGCGTCCGGATCGGGCATGGCCAGCGGGGTCCAGTCCTCGGCGGTCGCGGCACCGTCGTTGCGGAGGTCGGCGACGACATCGTCGTCGCTCCGGCCGGCCAGCGCGCAGCCGGTGTGGTGCATCACGGCGATCTCGGTGACGCCGAGGAAGTGCGTGGCGAGCACCAGGGAGCGCAGGACGTCGTCGGTGACCCGAGCGCCGGCGTTGCGGATGATCTTGGCGTCTCCGGGTCGCAGGCCGAGGATGGCGAGCGGGTCGATGCGGGTGTCCATGCACGTGACCACGGCGAAGCCCTTGCGTGTCGGGGCTTGCATGTCACCAAGGGTGAAGTCCTCGGCGTACGTGCGGTTTGCCTTCAGCGCGTCGTCGAACATGGCCAAGAGCATGGCAGAAGCCGCGGGGCGTCGATCCTCGCCCACAAGGTCGGGTGACCTGCGCCGGGCTCGGCTCGGTCGGTGTCGTCGGCGGTGGCCAGGTCAGGTTCGACGGCGGCGGCTCAGGTGGTCGCGCCGGGTTCGGCTCGGTCGGTGTCGTCGGCGGTGGCCAGGTGGGTGGACAGGGCCGCGGAGATCTCACCGAGGCACGCCCGCTGGGCTGGCGTCAGGGCCTCGACGAACCATTGGCGGACGTGCCCGGCGTGCAGCGGGGCGGCCCGGACGATGGAGTCCCATCCCGCGTCGGTGAGCTCCACGACGGTGCCGCGGCTGTCTGTCGGGCAGCCGGCCCTCCGCACCAGGCCGCGCCCGCACATGCGCGTCAAGTGGTGCGACAGGCGGCTCTTCTCCCATCGCGTCGCCTCGGCCAGCTCGAACACCCGCAAGCACCGTCCGGGGGACTCCGACAAGTGGACGAGAACCTCGTAGTCGGCCTCGGACAGCCCCGTGTGCTGTTGGAGATCGCGCGACAGGCGACTGCGCAGCCGGACCTGCATGTCCAGGAACCGGCGCCACACACACTCGTCTGCCGGGTCGAGCCACGGCGCTCCCATGCGCTGATCGTACCCCTATGGTTGACATGTCATCGCAAATCCGGAATAGTTGACGTATCATCCCTGTTGGGTTGAAGTATCAACTGCTGGGTCCGGACGTCACCGGGCCGATCTGCGATGAGGAGACGACATGTCCACGATCACTGCGGGTTCGATTCCCGGTTACCTCTCCGGCACCTGGGCCATCGACCCAGTCCATTCCGAGGTCGGTTTCTCCGTGCGCCACATGATGGTGAGCAAGGTGCGCGGGAAGTTCACGACGTTCGAAGGGCAGCTGGTCACCGGCGCCGATCCGCTGGCCTCGTCGGTCACGGCGACCATCGACCTCACCTCGATCGACACCGGCAATGCCGATCGCGACAACCACGTGCGCTCAGCTGACTTCTTCGACGTCGACCAGAACAAGACCATGACATTCCGTTCGACCGGGGTTCGGGCAGACGGCGCAGACTTCATCCTCGACGGCGAACTGACGCTCAAGGGCGTGACGAAGCCGGTGTCGCTCCGCCTGGAGCTGGGTGGGTTCGGACCCGACGCCTACGGCGGCACCCGGGCCGGGTTCACCGCTCATGGCGAGATCTCGCGCAGCGACTTCGGTGTCAACTTCAACGCCCCGCTCGAGACAGGTGGCGTGGTCCTCGCCGACAAGGTCACCATCCAGCTCGAGATCGAGGCCGTGCTCCAGCAGTGACCGGGTACCGGTCGGTGGCCGGTCTTCCTCCGCTCGCCCCATGGAAGAAGGCCGGCCACCGAGACCGGACCGAGCACACCGGTGACCGTCGCCGGTGCAGCACATCGGCGACGCTCGCCGGCTGCGCAAGACTCTGAGCGTGGGTGCCCCCATCGTTCGCCGCCGCGCGCGTCCCGATGCCGACACCGGTGACGCCGCGTCCGCTGTTCGTGACGGGGATCCCGGTACCGGCAGGTCGCCCGATGCTGACAGGCGCGGCGCTGCGAGCCACAGGTCCCCGGACGGCGCCGACCTCGCCCTACCCGAGACGGTGCCGGGCGAGGCGGACCTGGCTCCGGGCGCGTTCGGCGGCGGTGCACGCGGACGACGGGCGGCGCGGGCACTGGCCCGACGGGGTGCGGCGGCAGCGGCAGCAGCAGCCGTTGCGCAGGTCACCGGTACGGCGGCCATGACGGCTGTGCCCGGTACGACGGCCGTGCCCGAAGGCACCAGCGCAGCGCCCGGCATGACAGCACCGCCCGAAGGCACCAGCGCAGCGCTCGACACGACAGCACCGCCGGACACCTCGCCGGTGTCGGTGACCGAGGCGGGGCCCGAACCGGGGGGGATGGTCGCCAGGGCCAGAAAGCCAGCTCCGAGAGCGGCGGGGCCGTATGGGACCGGCTTGCCGGTGGGGCCGTGGCTTGGCGGTGCCGAGATGCACGGCTGGTGGGACTGGTCGGCGCTGGTGGAGCGGCTGCGCGAGGACCTGGGAACGGTGCGCCTGACGGACCGCTTCGACGTGACCACCGAGACCACCGCCAACGGGCGGGTGCACGTGGTGCGACCGGGCTTGGCCGCCAGCCGGCAGGAGCCGCCGGCGACGCCATCGCTCCCGCCGGCCGGCGACGCCCGAGCCGCGCTGCTGTCGCGGCTGGAGCTGGTCCACGGGATCGGGCCGGTCACCGCGGCCGCGTTGCGGGCTGGGGGCACGTGGACGGTCGCGGACCTCGTCGGCACCGACCGGCACGGCTCCGGCGCCGCCGAGGTCTGTGCCGAGTGGGAGGCCGGTGACCTGGTGGCGGTGGCCGATCGGCTGCAGCGCCGCATGGCCGGCCACGGCCACATGCTGGGTGCGCTGCTAGCCGCCTGCGTCGACCCCGCCGAGGTCGTCTTCCTCGACCTGGAGACCCTCGGCCTGGCTGGCAACGTCGTCTTCCTGTGCGGGACCGGCCGGATCGTCGACGGGACCTTCGAAGTCGAGCAGTACCTGGCACCGGGCCATGCCGATGAGCCGGTGATGCTCGAGCGCGTGCTCCGGGTGCTGGGCGAGGCCCGGGTGGTGGTCACCTACAACGGCCGCACCGCCGACCTCGTGTGGCTCCGGTCGCGGTGCTTCTACCACGGGCTTCCCGACCCGCCCGAGATGGCGCACGTCGACCTCGTCTTCGGCACGCGCCGTCGGTTCGTGCGCGACCAGCCCGTGCTCGACGACGCCCGCCTGGTCACCGTCCAGGACCAGCTGCTGGGGATCGGGCGCCCGGCCTACGACGTGCCGAGCGCGGCGGTGCCCGACATCTACCAGGAGTACGTTCGCACCGGCTGCGAAGGCCTTCTGGTGCCGGTGCTCGACCACAACGGCAGCGACCTGCTGGCACTCGTGGCGCTGTTGGGGAGGATGTGCGACGAGGCGCTCCACTGGTGCCGATGAGCGATAGCGGAGCAGGCACAGGCGAACGAGTGCGGCCGGTGCCCGTCGGACGCGGCGGTGCCGGTGGCTCTCGCGTCGGTGGTGTCGGTGCTGGTGTCGGCGGTGCTGGTGTCGGCGGTGCTGGTGTCGGCGGTGCCGGTGTCGGCGGTGCTGGTGTCGGCGGTGCTGGTGTCGGCGGTGCTGGTGCTGGTGCTGGTGCTGGTGCTGGTGCTGGTGCTGGTGCTGGTGCTGGTGCTGGTGCTGGTGGTGCCGGTGGTGCCGGTGGTGCCGGTGGTGGTGGTGGTGCCGGTGGTGGTGGTGCCGGTGGTGCCGGTGGTGCCTTGCACGCCCTGCAGTCGGCTCCCTGGTACCGCGGCCAGGTGCGCCACGTCGTGCGCCAGCCGGCGAGCT
>JAJZLP010000029.1 GCA_021803325.1 Actinomycetes bacterium
GCCCTGTCGGCCAGCTCGGTGTCGGGCACGCATTCCAGGATCATCCCGGTCTCGGCAGCCTCGGCAGCTGTCAGCTCGTCGCCGGTGAACAGATAGCGCTTGGCTTTCTCCAAGCCAAGCCTCGCCACCCAGACCCAAGGCGCTTCGGGCACGCCCCAGACTCGGGCGGGTGGATAGCCGAACCGGGCGGATTCGCCTGCGATGATGAGATCGGCGTTGAGCACCATGTCGGTTCCTCCGGCAACGCACCATCCCTGGACTGCGGCCAGCGTCGGCTTGGAGATCGAGTGGAGCTTGGCGAACGTGTTGCCGAACCTGCCGATCATCTCGACGTCGCTGACGCTGTCCCACGCCCGCCCGCTGCCGGCACCCTCGAGGGTCGCCTGGGCGAGCGTTGACCAGTCGAGGCCGAAGCCGGCACAGAACGCCCGGCCTTCGGCACACAGCAGCACCACCTTCACGTCCCGGTCCCGGTCCGCTGTGTCCAAGGCGTCGTCGAGCTCGTCTCGCAGGGCTGGGGTGATCGTGTTGAGCTCCGCCGGCCGGCACAGGACCAGCCGCCTCACCGCGCCTTCGGTCTCGACACGAACTGCTTGTGGCATGGGGGCTGTCCTCTCAGGTTGTGGTGGCTCAGGCTACGAACGTTGGTCAGGAAGCAGCGAGCGCCAGCCGAGGAGCTCCTGACGGAAGCGGGCGTAGACGCGGCGCAGCTCGTCTGCGGGGTAGCCCGCGGGGACGAGCGCTGTCGGGAGCGCCGGGTCGTCGAGCAGGTGCCGCACGACCGCGGCGACGGCGGTGAAGCTCTGCGCCTTCGTAGCAACGTTGCGAAGGGCGTCGATGAGGTGCCGGGCGGTCCCAGCCCAGCCGGACAGGTCCCAGAGCCGGCCGGCGAGCTCGTGGTCGTCCATGGACGGCCTGGCGTCGGCGACGAGGTCGACCTCAAGGTGCAGCGTCAGGTCGACGTCCACGTTGGCGGGTCGCATCCAGACGCCTTCGCGCCGTTCGGCCAGACGAAGCCGACGGCCGTTGGGGAGCCGGATCGCATCGGGCACCAGACCTTGCTGGCCCGACCCCGGCATTACGCTTATCGGACGGTCGTCGATATTCTGCAACGATAGCTGCGTCCGGGCGTCCCGACACGCGGCTGGGAGGAGGCGAGCCGCCACCGCCCGCCCGATGCAGCCCGACCCGGCCGGTCAGCCCCCGGCCACGGCCAGGCGATCCTGCGCGCGACGAAGCGCCGCTTCGGCGTCGGCCAGGTCGCGGTCACCCGCCTCGGCACCGCGCAGCTCGGCGATGCGCGCCTCGGCTGCCTCGGCGGCACGCTGGGCGCGGGCGACGTCGATCTCGTCGGAGCGCTCGGCCACCGGGGCGAGCAGCTCCACCCGGTCGTTCTCGACGTGGACGAAACCGCCGTGGACGGCCAGACGAAGCTCGGTGCCGTCGGCCTGCTCCAGGCGGACCAGGCCGGCCACGACCGAGCCGATGACCGGGGTGTGGCCCGGCAGGAACGCAGCCTCACCATCGGCGGTGCGGAGGTTCACCGCGCTCACCTCGGCTTCGACGAGGATGCGCTCGGGAGTGACGACGGTTGCAGTGAAGGCCATGATCGCCTACGCCGCGCCCTGCTCGAGCTCACGTGCCTTGGCCAGCACCGATTCGGCCCCACCGACGTTCAAGAAGGCCTGCTCCGGCACGTCGTCGAGGTCGCCCTTGAGCAACGCCTCAAAGGACTCGACGGTCTCCGACACCGGCACCGTCACGCCCTTCAGGCCGGTGAAGGCCTCGCCCACGTTGAACGGCTGGGACAGGAACCGCTCGATCTTGCGGGCCCGGGTCACCGTGCGGCGGTCCTCTTCGGAGAGCTCGTCCATGCCGAGGATGGCGATGATGTCCTGCAGCTCCCGGTTGCGCTGCAGCACGCTCTGCACCCCCCGAGCAACCTGGTAGTGGCGCTCGCCGACGATCTCGGGCGTCAGGATGTTCGACGTCGACGACAGGGGATCGACGGCCGGGTAGATGCCCTTGGAGGCGATGTCCCGGGAGAGCTCGGTGGTGGCATCGAGGTGGGTGAAGGTGGTGAACGGCGCCGGGTCGGTGTAGTCGTCGGCCGGCACGTACACCGCTTGCAGGGAGGTGATGGACCGCCCTCGGGTGGAGGTGATCCGCTCCTGCAGCTCGCCCATCTCGTCGGCCAGCGTCGGCTGGTAGCCCACAGCGGAGGGCATCCGGCCGAGCAGCGTCGACACCTCGGAGCCGGCCTGGACGAACCGGAAGATGTTGTCGACGAACAGCAGCACGTCCTGGCTCTTCACGTCCCGGAAGTACTCGGCCATGGTGAGCGCGGCCAGGGCGACCCGGAGCCGGACCCCGGGCGGCTCGTCCATCTGGCCGTAGACGAGGGCCGCCTTCTCGATGACGCCGGACTCCTGCATCTCGATCCACAGGTCGGTGCCCTCACGGGTGCGCTCCCCCACACCGGCGAACACCGACACGCCGCCGTGCACGGTGGCCACCCGGTTGATCATCTCCATGATGAGCACCGTCTTGCCGACGCCGGCCCCGCCGAACAGGCCGATCTTGCCGCCCTGCACGTAGGGCTCGAGCAGGTCGATGACCTTGATGCCGGTCTCGAAGACCAGGGCACGCGGCTCGAGGTCGGCGAACGCGGGGGCGTCGCGGTGGATCTCCCAGCGGTCCTCGACAGGGCCGATGTCGGCGGTGTCGAGGGCGTCGCCCAGCACGTTGAAGACGTGCCCGAGAACGGCATCGCCGACGGGAACGGTCAACCCGCGGCCCAGGTTCCGCACGACCGTGCCACGGCTCAACCCGTCGGTCGGCTTCAGGCAGACACAGCGGACGCGCCCTTCGCCGATCTGCTGCGCGACTTCGGCCGTCACCGTCACCGTCTGGCCCTCGAGCACGAGGTCCATGGTCACGGCGTTGTTGATCTCGGGCAGGGCGTGCGGCGGGAATTCGGCGTCGACGACGGGGCCGGCGATGGCCACCACCCGCCCGGTGGGCAGGTCGCGGCTGGCCTCGGAGGTGGGGGCGGCTGCGGTCGTGGTCATTGTCGATTGCTCCTCGTTGCTCGTCTCGGTCGGCGTGCGCCCCACGTAGGGCAGGGCTTCAGGCGGGGTGGGACGTGGGTCATGCCGACTCCACGTCGCGCCGCAGCGCCTCGGCGCCGCCGACGATCTCCATGATCTCGGTGGTGATGGCGTCCTGTCGGGCCCGGTTCATGATCCGGCTCAAGTTCTTCACCAGCTCCTCGGCGTTGTCGGTGGCCGCGGCCATGGCCCGCTGGCGGGCGGTGTGCTCGCTGGCGGCGGCTTCGAGCAGGGCGCCGAAGATGGCTGCCTCCGCGTAGCGAGGCACCAGGTCGCCGAGCAGCTCCCTGGCCTCAGGCTCGAATTCGACGTAGCCCTCGCGCGGTGCCGGACCCTCACCGGTCGCGCCCTCGCCCGACGGCTCGGGGAGCGGCAGCAGCTGCCGCTGTTCGACGACCTGGGAGCCGGCCGACAAAAAGCGGGTGGAGACGAGGAGCACCTGGTCGACATCGCCGGCCAGGAACGGCGGGACCGCCGCGGCAGCCACGCTCCGGGCATCGGCGAACGCCGGACGGTCGGAGAAGCCGATGAAGGACTCGTCCACCTGGATGCCCCGGAAGCGAAGGTACGACGGCGCCTTGCGGCCCACCGACACCAGCCGGGTCTCCACACCGGTGCTGCCGTTGGCGCGCACCAGGCGCTCGACGGTCCGCAAGACGTTGGCGTTGTACCCGCCACACAGGCCGCGGTCGGCCACCAGCAGGACCACCAGCACCCGCCGGGGGTCTTCGGGCACGCCGAGCAGGTGCCCACCGTGCGTGCCGACGTCCTTGGCCGCCTCGGCCAGGATCCCGGCCAGTCCCCGCTGGTACGGGGCAGCCACCGCCAGGCGGCCCTGCGCCCGGGCGATCTGCGAGGTGGCGATCAGCTCCATGGCGCGGGTGATCTTCTGCGTGGCGCGCACGCTGCGGATCCGGCGCCGCAGCACCCGTTCCTGGCCGCCGGGCACGTCAGGCCTCGGCGCCGGTGCCGAACCGGTCGGTGAAGGTGCGCAGCACCTGGCCGAGCTTCTCCTCGTCGGCCAGCTGCCCGGTGTCGCGGATGGCGCCCAGCAGGTCGGCGTGCTCCGCCCGCAGCCAGGCGAGCAGCTCGGCCTCGTAGCGCCGCACCTCGCCGACCGGCACCCGGTCGACGAAGCCCTTGGTGCCGGCGAAGATGATGATGACCTGCTCCTCGATCGGCACCGGGGCGTTCTGCGGCTGCTTGAGCAGCTCGGTCAGCCGGTAGCCGCGGTCGAGCTGCGCCTGGGACACCTTGTCGAGCTCGGAGCCGAAGGTGGCGAACGCCTCGAGCTCACGGAACTGGGCCAGGTCGATCTTGAGCGTCCCGGACACGGACCTCATGGCCTTCACCTGGGCGGAGCCACCGACCCGGGACACCGAGATGCCGACGTTCATGGCCGGCCGGACGCCGGCGTAGAACAGCTCGGACTCGAGGTAGACCTGGCCGTCGGTGATGGAGATCACGTTGGTGGGGATGTAGGCCGACACGTCGCCGGCCTTGGTCTCGATGATCGGCAGCGCCGTGAGCGACCCGCCGCCACGCTCGTCGGACAGCTTGGCCGCCCGCTCGAGCAGCCGGCTGTGGAGGTAGAAGACGTCCCCGGGATAGGCCTCGCGCCCCGGCGGGCGGCGCAGGAGCAGCGACAGCTGGCGGTAGGCCTCGGCCTGCTTCGACAGGTCGTCGTAGACGATCAGCGCGTGCTCACCGTTCTCCATCCAGTGCTGGCCCATGGCGCAGCCGGCGTACGGCGCCAGGTACTTGAACGGAGCCGGCTCCGACGCCGGGGCGGCGACCACCACCGTGTACTCGAGTGCACCGTGCTCGGCGAGCACCGCCACCGTCTGGGCGATGGACGAGCCCTTCTGACCGATGGCGACGTAGATGCACTTCACACCCTGGCCGCGCTGGTTGATGATCGTGTCGATGGCGATGGTGGACTTGCCGGTCTTGCGGTCGCCGATGATCAGCTCGCGCTGGCCGCGACCGATGGGGGTCATGGCGTCGATGGCCTTGATCCCGGTCTGCAGCGGCTGCTTCACCGGCTGGCGGTCGATGATGCCCGGCGCCTGCACCTCGAGCCGGCGGGTCTCCGTGGTGGCGATCGTCCCCTTGCCGTCGATGGGCTCGCCCAACGGGTTCACCACCCGGCCGAGCAGCGCGTCGCCGACGGGGACGGACAGGATGCGGCCGGTGGCCCGCACCAGCTGCTCCTCCTCCAGGCCGGTGTCGGACCCCAGGACCACGGTGCCGATGGTGTCCTCGTCGAGGTTGAGGGCGAGACCCACCGTGCCGTCCTCGAACTCGAGCAGCTCGTTCACCGACGCACCGGGCAGGCCCGACACGCGGGCGATCCCGTCACCGACTTCGACGACGCGTCCGACCTGCTCGGCCGACACCTCGGGGGTGTAATCGGCCACGTGGCGGGCCAGCGCGGCGGTGATCTCCTCAGCATTGATGGTCAGCTCAGCCATCGGCTCGTTCTCCCTCGGTCCGTCTGGGCGATGTGCGGGTCATGCCCGGTCGCAGGGCGCAGCCAGCGCTCCGGCGGCGGGCGTGCCCTGGCGCACCAGCCGCACGCGGCTGGTGGCGGGCAGGTACGACAGAATTCGACGGCATGGCTGGCGTCACCGTGGCCGACGGCATGGCTGGCGTCACCGTGGCCGACGGCATGGCTGGCGTCACCGTGGCCGACGGCATGGCTGGCGTCACCGTGGCCGACGGCATGGCTGGCGTCACCGTGGCAGTGACGGTCCCACAAGCGGTGCCCGGCGCCGTGGCCATCGCATGGCCGGTCATCGGCGCCCCTCGGGGCCGCCGTCGTCCAGGAGCACCCGGACCGCGCCTTCGGGGCTGGCCAGCTGCTCTTGCAGCTGGTCGAGCCGGTGCCGGGTGGTGGCGTCGACGAGCAGGTCCCCGATCTCGACTCGGGCGCCGCCGAGCAACGACGGGTCGATGCTCACCTGCAGCTCCACGGGCTTGCCCGTCAGGCGGCCCAACGCGTCGGCGATCTGCTGGCGCTCACCGGCGTCGACCTCCATGGCGGCCCGGACCCGGGCCACGCGCCATCCACGGGCGGCGGCAGCCAGCTCGGCCAGCCAGTCCAAGACGGCGACCACGTCCCGGGTGCGCATGCGGACGGCTGCGGCCACCAGGCGGACAGTCTCCGGCCGAGCCTTGCCCTGGAGCAAGGCGAGGGCCAGGTCGGACCGGTGGGCGGCGGGCACGGACCAATCGGCCAGCGCGTCGCGCAACGCCGGGTGCGATCCGACCAACCGGGCGAAGCGGAACAGCTCGTCTTCGATCTCGTGCAGCTCGTCGGCGTCGGCCACCGGCTCGAGCTCGGCCGCCGCCATCCCACCCAGCAGCCGACGTACGCCGGCGCGGCCCAGCGGACGATCGTCGGCCATGTCGGCCTCGTTGGCGTGGTCGACGCGCATGCGGGCCAGCTCGTCCGCCTCGTGGAGCGCGCTCAGCAGCTCCGGTGCCCGCTCGATCTCAACGGCGTGCAGCAGCACCCGCAGGACGGCTGGGTGCACACGCGGTTCGAAGAGATCCTGGACCACGGCCCGGCGCACCGCGACGGGCACGGCCACGTCGCTGAGCGCAGCGGCCAGCTCGGTGGTGGTCCTGATGGCCCGGGCCGCCTGGCCGAGGTCGTCGACCAGGCGCGGCAGGTCTGCTGCCGGCTGCGCCCGCAGTACGGCGGCCACGTAGCCTCGGAGTGACAGGTCCACGTCGGTTCCCTCGCCCCGCTCAGCTCTGCGTGGCTGCGGCGTCGGACGACGCCTGCAAGGCAGCCACGGCCTCGTCGATGAGCGCCCGGTGGGCGCTGGCGTCCACCTCGCGCCCGACGACCTGGCGTGCCACGGCCATGGCAAGCGCCCCGAGCTGGGCGCTGACCTCCTCGACAGCCCGCCGCCGAGCCGCGGCGATCTCGTCCTCGGCGGCAGCCAGGATCCGGTCGTGCTCCTGCTGGGCCCGGTCGACGGCCTCGGTTCGCAAGCGCTCCGCCGTGGCGTTCGCCTGCGCGACCACCTCGCGTGCCTGCTGGCGCGCCTCGTCCAGGATCTGCTGGCGCTGGGCGCGGGTTTCGTCGGCCTCGGCTCGCGCCTCTTCGGCCTGGGCCAGAGAGGCCCGGATCTGCTGCTGACGCTCCTCGAGGGTGCGGTTCAGCGGCGGCAGGACGTACTTGCCGATGACGAACAGCACGATGAGGAAGGCGACGATCTCGACGATGAGAGTCCCGTTGGGGACCAGGAAGTTACTGCTGGCGATCACGCCCATTCACCTCGTTTGCCGTGGGCTCAACTGTGGCGGTTCAACTGTGGCGGTGGACCTGTGCCGTTCACCGCTTTCGATCGACCTCCGGCCGCGCCTCGGGGCGCGGCACCGCCGTCGGCGGTAGCGCCGACGATCAGCCCTTCTTGTAGAGGGAGAAGACGAAGAGGGCGGTGAAGGCCAGGTTGATGAAGTACATGGCTTCCACCAGACCGACGGTCAGGAACATGATCGTGAAGAGCCGTCCCTGCGCTTCGGGCTGGCGGGCGACGCCGGCGATGGTCTGGCTGCCGGCGAGGCCGTCGCCGATGGCGGCGCCCACGGCGCCACCACCCATCAGAAGGCCGCCGCCGACCATGGCGCCGGCGAGAGAGATCGCCTGGTCGAGGGCCTTGTCCGCTGCCATCGTGGTGTGCTCCTTGTTGGGGTTTCGGGTTGTCGAAGGATCTGGTGTGCTGCCGCCAGCGGCCCACCTGGGCCGGTCCGGCGGAAGTCCTGGCGGCTTGTGCCGGGCCGGCGGTGCCTCGCTCCGGCGCGCTCAGCCAACCGGTCGGCGCCCGATGACGGCGCGCCGGCCCGGATCAGTGGGCATCGCTCATGGCGGTGTCGAAGTACAAGATCGCCAACAGGGCGAAGATGAATGCCTGGATGGCTCCGATCAGGAGGTCGAACAGCTTCCACACCGGGTTCAGGAGGAGATCGGCGATGTTGCCGATGGGGACGTGGCCGAGCGACCACACACCCAGCGCGGCGATGAGGGCCAGCATCAGGCCACCCGACAGCAGGTTGCCGAAGAGCCGGAGCGACAGGGTGATCGGCTTGGCGATCTCCTCGATCACGTTCACCGGCACCAGGACCTTGTAGGGCTGGAAGTAGTGGCGGATGTAGCCCCGCAGGCCCCGGACACGGAGGGAGGCGATGTGGACGGGGATGATGACGACGATGGCCATGGCCAGAGGCAGGTTGATGTCGCCGGTGGGCGGCCCGAGCCATTCGAAGTGGGCGCCGGTGCCGAGCACCGAGAACCAGTCGGCCACCAGGATGAAGATGAACAGCGTCAACGCCAGCGGCACGACAGCCGCGCCGCGGGGACCGACAGAGCCCTCGATCTGCGTGCGGACCGCCCCGACCGCCATCTCCCACACGAGCTGGAGCTTGCCGGGGACACCGGCAGTGGCCCGGGACCGGACCAACAGGCCCATGCCGATGACGATCACCATGGCCACCCCGGTGGCCCAGATGGTGTCGAGGTTGAGTGTCAGCCCCGCCACCTTGGTCTGGACATGGTCTCCGACGGTGATGTTGGCGGCGAGCAGGTGAGGGAACCGCACTGCGGCCCCGGCGCTCACGACTCACCCCCGGTCACGCCCCGCAGGTCCGGGTCGCGCAGCAGCGTCACCGTGACGTTGGTCAGCAGTGTGAACTGGAACAGCGCGAGCCCGACAATGGCGCCGAACCCCAAGGGACGGACCAGCCATGCCAGCAGCAGGGCCACTGCGCTGATCGCCCCCAGACGACCGAGGGTGTTGGTCACGAGGGGACGCCGCTTGTCCTCGCGCGTCGATGCGCTGACCTTGGCCGTCGCCCGAGTGATGAGGCGGAAGTTCACCATGGCCATGGCCAGGCCGAGGCAGACACCGAGCCCGGCGAGCGGGTAGCCCAGCACGACGGTCACCACCAAGGCGACCACACCGAGACCGATGGCAACCAGGGCGGTGCGCCTGGCGAGGGAGGAGATCTGGGGCAGGGACAGGTTGGCGAAGACGTTCACCATGGCTGCTCCGTTCGGCGGTCGGGATACGTCCGGTGGTCGGGGCAGGAACGCCGGTCGGGGCAGACGCCGCCGACGCTGCCTCCGGGCGAGCTCAGAGGTACATGCGCGCCTTCTGCCACAGCGCCAACCCGGCGAAGACGACGCCCAGCGCCAAGCCCACCAGGGTCCCGATGGGGCTGGAGTGCAGCCAGCTGTCGACCAGCAGCCCGAGACCCAGGCCGGCTCCGACCAAGAGCGCCATGGTCATGCCGAGCGCCATCAGATCGAACGCCCCTGGGGTGGGTTTGTCCGGCACGACCGGTCACCGACACCGGGGCGGGCGCGTCAACGGCGAGCATGGGGATCGACATGGCGACGTCCGACCGTCACCGAAACCGCCGCTCGCCCACCGGACACGGGGGCGCGGCAGCCGGCGAGGCAGACACGACGGGGGGACACGACACGTGCGACATGATCGCATCCGGCGCTCGTTCGCGCCAAAACGAGCGCTGCCGACCGCTGCCGTCGGCACGATGGGCACCACCCGTTCTCCACCAGGGCTGGTCACCGACCTAGCCATTGCTATCAGCAATGGACTCGTCGCGAAGGCCGGCTCCGTCCACCGGGCTCGAGGCAGCCGGTGCAGCGCTGGCACCACCGGGTCCGGCACCGGGGGTCTCACCGCCGCACCCGGTGGGACCAGACCCGTTGGGCGCATCCACGGCGGCGAGGACCACACCGGCTCCGGGGCGCTGGGGACGGCGAGGCATCGAAACCGCCGCCAGCATCATCTCCGCCCCACCAACGCCAGGGCCGGGTCGTTCCCCCGCCGACCACGTTGGCCTGCCAGGAACCGCCACCGCCACATCAGCGGGCACCGCCACACCAGTTGGAACCGCCACGTCACCCGGCACCACCACACCAGTTGGAACCGCCACGTCACCCGGCACCACCACACCGGTTGGAACCGCCACGTCACCCGGCAGTGGCACGTCACCCGGCACCGCCACGTCACCCGGCACCGCCACACCGGTTGGATCCGCCACGTCACCCGGCACCGCCACACCGGTTGGATCCGCCACGTCATCCGGCAGCGCCACATCACCAGGCACCGCCACGTCACCCGGCACCGCCACACCGGTTGGATCCGCCACGTCATCCGGCAGCGGCAACGGCTCGTCGATGTCGTCGATGACCTTGCGAAGGCCGGGGTGGAAGAGCGTGTACAGCAGCAGGCCGAGTGCCACGGCACCGAAGGGGATGATGGCGTTGCCGCTCGGTCGGAACAGCGGGTACAGGACGAAGCCCGACAGCACCGCCGTCCAGGCCCACAGGATCACCACGGTGCGGCGGTGCCCGTGGCCGAGCCGGAGGAGCCGGTGGTGCACGTGGCCCTTGTCCGGGGTGTGGAACCCCTGGCGGCGGGCGGTCCTCCTGACGAAGGCGAAGGCCATGTCGGCGATGGGGACGCCCAAGATGAACAGGGGGATGAACAGCGGCGCGAAGAAGAAGTACGTCTGCCCGCTGACCACGTCGGTCGTGCGACCGCCGATCACCATGGTCGCCGCCGCCATGAGCAGCCCGAGCAGCAGCGCGCCGGCGTCACCCATGAACACCTTTGCCGGGTGGACGTTGTGGGGCAGGAACCCCAGACAGGCCCCGCAGGCGATGACTGCCACCAGCGGCCCCAGGTTGTCGGGAGGAAGGGCGCCGCTGTGGACCAGGCGCAGCCCGTAGACGGCCAGAGCGGCCGACGCGATGGCCACGATCCCGGCGGCCAGTCCGTCGAGCCCGTCGATGAGGTTGACGGCGTTCGTGATGACGATGACCCACAGAGCCGTGAGCAGCGGAGTCACCTGCGGCGACAGGACGAGCAGACCGGCCAGCGGGATCTTGAACTGGAACATGGTGACACCCATCAGCGCCAGGATGCTGGCCGACAGGACCTGGCCCGCCACCTTCGCCGGGGCGGACATGTCACGGACGTCGTCGATCAGCCCCACGGCGAAGATGGCCGTCGCCCCGAGCACGATGCCGAGCGGCTCCGACGAACCGGCGAACACCGGGCGGAACGCCGGCAGCACCGAAGCCAGCATCATGGCTGCCAGCACGGCCACGAACATGGCCACACCGCCGCCGTAGGGCGTGGCCCGGCTATGGACCCGTCGCTCGTCGGGCTCGGCGACGAAGCCCACCCGAGCCGACAGCCGGCGAACGGGGAAGGTCGCGATGAACGTGACGAGGGCTGCAGCCAGCCCCACCGCCACGTACCAGCCGTCGGGCACCGGCTCAGCCCCTGCCGGCGGCGTCCAGGCTGGGGTACGGCGGGTGCTCGGCGCAGAGCGCGGCGACCTCGGCGCGCACCCGGGCCAGCTCGGCGTCGTCGTCGCGCCGCCTGAGCGCGTGCCCTATGAGCCGAGCCACTTCGCCCATGTCCGCCTCGCCCATGCCTGCCGTCGTCTCCGCCGCGGTCCCGAGCCGCAGGCCCGAGGTCACGAAGGCAGACCGCGGGTCGTCGGGGATGGTGTTGCGATTGAGGGTGATGCCAGCCCGGTCCAGCACCTCCTGGGCCACCTTGCCGGTCAGCTCGGGATCGAACGGGCGGAGGTCCACCAGGACCAGGTGGTTGTCGGTGCCGCCCGACACGAGCCGGAACCCCTCGGCAGCAAGACCGGCGGCCAGCGCTCGGGCGTTGGTCACGACGCGGGCGGCGTAGTCCCGGAACTCGGGCTGTGCCGCCTCGGCGAAGGCGACCGCCTTGGCCGCCACCACGTGCTCCAGGGGACCGCCCTGCAGGCCTGGGAAGACCGCCGAGTCGATCTGCTTGGCCAGCTCCGCTCGGCACACGATGGCGCCGCCGCGCGGGCCGCGCAGGGTCTTGTGGGTCGTGAAGGTCACGACGTCGGCGAACGGGACCGGGTTCGGGTGGGCGCCGCCGGCCACCAGACCCGCCGGGTGGGCCAGGTCGAACATGAGCCGCGCTCCGACCTCGTCGGCGATCTGGCGGAACGGCTCCGCTTCGATCTGGCGGGCGTAGGCAGTGGCGCCAGCCACGATGAGCTTCGGCCGCTCACGGCGCGCCACGTCGGCCACCTGATCGAAGTCGATGACCTCACCGGGGTGCTCGGGGTCGTCGGACGCCGGGGTCAGCCCGTAGGAGACGAAGCGCCAGACCTTCGAGGTGATGCTGGCAGGCGAGCCGTGGGTGAGATGCCCGCCCTGGTCGAGGCGCATGGCCAGGACGGTGTCACCCGGTTCGAGCAGCGCCTGGTAGACGGCGAGGTTGGCCACCGCCCCGGCGTGCGGCTGCACGTTGGCATGGTCAGCGCCGAACAGGGCGGTGGCCCGCCTCCGGGCAAGGTCCTCGACCTCGTCGACGACCTGGTTGCCGCCGTAGTACCGGCGGCCGGGGTAGCCCTCGGCGTACTTGTTGGTGAGGATCGAGCCGGTGGCGGCCAGGACCGCCGGCGACGTGAAGTTCTCCGAGGCGATCAGCTGCAACGTGGTGCGCTGGCGGGTGGCCTCCTCGTCCAGGAGCTTCGCCAGCTCCGGGTCGTCACGCAGCCAGGCGCCCCACGGTGTGGCCCCGTTTGCCGGTCGGTCGGTCATGGTCTCCCTCGTGGTGGTCGCGGCTGGTCGCTCCTTCGAGGAACGTCCACCGAGCCGATCGGTTGTGCTCCTGCTGGTCCCGCTGGTCCCGCTGCCGGCTCCGGCCGGGCCCGGGGACACGACGCGCCGGCCGTTGCCGGGGCTGATCCGGGCGTGGGACCAGACCCGGGTCCGGTGCCATGGTCCAGATGCGCAGCATCGCTGCACCCAGGATACGACGCCCGACGCACACCCCGGTGCCGCCGGAGCGGAGACCCGGCTCGCACGTCGCCGGCATCCCGCGTGGGCTTGCCCGGACAGCGCCCGCATCCCGCGTGGGCTTGCCCGGACAGCGCCCGCACCCCGCGTGGGCTTGCCCGGACGTCGCGCGGTGACCTAGGGAACATGCTGTGAGCCTCGACCCTCGAACACCCGTCCTGGTCGGCGCCGGCCAGGTGACCAACCGCCCTGGCGTCGCCTCCCCGCTCCCGGCCGGCATCGACCCCCCCGAGCCGGGCGCCGAGCCCCTCGAGCTGATGGTGGCAGCCGTGCGGGCCGCTGCCGCTGACTGCGAGGGGGCCGGCGCCGGCGATCGACTGTTGACCCAGACCGCATCGCTCCGGGTCATCCGTCCCCTGAGCTGGCACTACACCGATGCAGCAACGCCTCTGGCCCGGCGACTCGGGATCGAGCCCGGCGAGCTGGCCCAGAGCGCCATCGGGGGCAACAGCCCGCAGATGGTGGCCAGTGCCAGCGCCCGAGCCATCGCTGCGGGGGAGCTCGACGTGGTGGTGATCACCGGGGCGGAGTGCATGGGAAGTCGGATGGCCTACCGCCGGGCCCACGACGGCGCCGAGCCGCCATGGTCGGTGCAACCTTCCACCACCCCGGCTCCGGTGCCGCTCGGGACCGATCGAGCCCCGATCACCGACGAGGAGGGTCGGACCGGCCTGGTTCAGCCGATCCACGTCTACCCCCTGTTCGAGCAGGCCATCCGCGCCGCTGCCGGGCGATCCCCCAAGGAGCACACTGAGGTCGTCGGCGCGCTGTGGGCACGCTTTTCGGCGGTGGCCGCCGGCAACCCGTGGGCGTGGGACCGCCATCAGTGGTCCGCCGAGGAGCTGGTGACGCCCGCTCCCGACAACCGCATGATCGCGACGCCGTACACCAAGCGCATGGTGGCCTACGACCGGGTCGACCAGGGTGCAGCGCTGCTCATGTGCTCGGTGGAGCGCGCCCAGGCTGCCGGCGTGCCCCAGGACCGCTGGGTGTTCCCCGTGGCCGGCGCCGATGCCCACGACCACTGGTTCATCACCGGGCGCGACGACCTGGGCCGCTCTCCCGCCATCGCCGCCGCCGGCCGCGCCGTTCTCGGTTTCGGGGGTGGGACCGTCGACGACGTGGCCCACGTCGACCTCTACTCGTGCTTCCCCTGCGCGGTCCAGATGGGCGCCGAGGCACTGGGCCTGGGGATCGACGACCCGAGCCGGCCCCTCACCGTCACCGGCGGCCTGTCCTTCTTCGGGGGGCCCATCAACGACTACGCGACGCACGCCATCGCGCAGATGGCCCACGAGCTCCGCCACGACCCGGGCTCGCTCGGGCTCGTCACCGCGCTCGGGTGGTACGCCACCAAGCACGCCGTAGGCCTGTGGTCGACGAGCCCGCCAGCCGGCGGCTTTCGCTGGGCCGACGTGCAAGACGAGGTCGACGCCCTCCCCCGGCGCCAGAGCGCCGAGGACCACGTCGGCGACGTCACCGTCGAGACCTATACCGTCATCTGCGATCGCGACGGCCTGCCCGAGCGGGCGATCTGCGCCCTGCTCACCGCCGACGGCCGGCGCACGTGGGGCACCAGCACCGACCCGGGCACCGTGAACGAGCTTGCCGAGACCGACGGGCTCGGGCGCCGGGCCACCGTCGACGGCAACCGCCACGTGGCCCTGCACTGACCGCCACACAGCGCCCGCACCGACCCTTACACCGCCTCCGTACCGACCGCCACACAGCCCCCGTACCGGACCGCCACACAGCCCCGCTCCGACCGCCACGTGGCCCCCGCTCCGACCCCCCACACAGCCCCCGTACCGACCCTCACACAGCGCCCGTACCGACCACC
>JAJZLP010000090.1 GCA_021803325.1 Actinomycetes bacterium
TTGGTGGCGTCGGATGGGGGGGTGTTCGCGTTCGGTGACGCAAGGTTCTTCGGGTCGACGGGTGCGATGACGCTGTCGAAGCCGATCGTGGGGATGGCGGTGGCGCCTGATGGTGGTGGGTATTGGTTGGTGGCGTCGGATGGGGGGGTGTTCGCGTTCGGTGACGCCCCGTTCCTCGGGTCGACCGGCAACCTGGTACTGGCGCGTCCAATCGTCGGGATGGCGGGCTGACCGTGGCGGCGGGTCTGGACCACCGGACCCGCCGCCCGCCGCCAAGCGTGGCGCTCCCCGGCGCACATCTGGCTCCTCCGGCGCGCCCGTTGGGGCCGGTGGCGCTCGTTCTGGGTTTGCTGGCACGCTCTTCGGGGCAGCCGGCACGCCGATAGGCTGATCGGGCCATGCACACCGATCAGGTTGTTCTCGCCGTGGCTGTGGCCGTGCTGGTGGTGGCGCTCGTCTTGGTGATCGTGGCTGCCGTTGTCGTAGGACGACATGTCCGCGACCTGCGGTCGCTGGTCGACCAGCTCCGCGGCGAGATCGTGCCGGCGGCGGTCCGTGCGCAGACCGCAGCCGACCACGCGGCGACCGAGCTCGAGCGGGTGGGCGACGTGCTCGGGTCCGCCGAGGCGGTGTCGGCCACCGTGGACTCGGCGTCCCGCCTGGTGTACCGAGCTTTCGCCAACCCGGCGGTCAAGACCGTGGCCTTTGCCACCGGCGTCGACGGCGCGCTCCGGCGTCTGTTCGCGCGCAGGAGCCGGGTGGGGCGCTGATGCGCCGCTTGACCTGGATGGCCGTGGGCGCGTTGGCCGGCACCGGCGGCAGGCGCTGGGTCGTCGGCCGGATCCGTCGGTCGGTGGCGGCCAGCGCCGGTGGCACCAGGCCCGCCCGCGGTGCAGTCGGCGGAGCCGGGTCTCGTGAGGCAGCCGGCGGTGCCGGGGTGGCGGTGGGGACAGGCGGCGCTGCTGGGATTCGCATGGGCGGTGGCGGTGCCGGGGTGGGGACAGGCGGCGATGCTGGGATTCGCATGGGCGGTGGCGGTGGCGGTGGCGGCGGCGGTGGCGGGGTGGGGACAGGTGGCGATGCTGGGCGCCGCATGGGCGGTGGCGGCGACGGGGCGAAGTCGGTGCGGGGGCTGGCGGAGGCGGCTGTCCCGGTGGTGGGGGTGGCCGCCACTGCCGGAGCGGCAGCCGGCCGCGGCGTAGCCCGGCTGGCCGGCCTGGGTGCGCGCCGGATGCGGGTGCGGGTACGGCACGCCGTCGACGGGGGACGATCCGACGCCCGGGCCCGCGAGGACGAGCTGCGTCGGGTGTGGGACCAGCCTGCTCGCCCGGGTGGCCCGGTGCGGCTGGCAGGACCTGGATCAGGCGGCTCCCAGCCGCACGGCCGCCGGCTCACGGGCCGGTAGGATCACCCGTCGTGATCGACGCCGCCGGGCTCCGTGCCGCCTTCACGGGCTACTTCGAGGACCATGGCCACCAGGTCGTGCCGTCGGCCAGCCTCGTCCCGTTCGACCCGACGGTCCTGTTCACGATCGCCGGGATGGTGCCGTTCAAGCCGTACTTCGTGGGGGAGGAGCCGGCACCGTGGCATCGGGCCACCTCCGTGCAGAAGTGCCTGCGGACCGTCGACATCGACGTGGTGGGAACCACGCTGCGACACTTCACCTTCTTTGAGATGCTCGGCAACTTCAGCTTCGGCGACTACTTCAAGGCGGAGGCCATCCCCTTCGCGTGGGAGCTGCTGACCGGCCGGCTCGGCATCGACGGCGAGCGCCTGTGGGTCACCGTCCACGACACGGACGACGAGGCCGAAGCGCTGTGGTGCGACGCGGTCGGCGTGCCGCCCGCGCGCGTGCAGCGGATGGGGGACGACAATTTTTGGAAGATGGGTGAGACCGGGCCATGTGGTCCGTCGTCGGAGATCTACTTCGACCGGGGCGAGGCGTACGGGCCCTTCGGTGGGCCGGCCCTAGGAGGCCCCGAGCGCTTCGTCGAGCTCTACAACCTGGTGTTCATGCAGTACAACCGCGGTGCTGACGGGGCGCTGGCCGATCTCCCGCGGCGCAACATCGACACCGGTGCCGGCCTGGAGCGGGTGCTCCCGATCGTCCAGGGTGTCGCCTCGCCCTACGAGACCGACCTGTTCGTGCCCCTGATCGAGACGGCGCAGTCGGTGACCGGTGCCCGCTACGGCGCCGACGATCGCACCGACGTGTCGCTGCGGATCCTGGTCGACCATTCCCGGGCGATGGCCATGGTGGTGGCCGACGGCGTGCTTCCCTCCAACGAGGGGCGCGGGTACGTCCTGCGGCGGTTGGTGCGCCGGGCCGTCCGCCACGCGCAGCAGCTCGGAGCCAGCGTCCCGGTGACCGCCACCATGGTGGGGGCGGTGGCGGCCGGCCTGGGCGACGCCTACCCGGAGCTCGCCGCCCAGCTCGACCTGGTGCAGGCCACCGTCGAACGCGAAGAAGGCGCTTTCCGCCGCACGCTGGCCGCCGGCTCGGCCATCTTGGAGGAGGAGCTCGACCGAGGTGCGGGTGTCGTGACCGGCGACGTGGCCTTCCGTCTGCACGACACCCACGGGTTCCCTGTGGAGCTGACGGAGGAGATGGCAGCGGACGCCGGGGCGACCGTCGACCGGGCTGGGTTCGATGCGGCCATGGCGGCGCAGCGGGCCCGGGCGAAGGCCGACGCGGCACGCCGTCGGCGCGCCGGGGACGAGCCTGCCTATCGGGACCTCCTCGACACCGCCGGGCCCACGGCGTTCACCGGGTACCAGCAGGCCCAGCAGGCGGCGATCGTGGTGGCCGTGCTCGACACCGACGAGCCGGGCACCGTCGAGATCGTGTTGGACCGTACGCCGTTCTACGCGGAGGCCGGCGGACAGGTCGGGGACCGCGGTGTGATCACGACCGAGACCGGCCGGGCCACCGTGGTCGACACCCAGAGCGCGGTGCCGGGGCTCGTCGTGCACCGGGCGACCGTGGAAGGTGACGTGCTGCCGGGGCAGGACGCCCTGGCCGCCATCGACCCGGTCCGACGCGAGGCGATCAGGCGCAACCACACCGGCACCCACCTGGTGCACGCCGCGCTCCGGCTCGTCCTGGGGGATCACGTCCGCCAGCAGGGCTCGCTGGTGGCACCCGACCGGCTGCGGTTCGACTTTTCGCATCCGTCGGCGGTCCACCCCCAGGAGCTGGCCGACGTGGCCGCGGTCGCCAACCAGGATGTGCTCGGTGACAGCGCCGTGGAGACGGTGGAGACGTCACGCGAGGAGGCGACGCAGCTCGGCGCCCTGGCGTTCTTCGGCGAGAAGTACGGGGAGCGCGTGCGGGTCGTCAGAGCCGGGCCGCACTCGGTGGAGCTGTGCGGCGGCACCCACGTGCCTGCCCTCGGCATGATCGGACCTGTCGCCATCGTGTCCGAGGCGTCCATCGGCTCCGGCACCCGGCGGATCGAAGCGGTGACCGGCACCGGGTCGCTGGCGCTGATGGCCGACACCCAACAGGTCCTGCGGGACTCGGCAGCCCTGCTGCGTGTGGAGCCCGACGGGGTCGTTCCCGCGCTGGAGCGGCTGCTCGAACGCCAGCGCCAGGCCGACAAGGAGATCGCCCGCCTACAGTCGGCCTCGCTGCACGGCGAGGCGGTGGCGATGGCGGACCATGCGGCGGACGGTGCGGTCGTCGCCCGGCGCGACGGGCTCGCACCCGACCAGCTCCGGGAGCTGGCACTGGCGGTGCGCCAGGCAGCGTCTGCCCGCGCCGTGGTGCTCGGCGGGTCGCCCGACGGCGCCAAGGTCGCCCTGGTGGCCGCCACCGACGGCAGCGTGAACGCCGGTGACCTGGTCAAGACCCTGGCCGCCGCCGTGGGTGGTGGTGGTGGTGGCTCCCCCGACGTCGCCGTCGCCGGCGGCCGCGATCCTGGCGGGATCCCCGCTGCGCTGGCACAGGCCGGCAGCCTGCTGGGCGTGGACGTGACCGGGGCCGACGGCACGCCGGCTCGGTAGGTGCGAGCGCTCGGCATCGACCTCGGGCACAGGCGGATCGGTGTCGCGGTGTCCGACAGCGGCGGGGCCCTGGCGACACCGCACAGCACCATCGTGCGCGACGGCGATCCCGGTGCGTGGGCCGCGCAGGTGGTCGAGTTGGTCGAGGAGCTGCGCACCGGCGTCGTGGTGGTCGGCCTGCCGCTGTCGCTCGACGGCCGGCGCACCGCTGCGGCTCGCCACGCTCTGGCCGACGCCGAGGTCCTGCGTGCTGCGCTGGGGGAGCGGGCCGTGACGGTCGAGACCATCGACGAGCGCCTCACCACGGTGAGTGCCGAGCGGGCTCTGGGCGAGGCCGGCCGGCGCGGGCGTGACCGGAGGGCGGTCGTCGACCAGGCTGCGGCGACGGTCCTCCTGCAGGCCTGGCTGGACCGCCAGCGGCATCGGGAGCACCGTGATGGATGACGAAGGGGATGCCGTGGTCGACCAGGCTGCGGCGACGGTCCTGCTGCAGGCCTGGCTGGACCGTGAGCGGCATCGGGAGCACCGTGATGGATGACGGGCGCGAGACGGTGGTCGACCAGCCTGGCGGCTCTCCCGGGCCGCTCCCGGCTGGCGGTGCGGCGCGGGGGTCGGGATCGGCGGCTCGAAGCGGACGTGGGGACGGTCAGCGGAACCGGTGGGAGCGCTCGCGTCAGCGGAGGTTGCGCCGACGGCGGTTCGTCGCCGGGCTGGCGGTGGTGGCTCTCGCTGTGATCGGCGCGGCGGCCTATGCCGTCACCTGGTACCTCGGCACGGTAGCGCAGGGCCCGGCGGGGAGCACCCGCGTCGTGACCATCGCGCCGGGGTCGTCAGCCGGTGCTGTCACCGCGGTGTTGGTACGCGACGGCGTGGTGTCGAGCGGGGTTGCCTGGCAGGCGTACCTCTTCCTGCACGGGAGCCCGAGCGTCGGCTCTGGCGGCTACCTGCTGCGCCGGCACCAGCCGTACGGCGCGGTGTTGGCCCGTCTGACGGCCGGCCCTGATGTCTTCCCGGTGACCGTGACCGTCGGCACCACGATGTACGAGCTCGACCGGCAGGTGGAGTCGAGCGTGCCCCAGTGGTCCGCTGGGGCCTTCGCCCAATTGGCTGCGTCGGGGGCCGCCCGGTCGCCGTGGGCTCCGCCGGGAACCCCCACGCTCGACGGCCTGCTCGGCACCGGCACCTACCTGGTGATGCCGGGCGAGTCGCCCGCCACGCTGCTGGCACAGATGGTGGCTCGCTTCGACCGGGAGGCGACCGCGGCGGGTCTGAGCCAGGCAGCGCGTGCATTGGGCATCACGCCCTACCAGGCGGTCGTGGCCGCCTCGATCGTGGAGAAGGAGGGCTACTACCCGAAGAACTTCGGCGGTGTGGCCCGTGTGATCTACAACCGGCTGGCTGTCGGCATGCCGCTGCAGATGGACTCCACCGTGCTCTACAGCCTCCACCAGGACGGTGGTCCGGTGACCCCGGCGGACCTGCGGATCGCCAGCCCGTACAACACCTACCTGCACACCGGGTTGCCGCCCACGCCGATCTGCTTTCCGTCGGCGGCTGCACTGCAGGCCGCCGCGCATCCGCCTCCGGGGCCGTGGCGGTACTTCGAGCTGGTCAGCAAGGACGGCACGCTGGCCTTTGAGACGACCATCGCCCAGCACAACCGGGACATCGCCGTGGCCCGAAGCCGGGGGCTGCCGTGACCGGGACCGGTGTGCGGCCCGGGGCGGGTGCCGGTGCGGGGACACCGTCGGGTGCTGCTGCGGGGACACCGGCGGGTGCTGCTGCGGGGACACCGTCGGGTGCTGCTGCGGGGACATGGCCGTCGGCGACCACCGCGCTGGTCGGCGTGATGGGCGACCCTATCGCCCACTCGCTGTCCCCGTTGCTGCACAACACCGCGTTCCGGGCGCTCGGGATCGACTGGGTGTCGGTCGGGTTCGAGGTGGGGGCAGGTGGCGGCGCGGCGGCCGTGGCGGGCATCGTCGCCTTGGGCCTGCGTGGCATGTCGGTGACGATGCCGCTCAAGGAGGAGGTGGCGGCGGCGGTCGACGAGCTGACCCCCGTGGCGGCCCGGCTGGGCGCCGTCAACTGCGTCGTGGTCCGTGACGGGCGCACCGTGGGCGACTCCACCGACGGGGACGGCCTTGTCGCCGCGTGCGCAGCCGGATCGGGGTTCGATCCCTCCGGCCGCAGCTGTGTCGTGCTCGGTGCGGGCGGGGCAGCTCGGGCGGTGGTCGACGCGCTCGCCCGGGCGGGCGCCGCCGAGGTCGTGGTCGTGGGCCGCACCCGCGCACGCGCCGAGGTCGCCGCCGCTGTGGCCGGTCCCGTGGGCCGGGTCGGCAGCGAGCCCGATATCGCCGGCGCCGAGCTGGTCGTCCACGCCACCCCGGTGGGGATGGGCGCAGACGCGGGCGCGGTCCCCGTCGACCCGGGACTGTTCGGTCCGGGCCAGCTGGTCGTCGATCTCGTCTACCACCCGCTGCAGACGGCGCTGCTCCGGGCGGCAGCAGAACGGGGGGCGCGTACCGCCACCGGGGTCGGCATGCTCGTCCACCAGGCCGCGCTCGCCATCGAGCGGTGGACCGGCCATGTCGCCCCGGTGACGGCCATGCAGGCGGCGGCAGATGGCGCGACGGAGGGGGGACCATGACACCCCCGGCGAGGTGCCCGGGGCTCCCAGGGCGATCCCTGTGGCCGGTGGCCCACCCGGTAGGGTTGGGGCCGGGAGCCGACCGGTGAGCATATCGACCCTTTCTTTCGAACGCCCTGCAGAAGGACGCGAGCTCGCTGCTCGCGTCGACATCGTGCTCGTCCTCACCACCTTGGTGTTGGCCGCCGTCGGTGTCGTCATGGTGTACTCGGCGACCCGCGACCACCAGGTGGCCCTCGGGCTCAGCTCCCACTACTACCTGTACCGGCAGGCGCTCTTCGTCGTCCTCGGGACCGTCGTCATGGTGGCGCTGACCGCCATCGACTACCACTGGATCGAGCACGCCGCCACCGTCTTGTACGTGGCGATCGTCCTGGCGCTGGTGGCGATGTTCGCCATCGGCCACTCGGCCCTGGGCGCCACCCGGTGGATCAACCTGGGTCCGTTCCAGTTCCAGCCGTCGGCGTTCGCCGTGTTGGCGGAGATCGCCGTGGTCGCGGCGTTCTGCGCCCGGCGGACCGAGGGCTTGGAGCGTGGGGACATCGTCAAGATCCTGTTCGCCCAAGCCGTGCCCATCGTGCTGGTCGTGAAGCAGCCGGACCTGGGCTCCGGCATCGTGCTCGGCGTGGTGCTGCTGGTCATGCTCATCATGGCCGGGGTGCCGAACCGCTACATGCTGCTGCTGCTGGCCCTGGCCGCCCTAGCGGCCTTCGGCATGATCCACTTCGGCCTGCTGAAGCACTACCAGATCCAGCGGCTGACCAGCTTCCTGCACCAGAACACGGGTTCGCAGTCCACGACCTACAACCTGCACCAGTCGGTGGCGGCCATCGGATCGGGCGGGATGTTCGGCACCGGCCTGTTCAAGGGCCTGCAGACCAACCTGGCCTTCGTCCCCGAGCAGCAGACCGACTTCATCTTCTCGGCCGTCGGCGAGCAGCTCGGGTTCGTCGGCTCGGCCACCGTGCTCGTGCTCGAGGGCATCATCTGCTGGCGGGTGCTCCGCTCCGCCCAGGTTGCGAGGGACAATCTCGGGCGTCTCCTGTCCATCGGCGCGTTCACCCTCATCGCCTTCAGTGTCTTCGAGAACGCCGGCATGACGATGGGCATCATGCCGATCGCCGGCATCCCGCTGCCGTTCCTCAGCTACGGGGGATCGGCCACCCTGGCGTTCTTCGCCGCGGTGGGGCTGGCCCTGTCGGTCCAGCTGCGCCAGCGATGAGTGCCGACCGCGTTCCTGTGCCCGCCGATGGTGCTGCTGTGGCCGATGCAGGGTCGGGGACGGCCATCGTGGCTGGTGGTGGACCGGAGCCCGCTGCAGAGCCGGAGACGGCCGTCGTGGCCGGTGGTGCTGCTGTGGCTGCTGGTGCCGAAGGTGCCGGTGGTGCCGGTGGTGCCGGTGGTGCCGAAGGTGCCGGTGGTGCTGCTGTGGCCGGTGGTGCTGCTGTGGCCGATACAGGGTCGGAGACGGTCGTCGTGGCTGGTGGTGGGCCGGAGCCCGCTGCTGTGGATGGCGGTGGGACGGGGGGCCGCGGTCCGATCGGCGAGCAGTGGCGGCTGGTGGACGTGATCGACGTGGAGCTCGCGCTTCCGGCCTCGTACCCCGAGGTCGTGCTGCGCGAGCGCCCGCTGCCGAACCGGACCTTGCGTGTTCCCGTCGGCATGGCCGAGGGCACCGCCATCGCCTATGCCTGGCGGCGGGTCGCCACCCCGCGACCGCTCACCCATGCGCTGTTCGTCGACGCACTGGTGCGGCACAACGTGCGGATCGAAGCGGTACGGGTCACGGCTGTGCACGACGGGACGTTCCTCGCCGAGCTGGACACCGTCGGGCCGACCGGGCGCCAGGTGGTGCCGTGCCGCACCTCGGATGCGTTGGCAGTCGCGTTGCGCACCCGACCGGTGGCGCCGATCCTGGTGGCCGACGGGGTGTTCGCCGAGGATCGACCGCGCTGAGCCGGGCTGAACCGCGCTGAGCCGCACAGGGCCTGGCGCGCGGCGAGCGCGGTCGTGCGGCGGGCCCCTGTCGACCGACGCAGACGGCATGGTGGGCGTCCGATCGCTCCGGTGCCAGGTCGCGGTGGACTGGGGCGGTGGGTGATCAGGTCGCCTGGGCTGCTGCCGGGGCAGGGTCAGGTTCTGGTCCGGTGCGGGAACCGGGCTCGATCCGGGTGGCGGTGGCAGCACGGGAGAACATCGGGCGGGACCCCTCGTCCGATATCCGCATCAGCAGCGCCACCAGGATGTAGTTCGCCACCAGGGACGAGCCGCCGTACGCCATGAACGGCAGTGTCAGGCCGGTGGAGGGCAGCAGGTTGACGATGCCGCCGATGATGAAGAACGCCTGCATGCCGAGGATGATCGTGAACCCGGCGGCGGCCAGTTTGGCGAACTCAGAGCGGGCTGTTTGTGCGATGCGGAGGCCCGCCCCGACGAGGAGGGCGAAGGCGGCGACGATGGTCGTGGACCCGAGCAGGCCCCACTCCGTGCCGAACGCAGCGAAGATGTAGTCGCTCCCCACCAGGGGGATGCTGCTCAGGTGGCCGAACCCGACACCGGTGCCGACGAGGCCACCGGATCCCAGGCCGTAGAGTCCCTGGACGAGCTGGTCGGAGCCGCCGACGAGGTTGATGCGGGACCATGGGTGCAGCCAATTGGCGACCCGGGCGTCGACCTGGGTGAACAGCCGGCTGGCCCCGTAGGTGCCCGCAGCGAACAGGCCGAGGCCGAGCACCAGGTAACGGCCCCGCCCGGTGGCCATCCACAGCATGGCGATGAAGACGACGAAGACCAGCACGGCGAACCCGACGTCGCGCTCGGCGGCCAGCACGATCATGCAGAACCCCCATGCCAGCAGGATCGGTCCCAGCGGGCGGGGGTCGATCACCAGCCGGTTGCCGAACCGGGTGGTGGGGATCGACAGCATCTCGCGCTTCTCCGTGAAGTACGAGGCGAAGAAGATGACGATGAGCAGCTTGGCCAGCTCTACGGGCTGGCCCGAGATCGGGCCGATGTGGATCCACAGCCTGACGCTCTCGTTGTAGGCGCCGACAGCCAGGCCGAGGTGGGGAACCAGCGGCGACAGCATCAGCGCTACGGCAGCGACCAACAGCAGGTACCGGTAGCGGTCCAGATCACGCGATCGCTTGACGAGCACGAGCGTCAGCACGTAGAAGCCGACACCCACCGCCGTCCACATGGCTTGGAGCTGGGGCGGGAAGAGCGCTCGCTGGTCGATAGCGGCGAGGGTGACGTACCCCAGCCCGTTGAGCAGCCCGACGATGGGGAGCACCACCGGGTTGGCGTCGGGGGCGAGGTACCGGGTGGCGATGTGGGCTGCCAGCCCGAGCCCGAGCACGATGGCGAGGAACACGCCCAGGTTCGGGGGCACTTTGGACGTGGTGCCGATGGAGACGAGGATGTAGGCGGCGGTCACGATGAGCGAGCCGAAGATGACCAGCCCGAGCTCGGCCCGACGCGCCGGGTTGGCTCTTCGCCGTTCCTTCGGGGCCACTCCGAGCCGCATCCGAACCGTTGCCACCGTCGGCGATGCTATCCGGGGCGCCATGTGATGGCGCAGATGGACCGGCCCGGCGGCCGGTAGCCTCAAGGGATCATGACCAGCATGCAGCGCGGCGCAGCGGCAACCGGGCCCGACCTGGGGCCGGCAGACGCCGTCGGGCAGCCACAGGCTGGGCGGGCAGATGCTGACGTGGCCCGCGATTCTGAAGCGGCTGCTCCCGGTGGGGTGCCGGCCGGTGTGCCCGTCTCGATCGGTGCCGACCGGGTCGCGCACGACCCCGCCGAGCTCGGCTCCGACCGGTTCAGCAACCGGGAGCTGTCGTGGCTGGAGTTCGGGGACCGGCTCCTCGACCTGGCGGACGACCCCTCCGTCCCGCTCCTGGAGCGGGTGAAATTCCTCGCCATCTTCTCCGAAGGGCTGGACGAGTTCTTCCAGGTCCGGGTGGCAGGCCTCAAAGACCAGGTCGACGCCGGCCTGCGGGCTCGATCGCCCGACGGGCTGCGCCCCTCGGAAGCCCTGCGGGCCGTGCGCTCCCGGGTCGTCGAACTGGTGAACCGCCAGGCAGCGATCTTCCTCGGCTCCGTGGTGCCCGCACTCGCCGATGCCGGGGTCCGCCTTTCGAGCTGGGACTCGCTCGACGACGACGACCGGGACCACCTGGTGGCAGTGTTCCACCGACAGATCTTCCCGGTGCTGACCCCGCTCGCCGTCGACCCTGGCCACCCCTTCCCCTACATCTCCAATTTGTCGTTGAACCTGATCGTTCGGGTGGCCGACCCGGTGACCGGGCTGGAACGCGTGGCCCGGGTGAAGGTCCCTCCGCTGCTGCCGCGGTTCGTCGTCATGCCCGACGGGGAGCGCTTCGTGCCCCTGGAGCAGGTGATCGCCGCCCACCTCGCCACGCTGTTCCCGGAGATGACGATCGGCGAGCACGTCGCCTTCCGGGTCACCCGCAATGCCGACCTGGCACTCCAGGAAGACGAAGCTGACGACCTGCTGGCGGCAGTGGAGATGGAGCTGCGGCGGCGACGCTTCGGCCGGGCGGTGCGGATCGAGATCGCCGACGAGATGAGCCCCGACATGCGGGACCTGCTCGTGCGCGAGCTCGATCTCGCCCCCGACGACCTGTACGAGACGGCGGCGCCGTTGGACCTCGGTGGGCTGTGGGCGGTGCACGCTCTCGACCGGCCCGACCTGCACTGCGAGGCGTGGGCACCCATGACGCCGCCGCGCCTGGCCAACGCCGGCGACGAGCCCGCCAACCTGTTCGCCGCGGTGCGCGAGCGCGACATCCTCGTCCACCATCCCTACGACTCGTTCACGACGTCGGTGGAGGCGTTCGTCACCGAGGCGGCCGACGACCCCGAGGTGCTGGCCATCAAGCAGACCCTCTACCGGACGTCGGGTGACAGCCCGGTGGTGGCTGCGCTCATCCGGGCAGCCGAGGCGGGCAAGCAGGTGGCGGCCGTGGTGGAGCTCAAGGCCCGGTTCGACGAGCAGAACAACATCGTCTGGGCTCGAGCACTGGAGGAGGCCGGGGTGCACGTGGTCTACGGCCTGATGGGCCTGAAGACCCACTCCAAGACGGCACTTGTGGTGCGGCGCGAGGAGGACGGCATCCGCCGCTACTGCCATGTCGGCACCGGCAATTACAACCCCCGAACCGCCCGGCAGTACGAGGACGTCGGCTTGCTGTCGGCAGATGCCGAGCTCGGCGCGGACGTCGGCGACCTGTTCAACGTGCTGACGGGTTTCAGTCGCCACTCCACCTACCGGACCATCGTGGTGGCCCCCACCTCGCTGCGGCGGCGGATGCTGGAGCTGATCGAGGCGGAAGCGAATGCCGGGACCGGGGGCAGGATCGTCATCAAGGTCAACGGCCTGACGGATCCCGAGGTCATCGACGCCCTGTACCGCGCGTCGATGTGCCGCGTGCCCATCGACCTGGTGGTGCGTGGCGTGTGCTGCCTCCGCCCCGGTGTGCCCGACCTGTCGGAGACGATCCGGGTGCGCTCGGTCGTCGGCCGGTTCCTGGAGCACTCCCGGATCTTCCACTTCGGGGGGACCGGCGGCCGGGAACGGACCGTGCTCATGGGCTCCGCCGACCTGATGGAGCGTAACCTCGATCGCCGGGTAGAGGTGCTGGTCCCGGTGCGCGACGCCGAGCTGCAGGAGCGACTGCTCCAGATCCTCGACCTGGCGTTGGCCGACGACGTCAACAGCTGGGAGCTGCGCCCCGACGGTCGCTGGGACCGCGTGCCGGACCGGACCGGCTCCAGCTCCCAGCAGACGCTGCAGGAGCTTGCCCGCCAGCGGGCCCGGCGGCGGCGTGAGCCCGAGCCACTGGCCGCGGCGGTCGCTGTTGCAGACCCACCGGTGGCCGACGATCACCCCTGCTGAGCTCGCCGGCCCAGTCGAACCCGACCGAGGCGCTGGACCTGCCGTTCGAGTCGAACCCGACCGAGGCGCTGGACCTGCCGTTCGAGTCGAACCCGACCGAGCCGCTGGACCTGCCGTTCGAGTCGAACCCGACCGAGCCCGGCGTTCCGGCCGATCCTGCCTTCCTGGTTGAGCCCGCCGTTCCTGGAGAACCCAGCGCTCGTGCTGAGCCCGGCGGACGCAAAGGCCCAGCTCGGTACGGCTTCCGTCAGATGCGGGTGCCCTTCCCGAGGTGCGGGTGATCGGTGGTACCGGCTGGGGGCTGCGTCTCGACCCCGTCGCCGCTGCCGTTGGGCTGCAGATGGCCGGAGGCATCCCCGGGGCCAGGGCGGACGGTGGTGTTCGGGTCGCTCGGCTCGGGGGTTCGCACCTCGTCGCTGACGTGCTGCAGGCGCTGGCGCCAGCCTTCCCCGGAGAACCGGAGCGACAGGTAGGACAGCCCGCCCACGGGGATGGGCAGCCAAAAGTTGAAGAAGCGGTAGATGAGGACTGCCAGCAGGGCGATGCTCTTGTTGGGCACGCCGAAGCCGACAAGGCTGGGGACCAGCACGCCTTCGACGACACCGAGCCCGCCTGGAGTGATGGGGATGACGGCCAGGATGTTGGCAAGGCCGTACGCGACCAGCAGGTAGACGGGCGACAACAGCGTGTGGAAGGCGGCCAGGCAGACCCACAGCGATGCGGCATCGAGCAGCCAGTTGGCGGCAGCCCAGCCGATGGCCCGGCGGAGCACCTGGCGCTGGGCGGCAAAGGTGCGCAGGCGCTCGGCGAACCGGGTGAAGGCG
Organism: Actinomycetes bacterium; assembly: GCA_021803325.1. Taxonomy (GTDB): domain Bacteria; phylum Actinomycetota; class Acidimicrobiia; order Acidimicrobiales; family UBA8190; genus JAJZYI01. The sequence continues at coordinate 13,403 of JAJZLP010000090.1, forward strand.
TCGACCAGGTGGTCGGCGTCGAGGAAGGGCACGCCGGAAGCGAGCTTTCGCACCATGTCGACCGCTCGGTGGTGCCCTCGGGTGAGGAGCACCACGACGACGGCGAAGGTGGTCATCAACAAGATGCCGGCGCCGGCGGCGACCGCGTACAGCGGGTTGTACCCCCGCAGGAAGAGCGACACGAGCAGCGCCACCCAGAACAGGACGTTGAGCACCACAGCAGAGCCCACGCCCTGCATGGCGATGGCGAACCCCGCGTCGGCGCCGCGGACGTCCTCCTGGTTGAGCAGCCGGTACGACAGCGCCGCCCCACCTGCGGTCCCGCCGGGCACGACGTGGCTGAGGGCGAGGGTCGACAGGTCGATGCGCAGCAGGCGCCCGCGGCTCGGACCGCCCGGCGGCAGTACCGCCCTGGTCAGTTGGGCATAGGCGACGAGCGCACCACTCTCGAGCGCAAAGCCGGCGACGAGGTAGGCGATGTTCACCTTGCCCAGCTGGTGCAGCGACCGACCGACGCCGCCGAGCTGGGGGAGGACCAGGTACTCGAGCACGAGCACGAGCACGAACGCGCCGACACCCCACTTCACCTCGCGCCGCACGCGCCGACGGGCGGTGTGCCGAATGTGGTCCTCCACCTCCCCATGGTTGCATGGCTGGCAGGGTGCCACCTGCCATGCTGGGTTGGTGTCGAGCCGGAGCCAGCACGTCCGACGCCTTTTGGGGGGACTCGCCCGGTGGCGAGCCACGGTGCTCGCAGGCCGTCGGCGTGCCGCCGGTTCGGAACGCGGAGATGGGGATCGGGTGGCAGACGACGCGAGGACGAGGATGCCTGCCGTTTCGGCGGCGGGCGCTGAAGGTCGGGTTACAGGCGGCAGGACCGACGCCGCGACACGTTCCCGCCGTGCGCGCTCGACGAGGGCCGGGCAGGACGAGTCCGGCAGCACGGTGAACGGCCCCGATGCGGTGAACGGCCCCGATGCGGTGGCCGGCCCCGATGTGGTGGCCGGGCCTGGTGTGGTGGCCGG
>JAJZLP010000032.1 GCA_021803325.1 Actinomycetes bacterium
GGACCGTGCACCGACTGGTGGAACTCACCGAGGTAGCCCTGGGCGTAAGTGCAGCCGAAGTGGCGCAGTTCGGCTGCCTGGCTGACGGTTTCGACGCCCTCGGCGATCACCTCGAGCCGCAGCGCCCGGGCGAGGGTGACGATCGCGGTGAAGACCGCCCGGTCGACTGGGTCGACACACAGCCCGGTCACGAAGTAGCGGTCCACCTTGATGATATCGAAGGGGAGGTCCTTCAACGTCCCGAGGCCGTTGTAGCCGGTACCGAAGTCGTCGATCGCGACACGCACCCCCAAGGACCGGAGCTCCTCGAGGCGGCGGGTCACGACATCGGGGTGACGCACCACGGCCCGCTCGGTCACCTCCACGGTGAGCCGGTCGGGGTCGAGGCCGCTCCCGGTGAGCGTGTCGCGCACCGAGTCGGCAAAGTCGGTGTCGTCGAGCTGGCGGGCCGACACGTTGACGGCGACGCCGAGAGGTACCTGACCGGCAAGGCGGGGCCAGCGCGCCGCGCTGCGGCACGCTTCTTCGAGCACCCAGGCGCCGAGCGCGCTGATCGCTCCGCTCACCTTGGCAGCGTCGATGAACTGCTCCGCCTCGAGGAGTCCCCGTTCGGGATGCACCCAGCGCACCAGCGCCTCGGTGCCGGCAAGCTCGTAGCTCTCCAAGTCGACCACAGGCTGGTAGTGCACGACGAACTCGCCGCGCTCGACGCCCCGGCGGATCGCCTCCGGCAGCGTCACCTGCGCCAAGGCCTGGTTGTCCGCGGTCACGGCCGGGGCGAACAGCTCTATCGCGCCTGCTCCCTCACCCAAGGCGGAGCCGAGGGCCAAGTCCGCGTCGGCGAGCAGCCTCTCGGGGTCGGCGTGGCGCGACGCGGCTATGGCGACGCCGATCGTCGCGGTCACGGCGACGGGGTCGGCGCCTATCTGGAACGGCTCGTCCAGCACCTGCCTGATCCGCCGCGCGACCCCTTCGGCGACGTCGGCCCCGCGCCTCGTCTCGCAGGCGACGACCAACCGGTCTCCTTGGCCGCCGGCCAGCCAGTCGCCATCGCGCAGCGCCGAGCGCAGCCGGCCGTCTACGGCGGCGAGCAACTCGTCGGATGTCGAGTGGCCGTAGGCGCGCTCCACCAGGGCGAGCTGGTCGAGGTGGACTCGAAGCACGACCAGCTGCCCGCGCCGCTGCGACGCGAGCAGGGTGCCAAGGTGCGCGACGAGCTGGCCGCGCTCTGCCGCAGCGGTATCGCCGCTGCCAAGCCGACGTTGTGCGCGCTGGTGTGCCTGGACCGCGAACTCGCTGTCGTTCGCGTGTGCGGGTCTGGGTATGGCGGTCATGTCGGCGCCACGTCAGGTCCGTCGGAGCCGGCCGCCCCCTCGCCCATGGCCGCCGCACCGTCGGCCCCGGACCCCTCCGGGACCGACGGTGACCCCGCCCGGCGGCTGAACTCGAGCCCGAGCCGGCAACCCAGGACCCACGTCCCAGCGCCGGCGATCGCTCCGACGGTGATCACGCCGTTGTAGCCCGCTCCGGAAGCCTTCTCTAAGTCGAAGCCTTCGATCGTCACGCCAGCCCGGCAGCGATGACCACCGCGTCGAGCATCCCAGGCAGGACCACGATGGGAATGAGCAGCTGCGAAAGGCGCCAGGGGTGCTGACGGTGGCGGCTGTTCTCACCGGATCCCCCGGTTCACCCCCTCATGGTCCTCATCGGCTGTCCCTCTCTGGTCGAGTTCTCCTCCAACCCGACAGGAACCGGGCGCCGCATGACCGTGCGTCATCTCTCACGGTGACATGAAGCACCAAGGAGTCCCCTCGGAGAGACGCCAGCATGGATGGCTGACGGTGGATCGTCATCACCCACAAGGGTGATCTCTGCGCGCTGAGCGAGGAATGCCCGTTCATTCGCGCAGAGTGTTCGGATGGTCCCATTCGCGCGAGGCCGGCGCGAGGACCTCCGCTACCTACCCAGGCAATCCTCCGTGCCCTTGGCCCGCAGGACTTGTGTTGACCGCGAGAATTAGCCGTCGGGGGTCGGTGAGTTGCACCTGGCCGAGCACGCCCCCGATCCTCGCGTCGAGGGCGACGCTGTAGGTCATGTCGTGCGTGTCGACGCAATCACGACGTCGGCGATCCTCGGCCGAGACCGGCAGGATTGGCGGCGATCGTTGCGGCGTGTCGTGGGCATTGGCGGTTCGACACTCGATACCTTGCCGTCCGCTCCACCCCGACCTCCCGGCAACCATCACTGCTACAACTCCATGATCGCGACTACCAACTGGTGGGCCGTCGGACGCGCGAGCGCGAGCTCATTACGGCGAGCGCTAGTGACCGAGGGCTGTCTGCATCTGGGTGACCACGGCTGTGCTCACCGCGAGCGTCCCACCGAGGACGGTGAGCCCCGTGATGGTCTTCGCGCTCGACGCGTCGATCCCTGCGTGCCCTGTGACCTTCAAGAATGTGGTGAGGGAGGTACCGACGACGGTCGGGGACTCGGTCAGAAGGAGCGGGCGCGCGCTCGACGAGGTGCCTGTTGCGGTGTTGTGCGGGCTGTCGAGCACCGCACCGGCCAGGCCATCGGTGAAGCCGTTCCCCCGGGCGACCATGACCCGGTGCCCTGGTGTCCACCCGAGCCCGGCTGTCGTGCCCGCAACTTCGAAGCGGGCGAGCTCACTGGCGGTGTCGGTGTAGTCCTTCCCCGCCACCCGGACGACCGAGACGCCGGTCTTGGCGACGAGCGCCGCTTCGACTGTATTCGTGACGGCGAGCGGACCGCCCATCAAGATCACCTGCTTGATGCCGAGCTTTTCGATCGCCGAGACCGCTGTTGGAGACAGGGTCGTCGCAGGGGTGAGCAGCAGAGGGAGCTTTGTGCGATACGCGATGACGCTCGCTGCCTGGCCGTCTTGGAACTCCTCACCGGAGGCAAGGATGGCCGTGGGCACCGAGCCGGCGGGGGCCCGTGAGCCCTTCCCCGCGGTGTCGTTGTACTTGCCGGTGCCACCTGCGGCGTTCGTTGTCCCATAGGCACCGGGGAAGGACTTGGTTGGGGCGCTCCCGACGTGCTCTGCCACCGCCTCGGCCGTTCCGTAGGCGGTTTGGCCGTAGAGGCGGTGGACGGTGATCTTGCCCGACGGGCTCGTCCCGCCGCAGCCGTACGCTGTCAGGGCCTCGATCGCCTTCACCACGGTTGTGCCGACCGCAAGCGGGCCGCCCACGACGTAGACGGTCGTGATGCCCTCGTTCTTGAGCGCCGAGGCGGTGACCGATGAGAGGTGGTCGGTCGGGGTGAGCAGCGTGCCGCTTGTGAGCGACTGGGCGAGGTACTGGCTGCTGAGCGCGTCCTGGTAGGTCTTTGTCGTCGCCACGACCGCCGCACGGCTCGCTGGGCATACCCCCTTCGTGAAGGGGAAGGCCCGGGTGAGCTCGGCTGCCGCGGTCGCGTCGGCTGTCTGGCCGAAGACACGGGTGACCGCCTCGGAGCCGACGGCGAACGCGGTCCCGGTGAGCTGGCTGATCGTCGGCGACGAGGACGAGGTGAGGGAGAACGACACGCACGGCGGTGTGCCGGCGCTGAGCGTCGGACCGGACGTGGGCTTCAGTGTCTCCCAGGTCCCAGTAGCTGTGTCGTACCACTTGATCGCAGTGCCGACCTTCGGACCGCAGACCTTCTCTGTGAGCTTGGAGAAGCTGCTTCCCGACGACACCTGTACGTCGATCAGTGACCCGACTGTGAGCGTGGAAGGCGGCGGCTTGGGGGTCGAGGTCAGCTGCGACACCGTCACTACGCCCTCGCCGGTCGCGTTGACCGTGGCAGTGACGCCCGTTGTCGGGTTCGTGCTCTCGACTGTGCCGGTCGACCCTGTGGACGTGGACGAGGAGCCCGTCGACACGTCCTTCGATGTCGACGGCGCCGGCGGCGGCGTGGTGGGTGTTGAAGCCGGTCGCGACGGTGGCGGTGAGGAGGTACCCACGGTCACCGCCACCGCGGGGCTCGATGCGGACGCCCCGAAGTCCGTCGAACCTTGGTATGACGCGGTGATCGAATGTTGCCCGGTTGCGGCGTAGGAGACCGTGCAGGTGGCCGCGCTGGCTGTCGCGGCGCCGGTCGCGCCCAGGTGTTGGGCTGTGCACCCGGAGACGACGGTGCCCCCGTCCTCGAACGCGACCGTTCCTGTCGGTGCCCTGCTGGACCCCGCAGGCGCCTTCACGATCGCTTCGTAGGTGACCTGTTGGCCGACGACCGGAGTCGTGGTGGATGCCGTCATGGTGGTCGTGGTCGACGCCTTGGAGACGGTGATGGTCGTGGACCCGCGGCCGGGCGCATAGGTCGCATCGCCCGAATAGGACGCGGTGACGGTCTCTGTCGTGCCGACCGGGCTGGCGGTGGTTGTGCAGGTGGCCGAGGCGGCGCTCAGCGCCACCCCTGTGCAAAGGGTGGCCGCGCCGACGCTGAAGGTCACCGTGCCGGTCGGGGTGCCGCTCGCCCCTCTCACGGTGGCCGTGTAGGCGATGTGCTCGCCGTAGGTGTAGGGGCCTGCCGATGGGGTGATCGAGACGGTCGTCGTCGACGTGGCCGTGCCGGTGACCGACAAGCTGGCCCTCCCCGACGACGGGGCGTAGGTCGCGTCGCCGGCGTAGGAGCCGGTCACCGTGTCGTCGCCGGCCGGGGCATTGGTGGCCGTGCATGTGCCGTGCCCCGACGACAGCGTGGCGATGCACAGCGTGGTCGTCCCGACACTGAACGTCACTGTGCCGGTCGGCGTGGCGCCGGCACCGCTCACGGTCGCAGCGTAGGTGACCGTCGTCCCCGACGCCACGGCTGCCGACGGCTTGCCTGTCACGGTGACCGACGTCGTCGAGGCCTCTGTACCGGTGACGAAGAGGCTGGCGGTTCCCGACGAGGGCTCGTTGGCGCCCCCGCCCGAGTACCGGGCGGTCACCGTGTCGCTCCCCTTGGGGGCGGCGGTGCTGGTGCAACCACCTGCGCCGCCGCTGAGCGTCGCCGTGCACAGGGTGGCCGAGCCGACCAGGAACGTGACCGTTCCCGTCGGGGTCGTTCCGGTGCTGAGCACCGTCGCCGCGTAGGAGACGGACGCGCCGTCGCCGACGGTCGCCGAGGTCTTCGAGTCGACCGTCACGGTGGTCGAGGTGGGCGTGCCGGTCACGGTCAACGGCGCGACGGCTGCCGAGCCGCCGTAGGTGGTGTCACCCGAGTAGACGGCGGTCACGGTGTCCTCGCCGGCCGGGGCGGCTGGCGAGGTGCAGGAGCCCGTAGCTGGGCTCCCCGCCCCTGGAGAGCTGAGCGAGGTCACTGTGCACAGGATCGTTGAGCCGGACGCAAAGGTGACCGTCCCGGTCGGGGTGGGGGGCGAAGACGCGCCCGGGTCGTTGCTCGACACGGTGACCCCGTAGGTCACGGTGGTCCCGCTCGTCGTCGCCGACGGCGAGACCGAGATCTGCAGCCCGGACGTCGCCACTGCTGTCGATGGCGTCGGCATCGTCAGGTGGGTCTCCCCGGCCGAGCCGGCGTAGGTGGTGTCGCCCGAGTAGACACCGGTCACCGGGACTGTCGAGTCCGGGAGCATCGGCACCACGGTCGAGGTGCAGGTGCCGCTCGCTGTGGTACCGCTACCGGGCACCAGGGTGATCGTGCACAGGGGCAGTGTGGCGGTGAACCCTCCGAACACGGCGACCGTGCCGCTCGGCGCGGACGTGGACCCCGAGGCGGCCGCCAAGACGGTCGCCGAGTAGGTGATCGACTGGTCGGCGTGGACGGCTGTCGTCCCAGCCGACGTCGAGAACACCATGAAGGTGGTGGCGACGCCGGTGGCGTCCAGGGTCGCCGCCGCCGAGCGGGAGCCGGCGAAGTCGGTGCCGCCCGGGTAGGTGGCGGTGACCTGGTCGGTCCCCGCCGGGGCGTCGGATGCGGTGCACGAAGCGGCCGAGGTGCCGGTCCCTGTGGGGAAGAGCGCCGCGGTGCACACCGGCACGGGAAACGACCCTGATCCTGATCCGGGTGCGGTCTGGACCATCACCGATCCGTTGGGGTCGGCGGTGACGCCGGTGCTCGTGTTGGACACGACCACGTGGTAGGTGACCAGCCCTCCCGCCGGCCCCGAGCCGGAGGCAGCACCATTCACCGTGACGGTGGCCGACGTCGTGTAGTGGACCGTCTCGAACCCTGACCCGGACGACCCGGCGAAGGTCGTTGTGGTCGATGCGGGGGAATAGGCGGCCGTGATCGTGTCGGACCCCGCCGGGGCGTTCGTTGTGGTGCAGGTCGCCGTCTGGGTCCCGCTCACTCCCGACAGTGTCGCCGTGCACAGCGTCGTGCTCGGCCCAGACCCGGAGGGCCCGGTGGGGGCGGCGGAGAAGGTGACGGTGCCGGCGGGCGTTCCGGCCCCTGTCGCTGGCACCACGGTGGCGGTGTAGGTCTCGGACGTGCCGAAGTCCACCGAGGCGCCGCCACTCGGAGCCGTGACGGTGGTCGTCGTGGCCCGCACCACCGTGCCCGTCAGCTCCGTCGACGTGTGGTGGATCTTCAGGGCCAGGTCAGTGCAGCCGCCGAGGGTGACGAAGCCGCCTGTGGCGACCGGCACCGTCCCGGCCCCGGTGCTCGATTGTGCGGAGACCTGACCGGAGACTGTCCCGGCCGACACCAGGGTGTAGCTGGTCCCGGCACTCGGGCAGGCTCCTGTCACGTACGCTGTCAGCTCCACTGTGCCGAGGGTGACGGTGCCGGTCGAGGTCAGCTCCGAACTGGAGCTGGGCGAACCCTTGATCCCCATCTGGAGGACGCTGGCGGCGTCGAACGTGGCCGACGTCGCCGAGAGCACGCCCGGCGAACCTGTCTGGAGCACCTGCACCTCGGCGTGTGTCGTCGAGAGCGCCCCGACCTTCGCCGGGGTCCCCGACGGGCCCGCCCCCGAGAGCGCCACGTTGGTGAGATGGACGGAATGGCCGTTCGTGCCATTGAGGTCGCCGACGGTGCCGCCGGCGCCGTTCAGGAGGAGCGTGCCGTTCTGGCTCGGCGGCGTGTCGCTGGCGAGGGCCGGCCCGGTCGCCGTGAATGCCCCTACCTCGTTGGTTCCGGTCAAGGCGAGGGTCGTACCAGAGGACGTCGACGACAGCGGCTGGAGGTCCACGGTGAGGGAGCTCGAGCCGGTGATCCCGCCCGCCGAGCTCAGCTCTGCAGGCCCGGTGATCGACCAGGTCTGGGGCGCGCTGAGGGTGAGCGGCAGGCTCAGGTCTTCAAACGAGATTGTGCTGGCGGGCGGGGTGACGGTGATGCCGCCGGTGCCGACCGTCAGAGTGTCACTGCCGCCGATCGTGTACGAGCCCTTGGGCGCCGTGAACACCAGGCCGACGGTGGAGAGTCCTGTCACGTTGTCGACCGTGATGTAGCACGACTTGCCCGCCGGCGGCGTCGACGCGTCACAACCGGTACTTGTCAGGTCCGGGAAGGTCAGGGTGCCGACCGTGCCCGTGGGAGCCGCGCTCGTCCAGTTGGTCCCTGTGCTCCATGTCGATGCCGACCCCGCCCCGCTCCAGGTGAAAGATGGAGGTGTCGTCGCCCCGGCCGTCCCGATCCCGGCGAGCTGGACGCCCGCACCGAGGAGCAGCGCCACCGTGACCCCCAGGAACGAGAGCCGGCGCCCGGAGCCTCGGCGCATCCGCCGAACAACTGCTTCACGGGAGACTTCACGCATCGTGCCCCTCCATACGGCGTTGACCGGGCCCTCCGGTGAGCGGATATTCGGCTTCCGCCAGTGACTCGCGCGTACGGTAATGAGGGGCCGCGGAAATGGGAATGGGCGCGGACGACTCCGTACAAGTTCGGACGCGTGGGCGTCGGAACGAGCCGCACGTTCTGTCTACGATTTTCCCAGCGCCGGACGCCTGGCATCCGGCGTGCGACACCTGGCGTGCGAAGCGGAGGCGCGGCCACATGGCAGGCGAGCACCCAGACCCCGAGTGGATCCACGACCGCGATGACCTCGCTCGTGAGCTGACTGCGCTGCGAAGGGCAGCGGGGCTCACCGTCCGGGATCTCGCCAGGACGGTCGACGCCCCGGTGGCGACCCTGGGCGACTACTTCGCCGGACGCCACGTCCCCGGAGCCCGGCAGGTGCCGCTCTTCCGGGCGATGCTCGACGCCTGCGGAGTGCAGGACCCGGCGCTCATGGCTCAGTGGGTGGCTGCCCTGACCCGGGTCCGATATGCCACCGATGGGCGGGTCGGGAAGGGCCGCGTCCCGTACCGCGGCCTGGACGCCTTCCGGGAGGTCGACGTCGACCTCTACTTCGGCCGCCAGCAGGCGGTAGAAGAGCTGCTCGATCGGCTCCGCGACGCCGCCCGCACCGGAGCGGGGCCGGGCGGCAGTGCCATGGCGGTGGTGGGACCATCGGGATCCGGAAAGACGTCTCTTCTCATGGCGGGCCTCCTGCCTGCGGTCCGCGCCGGCGCCCTCGACGGCACTCGAGAAGGTTGGAGGGTCGAATCGCTCGTCCCCGAACAGCTGGCGGACGGGCATCGCGCCGGGTCACCCGGTGATGGCTCGGTGCCGAGGCTCGTGGTCGTCGACCAGCTCGAAGCCGCCCTCATGCTCCAAAGCAACCAGCGAGCCGTCGTGCTCGAGGCGATCGAGACGCTCTGCGAGACGTCGCTGGTCGTGCTCGGGCTGCGCGCCGACTTCTACCACGCGGCAGTGTCGGAGCGGGCGCTGCTCCCCGCACTGCGAAACCAGTTGATCCTCGCGCCGATGACGCCGAGCGAGCTGCGCGATGCGGTCGTCGGACCGGTCCGGGAAGTCGGGGGTGGGATCGACGATGGGCTCGTGGACCTGATCCTGGCCGAACTGTCGCCTGGGAGCCCTGAGGGGTTCGCCCACGAGCTGGGTGCGCTACCGCTCCTCTCCTATGCGCTGCTCGCCACGTGGGATCGGGCAGCCCGCAACCATCTGACGATCGCCGACTACCAGGCGGTCGGGGGGCTCCGGGGGGCCGTCCGCCAAGCCGCCGAGGAGCTCTTCGCCGCCTTGACGGGACCGGAGCGGGACCAGGCACGTCGCATGTTCGGTCGGCTCGTGCGGATCGAGGGCGACGCACCACCCACGAGGCGACGGGCGAGCCGCGAGGAGCTGCTCGCCGGGGTGAGCAAGGAGGACGGGGACGCGGCGAGAGCCGTGGTGGAGCGTTTCCTCGCGGCCAGGCTGGTGACCGCGGACGCGCAGACCGTCCAGATCAGCCACGAGGCCCTCCTCGGTGCCTGGCCCCGCCTCGGAGAGTGGGTGAGCTCGGACCGTGGATGGCTCAGGGTCCACCATCAGGTCGCCGACGCTGCCAGAGGATGGGAGGAGTCGGATCACGACGAGTCGCTGCTGTGGCGAGGGACGCGCCTCGAGACCACCCTCGAGATGGCAGCGAGCCCCGGTCGAGAACGCGACCTCAACCGTCGAGAGAGTGAATTCCTGCAAGCATCGGCCGACTACCGCGATGAGCAGGTGCGCGCGGGTCGGCGCCGCACGAGACGGACCCACCAGCTCCTCGTGGCGATCGCCACGCTCGCGATCGCGGCCGGCCTTCTCGCGGGTGTGGCGATCGACGCTCGGGTGCATGCCGACCAGGCGCGCAATCAGGCGCTCTCGAGACAGGTGGCCGTCGAGTCCCAGCAGCTCCAGCCGACCGACCCCTCTCTAGCTGCGCAGCTGGCCTTGGCCGCCTACCAGATCTCACCGACCGTCCAAGCTCGCTCCGCGCTGGTCGACGCCACCGCAGGGGAGATCCCGACCCGGCTGCTCGGCCCGGTCGGACCCGAGTTCGTCGCGACCTCGTCGAACGCCCACCTCCTTGGCGTCGCGCAGTCGGCCACCGACACGGTCGCGCTCTACCGTCTCTCATCGAGTGCTCCCATAAAGCTCGCACTGCTCCGGGCCGGACCTGCGTCACAGCAGGACTTCGCCATCGCGATCAGTCCCGACGGCAGGCTGCTGGCGGTCGGCGGCACCGGCCGCACCGTCGACCTCTGGAACATTGCGGACCCCTCGCGCCCAGTGCGGCTCGCCACCTTGGGGCATCTCGGCGGCACGATCTACTCGCTCGCCTTCACATCCCGGGGAGCTCGGCTGGCGGCCGGTGACAGCGGCGGCTCCGTGCACCAGTGGGCGCTCGACGCTTCCGGCCGGCCAGTGGCCCAACGGGTGCTGTCAGTGCAAGGTGGAGACGCGGTGAAAGCCGTCGCGTACAGTCCGCACGGCACCTGGCTCGCCGCAGCGGGTCAGAACGGCACGCTCGATCTCTGGAGGACAGGCGACCCGGCTCCCCTCGTCGCTCCGGGCACGGGCGGGGCGGACTTCGAGAGCATCGCTTTCGAGCCGGCCGGCACGACGTTCGCCGTGGGCATCGGCAACGACGACACGATCGAGACGTGGAGACTACGAAGCAACGGCCAGCTCCAGCTTGCCCACGGGCCGATCGCTGCGGCCAGCTCCGAGGTGACCAGCACCGTCTACAGTCCGAACGGGTCGATCTTGGCCGAAGCCGCCGCAGACGGGACCCTGCACATCTACGACGCGCAGACGATGGCACTGCTTGCGAGCTTCGGGGACCCCGACCCGATCACGAGCCTGGCGTTCGCGGCGGGAGGCCGCAGCCTGGTGTCAGCCGATTCGGGGGGCGTGACCCGGATCTGGCAGATGCCGTCGCCGAGCACCTACGCAGAGCCGGGCAACGTCTTCTCACTGGGCTACGCCCTCGGCGGCCGCTTCTTCGTCGCCGGTAGCGGGGGACCAGCGGGCGGCGTCACCATCTGGAGCGATGCCAACCCACTGCGGCCGACCCGCGTGGTCGACGTCGCGATGCCGGCCGGCTTCGGCGCCGCTGCTGGGGCGTCAGCGGTCAGCCCGAACGGCCGACTTCTCGCCGTCGGCAACGCCACAGCGCAGATCCGGCTCTTCGACCTGGCCGATCTCCGCCACCCCTTCCCGATCGGGCCGACGCTTCACGCCGTCAAGCCGTACATCGAGCAGCTCGGTTTCAGCCCCGACGGAAAGCTCCTCGTCGCGGGAGACGACAGCGGGCACGTGAGCATCTGGAACGTGGCCGACCCCGCCAAGCCCCGTCCGTTCCCACCCTTCGAGCAGAGCCCGGGCGAGGTCATCGGCTTCTCGTTCTCTCCCGCCGGCAGGCTCCTCGCGACGGCGTCGAGCGACACGAAGGTTCGCATCTACGACATCAGCCACCCGGGTCGTCCCCGGCGCTTGGCGTCGCTGGGCGGCTTCTCGACCTACGCCTACGACACCGCGATCACGCCCAACGGCCGCACCCTCATCGCCGGCAGTGCCGGCGGAACCATCCGGATGTGGGACATCGCGGACCCCTCCCGGCCCCGGCTCATCGGGCCGCGGCTCTCGATCCCGACCGGCTACGTCTACGCGTTGGCAGTGAGCCCCGACGGCCGTACGCTGGCGGCCGCATCGACCACCCACGAGGTCTGGCTCTGGAACATCGCCGACCCTGCGCACCCCCAACTCCTCGAGACCCTGGGTGCGGCCAAAGACGAAGTCTTCGCCGTCGCGTTCAATCCCGACAACAGGGTGCTCGTGGCGAGCGGTAGCGACAACACCGTGCATCTCTGGGATTACCAGCCACAGGATGCCGCACGACGTGTCTGCGCCCTCGCTGGAGCCCCGATCACCCGCAAGGAGTGGGCCCTCTACGTCCAAGGTGCGAACTACCGACCTCCGTGCGGGTAGCCCCCACGCACGCACTGCGCCGGCACGAGGGTCACGAGCGCCGCGGGCGCATCCGCCTTCAGATCGGACCGACCCAGCGCTCGCTGCTCGCCAGCCCGTCTGGGTGGTCGTGCAAGAGCTTCTCGATGGCAGCGGCCAATGGGGCGATCGCGGCTCTGGTGCGCACCCGAGCCGAAGGGACGAAGATCAGGCCGCCATGGCCACGCCCCCGGGCGAGGAGCTGGGCAGCAAGCGGTCGAAAGTCCTTGACGTTGTTGGTGATGACGGCGCGCCCTTCGCTGGCTGCAACCTCGAGAAGGACCGCGTCGGCGCTTCCGATGAGCTCGTCTCGCTCGGCGACGGCCACGACGTCGTAGCCGGCCTCACGCAAGAGCGCTGCGATCTTTGGCGAGAGCTGCTCGTCCAAGAGCGCCCTCACGCACCCAGCGCCCGCTCGCCCGCTGCAAACGCTGCACGACCGTGCTCATAGGCGGCCTCGTTGGCCTCGATCTCCGCGTCGATCTCCTGGCGATGCTCCCCGTAGTAGGCGGCAGCTGCTTCCACGAGCCCGGCAGGGACCCCTAGGTACCGCGCGGCGGCAGGGACCGAACCACCGTTGTCTTCGACGGTGGCGATGACCTCCCACACGTCGAGGCCGCGGCCGACCAGGCTCGCGCGTCGGCCACTCGGGCCGTCGAGGAAGTGCACCAGAGGATGCGCGTCGTGGCGGAGCCCCTCCTCGACGTAGCGCTGGGCCAAGGTGCGCTCCGCCACACGGGCATGACGAGCCCGCGTGGCAAGGCGCTCTCGGGTGCCCTCGGGGAGCCGCAGCGTGTAGTGATCGGCCACAAGGTCACTGTACCACGGAGTGGCACAGCGTGGCACAGCGTGGCACAGCCGCAGGCGCCCGGGTCTGAGATCAGCCGGCCGGGCGTAACCATTCACGTGTTCTGAGGAGACCATCCCCCACCTGCGGGTGCATCGCGCGCATCGTGGGGAATTCCGACCGACGACTCCTCTCCGTTCGCTGACGAGCCCTCCTACGAGGAGCTGAAGGAGCTCGTGGCAGCGCTGCAGTTGCTGACCGTGCAGCAAGCAGCGGAGAAGGCTGGGCTCCAAGAAGAGGTCTCGGCGCTCAAAGAGAAGATCGGCGTGTTGGCTCGCATCATCGCCGAGCTCGAGAAGAAGCTCGGGCGCAACTCGCAGAACTCGTCCATGCCGCCCTCCTCGGACATCTTCGCCAAGCCCGCCAAGGAAGAGAGCCCGAACCGCAAGGCCCGTCGTGCGATGGGAAGGAAGCCCGGCAAGCAACCCGGTGCCCCCGGCGCGCACCTCGCCCAGGTGGCCGACCCCGACCATGTCGTCCCCCATGCCCCCGAGACCTGCAGGTGCTGCGGCGCCGATCTTTCTGGCGCGCAGCTGGTCGACGAAGAGGTGCGTCAGGTCTTCGAGATCCCGACCCCGAGGATCGTCGTCACCGAGCACCGCGTCTACAAGCTGCGCTGTTCGTGCGGCGAGATCAACGAGGGCAGCTTCCCGCCCGAAGCACGAGCACCGGCTTCCTACGGGCCGCGGGTGCGGGGCTTCGGGCTCTACCTCCTCTCCCGCCAGCATCTCCCCTTCGAGCGGGCGGCCGAGGCGATGGCAGAACTGCTCGGCGTCGAGTGCTCGACGGGGTTCTTGGACGATTGCTACAGCGAGGGCGGCGCAGGCCTGGACGACTTCATCTGCGAGGTGCGGCGCCAGCTTCGGGAATCTGCGGTGGTGCACTTCGACGAGATGCCGACCCGGGTGAAGGAGGCCAAGCACTACTTCCACGTCGCCTCGACCGAGCTGCTGACGTTGCTGCATGCAGACGTGACCCGTGGGCTCGCTGCCGTCGAACGGGTAGGCGTGCTGCCCGGCTACACGGGCACCGCCGTCCACGACCGGCTCGGGATGTACTTCAACTACACCGACGCGCGACACGGGGTGTGCGGAGCTCACCTCATCCGCAACCTCACCTCGGTGGCGGTCGTGTGGGACCAGAGCGAGTGGGCTGTGGCCATGATCGACCTGCTCATGGAGATGAGGACCGCCGCCGAAGGCGCCCGGGCGGCCGGCAAGAAGCGCCTCGGTCACAAGGTCCTCGCCTCCTTCTTGGAGCGCTACGACACGATCGTCGAGACCGGTCTCGCCGCCAACCCCGCGCCGACCGGACGCAAGCGCGACTACCTGGAGAAGGAGTCCTACAACCTCGCTTGTGCACTGCGCGACCTGAAGAACGAGGTCACGCTCTTCGCCAAGGACCTCCGTGTCCCGTTTTCGAACAACCAAGCGGAGTCCGACCTGCGCATGGTGAAGCTGCAGTCCAAGATCTCCGGATCCTTCCGCCCAGTCGAAGGCGCCGAGCGCTTGGCCAAGGTCCGCTCCTACCTCTCGACTGCTGCCAAGCACGGCGTTGGAGCGATGGACGTCTTGACCGCGCTGTTCGCCGGAGCACCCTGGATGCCTCCGGCACCGCTGCGCACCTGATCGCACCACCCCTGCGGCGTATCGGTCCTCCATTCGCCGTTCCGTCACCGGTTGTCTCGCCCGGACGTGAATGGTTACTTCTCGTGGCTCCTCGATCCATAGAGCCGGGCTGAGAATACCGTGACGATCTCGATCA
>JAJZLP010000148.1:0-12669 GCA_021803325.1 Actinomycetes bacterium
GTAGAAGACGATGCCCACGGTCGGCCGGTCCGGGTCGAGGTGGCGGTCGCCGAACACCCCGGTGGCCGGCACCGGCACCGGGGCGTCGAAGCCGAACCCGCCCATGAGGACCGTGTCGGCTACGAACCGCAGCAGCCCTTCGATGTTGGCGAGGCCGCCGTGCACCAGGTACTCGAAGGCTTGGGCCACCGTGGCGGCCGGCGCCGTGGACAGGGCAGTCAGCTCGGCGTCGGGGGCCGCTTCGCCGGCGAAGGCCAGCAGGGGGATGTCCGCGGCGATGCAGCGGCGTCGCAGCTCGTCGAAGGGCGCCTCCCACGCCCGTCGCCCGCCGAGCAGGCGGACGAGGACCACGTCCACGTCGTCGAGCGGCGGAGGTCCGGTCAAGGTGGACGGGTTGGCGGCCCGGACCGGGCCGAGGCCCTCGGGCAGGCCTTCGAGCACGGAGCGCACCGCCAGGATGTCGGTGTCCGCGTTGGACAGCAGCAGGATCATCGTGGGGCTCCCTCGGCGAGGATCCGGTCGACGGCGGCCATGTCGAGGTGCGACTCGAGCAGGTCGGCGAGCCGGTCGAGCTGGGCTTGGCGGGCAGCCGCGAACGATGCTCCGGCGCTCACGAAACGCTTGGCCCGCCGGTGCGCCACCCGGGCCAGGAACGCGGCGCGGAAGGCATCCTCCTCGAACAGGCCGTGCAGGCTGGTCCCGAGCACGCCGTCGTCGTCATCAGCACGGGCCCCCTCGTCGTCGGCGCCGGCGGCGTCGTCGAGCGCGATCCAGGGCTGCGCGCCCGGGCCGCGGCGGGTCCGCCCGTGGTGGATCTCGTACCCCGACACCCGCTGCCCGAAGGCTGTGCCCCGGCGCTGGCGGGTGATCTTGGCGAGGTCGAACACGGTGTCCACGTCGAGCAGGCCGAGCCCGGTGACCGCCCCACGCCCGGATTCGACCTCGTCGACGATCCGATGCCCGAGCATCTGGTAGCCGGCGCACAACCCGAGGATGGTGGTGCCGGCCTGCCGGCAGGCGTCGACGGCCCGGTCGAAGCCCCGGCCCCGCAGCCAGTCGAGGTCCGCCACCGTGGCCTTGCTGCCTGGCAGGACGAGCAGGTCCGGGTCGCCCAGGCCGCCGGGGTCGTCCACCAGGCGGACGGTGACACCGGGCTCGACAGCCAGGGCGTCGAGATCGGTGAAGTTGGCGATCCGGGGAAGCCGTACCGCGGCGACGTCGAGCGGGTCGGCCACGGGACCGCCGGTGGCGCGCGGCCGCAGGCCGCCGAGGGCCAGAGAGTCCTCGGCGTCGAGGGCGACGTCGTGCACGAAGGGGAGCACGCCCAGGGTCGGCACCCCGCAGCGTCGCTGCAGGTCGGCGAGACCGTCGCCCAGCAGCGCCGGGTCGCCGCGGAATTTGTTGACCACGAAACCCCGAACGAGCCGGCGGTAGTGGTCGGGGAGCAGGGCGACGGTGCCGTAGAGGGCGGCGAACACGCCACCACGGTCGATGTCGCCGACGACGAGCGCCGGCAGGTCGGCTTCGGCGGCCAGGCGCAGGTTGACGATGTCGTGGTCGAGGAGGTTGATCTCCGCCGGGCTGCCGGCACCCTCGACGATCACCACGTCGAACCGCTCCCGGAGGTCTGCCAGGGCGCCGAGCACGGTGCCCAGCAGCTCCGGCTTGCGGGCGTGGTACTCCAGCGCGTCGAGGTGCCCTGCCGGCTCGCCGCGCACCACCACCTGGCTGGTTCGCTCACTGGTGGGCTTCAACAGGATCGGGTTCATCGCCACTTCGGGCTCCACCCCTGCGGCGACGGCCTGGATCCCCTGGGCGCGCCCGATCTCGTGCCCGGACGGGGTCACGTACGAGTTGAGGGCCATGTTCTGCGCCTTGAACGGCGCCACTCGCACGCCACGTCGGGCCAGCAGGCGGCACAGGCCGGTGACGACGTGGCTCTTGCCGACGTCGCTGGCGGTGCCGCACACCATCAGGCCGCCCTTCACGGTTCGTGCCGTCCGGGTCGCGAGCCCGGCGGCGTGCCGGGGCCGGTCGTGATGGCCGGCTGGTCGCCGGATCGGGTGGCGGTGGCCAGGACCGAGCGACGCAGCGGTGCGGTCCCTGGCACAGCGGTTTCCGGCGCAGCGCTCCGCTCGAGCGCGATCCGGAGGCGGTCGAGGCCGGTCGCATCGGGTACCGCCACCCTGGCGTGGTCGGGCAGGCCGAACGTCGCGCAGTCGCGTACGACGACGCCGTGGGGGATGAGCCGCGAGCGCAGGCCCGCGGCCCGGCGGCACAGCACGAAGTTCGCGTCCGACGCCAGTGGCTCGAGCCCGTGGGCGTGGAGCAGTGCTGTCAGCTCGGCCCGCAGCTCGGCGATGCCTGCCGACCAGCCGGGAAGGTCGGCGGTGGCGAGCAGCTCGGGTAGCGCCGCCGCGGCCAGGCCGCTCACCGACCAACCCGGCTGCCGGCGACGCACGCGGTCGACCAGATCGGGGTCGGCCAGGACGTAGCCCAGGCGCAGCCCTGGGCACGCCAGGAGCTTGGTGAGCGAGCCGACCACCACCGCGTCCGGGTCGCCCCGGGTCCAGGTGCCGGTGGCCAGCGGGTAGAAGGCTTCGTCCCACACCGCCGCGTGCTCGCCGGCCGGCGCGAGCAGACCGGTCGGGTTGTGGGGGTTGGACCGCCAGCGTGGAGCGCCGCCGCGTGGGTGCAGCGCGAACTCGGGCTCGTCGACGTGCCCGCCGATCTCCGCCGCGACCAGAGCGATGGCTTCGGCGCCGCCGTTGGTGAGCAGCAGCCGGGACCGGTCCACTCCGATCGCCTCGGCCAGGGCGTCGCCGGCGGCAGCGGGGTCCGGGTAGCACCGCAGGCTGCGGAGATGCCTGGCGGCGACGACGGCGACGTCGGGTGCGAGCGGGTTGACCGACGCCGACAGGTCGAGCACGTCTGCCGGGTCGAGACCGAGGGCAGCTGCCACGCGGGCGCCGTCCCCGCCGTGGCGTGCGGGGGGCGGCACCGCTACGTCCCACGACCCGCCGTGCGGGCCGGGATCGGTGGTGGCCGGGGGAGCGGGTCGTGTGGTCGCGCGCGCGGCGCTCAGCCGGCTCATCTGGCCGCGCCCGCCGCGCCCGCCGCGCCCGCCGCGCCCGCTGCTCCCGCCAGCACCAGGGCTGCGACCAGCGCAGTGGTGACGTCGTGGGAGAGCCGGACGGCCCGGATGATGTCGCCGGCGTCGGGTGCACGGCCCGTGCCGAGCGCCGGCCGGTGCTCGACCCGGTCGCCGTAGCGGTTCACCCCGCCGAGACGCAGGCCGAGCGCGGCTGCGAACGCTGCTTCGGCCACCCCGGCGTTGGGCGAGGGATGCGCCGGGGCGTCGACGCGGACTGCTCGCCACACGGCCCGGGCCGACGCCGGGCGGACCGCGGCGACGAGGGCTGCGGTGACCCGGGCTGGTACCAGGTTGGCGGCGTCGTCCAACCGTGCGCTGGCCCAGCCGTACCGCAGGTAGCGAGGGTTGCGGTGCCCGACCGAGGCATCCATGGTGTTGACCGCCCGGTAGCCGAGTGCGCCCGGTCCGCCGAGCACCGCTCCCCACAGGGCAGGGGCGACTACCGCGTCCACCGAGTTCTCGGCCACGGACTCGACGACGGCTCGAGCGATCTCTCGGGCACCGAGGCCCGTCGCGTCCCGCCCGACCAGCGCCGGCAGCAGGGAACGGGCGGCGTCGAGATCCCCGCGTCCCAGCGCCTGGCCGACATCGAGCGCGGCGTGGCGGAGAGCGCGGCCGGCAACGGCGACATACGTGGACAGGGTGGTGGAGCCCAACGCGAACCCGGCCGCTGCCCCGGTCGTCGCGCCGACTGCTGCGTGCACGACGCCGGCGGTCCGCCGGTCCCGGTAGCCGCGCCGCTCGACCGCTCGCATGAGCGACCCGAACGCGGCGACCGGGTGCGGCCGCACCGCCGGTTCGCCGAGCGCCATGTCGGCGACGATCCCCGCCGCTGTCGCCAGCGCCCGCCGCCGAGCCGTGCCGGGTCCGGACCGGCGCCCCTTGATCACCATCGGGCGACCGCGGTGATGAGGCCCACGCTCTCGGCCACCAGCCCGGCGGCACCGAGCACGTCCCCGGTGAACCCGCCGACGCGTCGCATCGCCAGCCACACCACGGCGGCGAACGCCAGGGCGGCCACCGCCACCGCCACGGGCCCTGCCGGCAGCGACCACGAGGCGCCAAGAGCTGCCGCAGCAGCGACCATCACGAGGAACCGGCCCCAGGCCACCGCCGCCGGGTGCCGCCGGTGGCTGGCGTTCGAGACCACTCCGGTATCGGTCCCAGCCCCGCTCCCCGTCCGGGCTCCGACGTCGGCATCGCTTCCGGTCCCGGTCCCACTGTCGGCTCCGCTCATGGTCCCTGTCCCGGCTTCGGATCCGTCCCGAGTCCCAAAGTCGCCATCGCTTCCGGTTCCGGTCCCAGTCTCGGTCCCGGCTCCAGTCCCGGTCCCGGCCCCAGTCCCGGTCCCGACCCCAGTCCCGGTCCCGGCGCCAGTCCCCGGGCCTGTCAGGAAGGCGCTCGCCAGCCCGCCACCGGCACGGGCGTACGGCAGCCGAGCGGCGGTGACGGCCATCGCCGCTCGGGACAGGCACCACAAGGCGGCCAGGAGCAGGGGGGCTGGGCGCACGGATGCCAGCGCCGCCCACCGCAGGAGCAGCACGGCGATGGCGACGCCGACGCCGAACGCCCCGGCATCGGGCTGGCGCATCACCGCCAGCCGCTGCTTGCGGCTCAGGTGCGGGAGGAGCCCGTCGGCCGCGTCGACCAGGCCGTCGAGGTGCAGCAGACCGGTGACGGCCAGATCGGCGGCGACCACCACGGCGGCGGCCACCGCAGGAGGCCACAGGTGAGCGGCACCCCACCACACAGCTCCGAGCGCGAGCCCGATGAGCGCGCCGATCGGGCCGAACCACGCGAGCGCGTCTGGCGTCGGTGGTCGAGCGCCACCGATCGGCGTCAGGAAGGCCAGCGCCCTACGCATGCGCCGCCACCCCGCTAGCCATGGTGCGCCCTGGTGCCCGGAGGGTCGCTTGCCGGGTGGGGTGCGGTGGCTCCTGCCGTGGTGCCCGGAGGGTCGTTCGCCGGGTGGGGTGCGGTGGCTCCTGCCGTGGTGCCCGGAGAAACGCTCGCCGGGCCGCCCGCCGTCGGCAGTGACGCCTGCATGGCGAGCACGCGCCCGGCCACGACCAACAGCACCTGGTCGGCGACGGCGGCGACCGCCTGGTTGAGCGCGCCGAGCGTGTCGCGGAACCGGCGTCCAGCCGCGCTGGCCGGATGCACCCCCATCCCCACCTCCTCGGACACCACGATGGTCGGGTCGGTGCGGGCTTCGAGCGCTCGGCACAGCTCGCCGGTGTCGACGTCGAAGTCCTGTGCGCGCGCCAGCCACGTGCCCAGTGCGTCGACGAGCGCAGTGCCCCGCACCAGGGCCAGGGTGGCGGCCAGATCGGTGCCGCACTCGACGGTTGACCACCCGGCGGGACGCCGGGCCCGGTGCACGGCGATCCGTTCGGCCATGTCGGGGTCCGAGGCCGTTCCGGTGGCCAGGTAGCTGACGGGCAGCCCGGTGTCCGCGGCCAGGCGCTCGGCCACAGCGGACTTGCCCGAGCGGGCGCCCCCGAGCACCAGGGTGATCACGGCGCCGCGCCGGTCAGCACCGCGCCGTGCATGGCGCGGGCCAGCCGCGCCCCCCAGCGCGACCGGGGGCCCGCGTAGTCCACGATCGGCCCGTCGTTGGGACAGACGACGCACACCGCGTCGGTAGCGGTTCCGGTCCCGGGAACCCCGGCGTCGCGCAGCGCCTGCACTTTCGCTTCGGTCATCGTGACGACGGCGTTCACCAGGGCGGCGTCCGACAGGCGCTGGGGAACGACGGCCACCACGTTGATGGTGCCGGCCAGGCTCGGTGCCCGTGGTTCGTCGGGGGCGGCGGCCGAGATCGGGCGGCTCAGGCCGACGGTGGCGACGACCTCGACGCCGTCGTCGACGGTCGAGCGGTAGTGCTGGACGTCGGCCGCCGTCATCATCCCCACCCCCCGGCCGGGAAGTCCCAGGGACACGCCGAGCTTGCCCAGGTGGTGGTCGGGGTCGCGCCGGGCGTAGGCGGGGGGCACCTGGGCATTCACGACCCACCGGCGCAGGCCGATGCCGCCGTTGTGGGGGCCGCTGGCGATGGTGCGCATCGGTTCGGGCCACTGCCACACCAACACGGGCAGGTTCCGGCCGGCTTCGCGCCGCCAACGAATGTCGAACGCCATGGTCGTCCTCGCGTGGTCCGAGCAAGCTCTCGGGCAGGCAGGTCTCCTGGCTCTCGGATCGTCGCCTTCCCCGGCCTTCCCACCCATATCGGGCCGTGGCCAGCAGTGGGGTCGGCTCCCCGGTCACAGTTGCGGGACAGCCCCGGACTCGCACCGGGTTCCCTGCACTACGGACCGCACTGTATCGCGCCGCGTCCGGTGCTGCGTCGGGGCGGGGTGGGGTGGGGTGGGCCGGCTCGATACCAGGTGCTGTGGCGGGGCGGCGCCGCGCTCGGGGTTGTGCCGGGGTGGGGTGGGCCGGCCTGGTACCAGGTGCTGCGGCGGGGCGGCGCCGCGCTCGGGGTTGTGCCGGGGCGAGGCCGTTCGGCGCTGGATCCCCGCCCGACCGCTTGCCGTGGGTTCAGGTGGTGAGTACCGTGCGCCACACATGGTGCGCGCCCAGTCGATCGTCCTCGTGAACACCGGACAAGGCAAGGGCAAGTCCTCTGCTGCCTTCGGGGTGATGGCGCGGGGATGGGCACGGGGCTGGAACGTCGGGGTGGTGCAGTTCGTCAAAGGTGGCAAGTGGCGCACCGGGGAGCGGAAGCTCGCGGACCACCTCGGGATCGAGTGGCACACCCTTGGGGACGGCTTCACCTGGGAGTCGACCGATCTCGACGAGACGGCGGCCAAGGGGCGCCATGCCTGGGAGGTGGCTCGCCAGAAGCTGGCGTCGGGCGACTACCAGCTGCTCATCCTCGATGAGCTGACGTATGCCGCCTCGTATGGCTGGGTGCCCGTGGAGGAGATCGTGGCCGGCCTCCGAGACCGCGACCCGCGCACCAACGTGGTGGTCACCGGCCGCAACGCGCCCGAGGAGATCGTGGCGCTCGCCGACACGGTCACCGAGATGCGCAAGGTCAAGCACGCGTATGAGCAGGGCATCCGGGCGATCAAGGGCATCGAGTACTGATTCGGCGGCTGCGGCCACCACCTGCCGGCGGCCGCAGCCAGCGCACGATGTCCCCGGCGGTCGCAGCCAGCGCACGGTGCCCGGTGGCAGCCAGCGCACGGTGTTCCCGGCGGTCGCAGCCAGCGCACGATGCCCCCGGCGGCGGCCGGTGCACGGTGCCCGGTGGCGGCCAGCGCACGATGTCTCCAGTGGCGGTGCCCCGGCGGCGGCGGGGGCGATGGTCGCAGGCTGCGCTAGGGTCGTGCCGCTGCAGTGCTCGGGAAGCCGGCGGAAGTCCGGCGCGGACCCGCCACTGTGACCGGGGAGTGACCCCCACGGAGCCACTGGACGTGCTGTCCGGGAAGGCGGGGTGAGCGGCGATCCGGAAGCCAGGAGACCGGCTGCAGCGGTGTAGTGCCTCGTTCCACGGGAGATGGATGATGGGCCCGGCCCTCGTTGGCGTTGGCGTCGGTCCGGGTGACCCCGGATTGCTGACGCTCAAGGCGGTATCGGTGCTGCGCGGTGCGGACCGCGTCTTCGGGCCGACCATGGCCGTCGACGCGGTCGGGCGTGCCGAGTCGATCGTGCGGCAGGCCGCGCCTGACGTTGCCGTCGAGCGCCTGGTGTTCGCCATCGTCGAGGGTGACGAAGCCCGTCGCGCCGCTCACGACCTGGCGGCCGAGCGGGTGGCTGCCTGCCTCGACGCAGGCGAGCGGGTGGCGTTCGTCACCCTGGGGGACCCGAACATCTACAGCACGTTCCACCACCTCGCGGCGCGGGTCGTGGCCCGCCGGCCGGAGACGACGGTGGAGACCGTCCCGGGCATCTGCGCCTTCCAGGACCTGGCGTCGCGCAGCGGGATGGTCCTGGTCGACGGCGTGGAGCGGCTGCACCTGATCAGTGCGGTCGACGGACCCGAGGCGCTCGACGTGCCGCTGGCAGACCCCGACGCCGCCATCGTGGTCTACAAGGGGGGGCGCCACCTGCCGGCCGTGGCGGGACGTCTCCGCGCCGCGCAACGCCTGGACGGCGCCGTCGTCGGGGAGCTCCTCGGCCTGCCCGGTGAGCGAGTCGGCTTACTCGAGCCGGCGGCCACCGGCCCGGCGGCCTACCTGGCCACGGTGCTGGTGCCCCCGCAGCGCCCGGCGGAGGACGCGACGGCACCCTCGCGTGCCCCGTTGTCGCAGGATCCACCCCCAAGCCCTGTCGGCGAGCGGGGCCGACCGTGATCTCCTTCGTCGGCGCCGGCCCCGGCGCACCGGACCTCATCACCTTGCGCGGGCGCGATCGGCTGGCGGCAGCCGACGTCGTGATCTGGGCGTCGTCGCTCGTCCCCGAGGCGGTGCTCGACCACGTGCGCGCCGGTGCGACGGTCCACGACTCCAAGTCGATGACGCTCGAGGACGTCCTGGATGTCTACGCGGCGCATCCTGACGCAGCCGTCGTCCGGCTGCACTCGGGAGACCCGTCGGTCTACGGCGCCATCCAGGAGCAGATCGACTGGTGCATCTCCCAAGGTCGCGACTTCGAGATCGTTCCCGGTGTCAGCTCGCTTGGCGCGGCGGCCGCCGCCTTGGGCCGGGAGCTGACCATCCCCCGCGTGGCACAGAGCGTGGTGCTCACCCGGCTGGCCGGTCGCACCGCAGCGAGCATGCCGCCGCGCGAGACGGTGGCGGCGTTCGCCGCGGTCGGGCCGACCCTGGCGGTGTTCCTGTCGGCCTCACGGCCCGCCGAGCTTCAGAAGGAGTTGCTGGCCGTCGGGTCGGCGTATGGCCCCGACACGCCGGCGGCTGTGGTCGTGCGGGCCTCGTGGCCCGACGAGCAGGTGGTGCGCACGACCGTCGGCCAGCTGGCGGGCGCGATCCGTGCCACCGGGGCGCGGACCACCGTGCTCGTGCTGGTCGGGCCCGCCCTGGCTGGCAGCGCCGAGCGGAGCCACCTCTACTCCCCTGGCTTCGCGCACGGCTTCCGTCGCCGGTCGCTCCCGGGGACCACGACGGGCCGGCCGGCGTGAGCCGGGTGCGGGTTGCGAGCGGCGTGCCGGAGGAGCCGAGGTGAGCCGGGTCCGGGTTGCGAGCGGTGCGCAGGGCCGGCCGGCGTGAGCCGGGTCCGGGTTGCGAGCGGCGTGCCGGAGGAGCCGACGTGAGCCGGGTGCGAACCTCCGAGCCGCCGCTGAGCGCCGAGGTGGCGGCGCGACGCCGGGGTCTGCGTACGGGCTGGACGACCGGGACCTGCGCGTCGGCGGCGGCGAAGGCGGCCGCGATCGGGCTCGTCACCGGCACCGCCCCTGCCGAGGTGGAGGTAGCCCTGCCCGCCGGCCGGCGGGTGTCGTTCCCCGTGGAAGCCGAAGGACCCCGGCGCTGCGTGGTGGTGAAGGACGCTGGTGACGATCCGGACTGCACCGACGGCGCCCGGATCACCGCCGAGGTCGAGCCCGGGTCGGGTGCCACCGACCTGCGTGCCGGCCCGGGCCTCGGGGTCGTCACCCTGCCGGGTCTGGGGCTGCCCGTCGGCGCTCCGGCCATCAACCCGGTGCCCCGGCGGATGATCCTGGCTGCCCTGGCCGAGGTGACTGCCGATCCGCTCGTCGTGACTTTCTCGGTGCCCGGCGGTGAGGCGATGGCCGCCGAGACCACGAACGCCAGGCTCGGCATCGTCGGCGGGATCTCGATCCTGGGAACCACCGGGATCGTCCGGCCCTTTTCGACCGCCGCCTACCGGGCATCGGTGGTGCAGCAGGTGGACGTGGCCGCCGCCCAGGGCCAGCGCACCATGGTGCTCGCCACCGGGCACCGCTCCGAGCGCGCCGCCCGGGATCTGCGACCCGAGCTGCCCGAGGTCTCGTTCGTGGAGGTCGGGGACTTCACCGGCATCGCGCTGCGCCGCTGCGCCGCCGCCGGCATGGCGGAGGTGGTGTTCGTGGGCATGGCCGGCAAGATCGCCAAGCTGGCTGCCGGGGTGATGATGACCCACTACCACCGCTCCGAGGTCGACGGCGAGCTGCTGGCTGCGGTGGCCCGGGACTGCGGCGCCCCGCCCGCCGTCGTCGCGGCGGGGACGGCGACGGCGACGGCCCGGCACTTCTTCGAGACCTGCGTGGCCGAGGGTTTTGAGGCTCCGCTGGCCGAGCTGTGCCGGCGGGCGCGCGCCGCGTGCGAGGCGCATGCCAAGGGCGCCGTGACCGTCGACGTGGTCATGGTCGACTTCGACGGGGAGCGGGTGGTGGCCCGTGCCTGACGGCGTTGGTGGCACCACCAGGGTTGTCTGCCTGTCGGCGACCGGCGCCGGGAGCGCGCTCGCCGCCCGCCTGCCCTACGAGCACCACCACGGTGCGGTGGGCGACACCGTGCGCCGGCTGTGGGGAGAGGTCGATGGCCTGGTGCTGATGCTCGCCGCCGGGGCTGCCGTGCGGATCGTGGCTCCGCTGCTGGCCGGCAAGGACCGCGACCCGGCCGTGGTGTGCGTCGACGAGTCCGGCCGCTGGGCTGTGGCGCTCGTCGGTGGGCACGCTGGTGGGGCGAACGCCCTGGCGTCGGAGGTGGCGGCCATGCTCGGTGCCGAGGCTGTCGTCACCACGGCCACCGACGCCTCGGGCACACCCGCCCTCGACCTGCTCCCCGGCTACCGGGCCGGAGGCGACGTCAGCGGCGTGACGGCAGCCATGCTCGACGGCCGGTCGCCGATCGTCGAGGTGGCCGTCCCGGGCTGGAACGCGCCGGCCGCGCTGGTCGGCGGGGCCGGCCCGGAGCGGGTGGTGGTGACCGACGCCGCCGGTCCTGCGGCGACGGGAGTGGCCCTGCTGCACCCACCTTCGCTGGTCGTCGGGGTCGGGTGCTCGTCGGATGCTCCTGCCGGCGAGGTGGTCCCGCTGCTCGACGACGCGCTCGCCACCGCCGGCCTGGCCCGGGCCAGTGTGGGTCTGGTTGCCACGATCGACCGGCGCCGCGACCACCCGGTGGTCACCGGCTTGGGACTACCCGTCCGGGCGTTCACGGCCGGGGAGCTGGCGGGGGTCGCGACCCCGAACCCGAGCGCTTCGGTCGCCGCCGCCGTCGGCACGCCCAGCGTGGCGGAGGCGGCAGCGTTGCTGGCCGCCGGGCCTGGTGCCGGACTCGTCGTCACCAAGCAGCGCTCGGCAGCCGTGACGGTCGCCGTTGCTCGCCGAGCGGCTCCGACCGGGCGCCTGTCGGTGGTGGGGCTCGGGCCCGGCCCCAGTGCGCACCGCACCCCGGCGGCAGCAGCAGCAGTGCGCGGTGCCGAGGTCGTCGTCGGGTACGGGCCCTATCTGGACCAGGCCGCCGACCTGCTGACACCGGCCCAGGTGGTGGTCCGGTCGCCCATTGGGGCCGAAGCCGACCGGGCTCGCCAGGCGCTCGAACGGGCAGCCGCCGGCCGCCGGGTGGCGCTCGTCTGTTCGGGTGATGCCGGCGTCTACGGGATGGCGTCGCTGGCTGTCGAGCTGGCGGCTTCGGTGGCGCCCGACGTCGACGTCGAGGTGGTGCCGGGCGTGACAGCGGCATTGGCGTCGGCTGCGTTGCTCGGCGCGCCGCTCGGCCATGATCACGCCGTGATCAGCCTGTCCGACCTGCTCACCCCGTGGGAGGTCATCGAGCGCCGGCTGCGGGCCGCCGCGGAGGCCGACATGGTGGTCGCCCTCTACAACCCCCGCTCCGCTGGCCGGACGTGGCAGCTCCCGGCCGCGTTGGACATCCTGCGCGGGCACCGCCCACCGGACACCCCGGTCGGCTTGGTCACTGACGCCACCCGGGCGGGCGAGCGGGTGGAGCGGACGACGCTGGCCGACGTCGACCCGGCGTCCGCCGGGATGACCACGTGCGTGATCGTGGGTGCCGGCACCACCCGGATGGCCGCCGGCCGGATGGTCACCCCTCGGGGGTACCGGCCGTGACCGTGACGATCCTGGACCGCTGCACCGCCTGCGGTGCATGTCTTCCCACCTGTCCCGAACGCGCGCTGCTGCCGGCACCCCGGCGTCCGGTGGTCGACCCCGCTCGGTGCAGCGACTGCCTCGCGTGCGTCGAGATCTGCCCGGCGGGCGCCATCGCGACAGGTGCGGTGCGCGGGGCAATCGGTGTTCTCGCAGGGGGTGCCGGATGAGCGTGCACCCGATCGAGCAGGAGAGCTACCGGATCCTCGAAGAGCGGATCGACCTGACGGGGTTGGCCCCGCTCGGCCGGGCTGTCGTCGCCCGGGTGGCGCATGCCACTGCGGACCTCGACCTGGCCCGCTCGATGGTCCTGGACGAGGCCGAGCTCGAGATGGCGGTCCGGGCCCTGCGCGACGGCGCACCGGTGGTGGCCGACGTCGTGATGGTGGCTGCCGGCATCACCGGTCGGCGGGCACGGTCGTTCCTCGACCAGGTCCCCACCGGGGTGCCGGCGACCAGCGCCGCGACCAGTGGTGTGGCGGGGGTGCCGGCGACC
>JAJZLP010000148.1:12769-14220 GCA_021803325.1 Actinomycetes bacterium
GGCCGACGTCGTGATGGTGGCTGCCGGCATCACCGGTCGGCGGGCACGGTCGTTCCTCGACCAGGTCCCCACCGGGGTGCCGGCGACCAGCGCCGCGACCAGTGGTGTGGCGGGGGTGCCGGCGACCAGCGCGGTGACCAGTGGCTTGGCGGGGGTGCCGGCGACGCGCAGTGCGGCGGCCATGCGCCTGGCGGCTGCCGCCCATCCGTCGGGCGCGGTCTTCGTCGTGGGCTGTGCCCCGACTGCCCTGGTCGAGCTGGTGGACCTGGCTGCAGCCGGCGCCGTCGAACCGGCCCTGGTCATCGGCGTGCCCGTCGGCTTCGTCGGCGCGGCGGAGTCCAAGGCGGCGCTGCGGGCCAGCGGGCTTCCGGCGGTGAGCAACGTCGGCGAGCGCGGCGGATCGGCGGCCGCGGCCGCAGCGTGCAACGCCCTGATCCGTGCCGCGGCGATCGGAGGTGACCGTGGCTGACGCCGTGCTCCTGGTCGCGCACGGCTCGCGCTCGGATGCCGGCAGGGTCGAGATGGTCGCCCTGGCCGACGTGGTGGCGGCGAGCCGCCCTGGCAGCGACGTCCGCGTGGGCTTTTTGGAGATGAGCGATCCGCCGGCAGCGGCGGTGCTGCAGGACATGGTGGACGCCGGGGCCAGCGAGGTGGTTGTGGTGCCGATCATGCTGTTCGCCGCCGGCCACGCGAAGTCCGACGTTCCCGCCGTGGTCCTGCAGGCGCGCGCCCGCCATCCCCGAGCCCGCATCACCTATGGCCGACCGCTGGGTGTCGACCATGCGCTGCTGGACCTGGCCCGACGGCGGCTGGACGCGGTCGGTGCGCTCGGGCTGCCGCTGGCCGTCCTGGCCCGGGGCACCTCGGACCCCGATGCGAATGCCGAGGCGTGGCGCGCCGGCCGCCTGCTGGCGGAGATGTCCGGAACCCAGCTGGCGGTGACGGGATTTTCGGGGCTCACCTGGCCCTCGGTTCCCGACGCCCTCGGCCAGCTCCGTCGGCTCGGCGCCGAGCGCATCGCGGTGTTCTCGTGGTTCCTGGCCACCGGCGTCCTGCTCGACCGCA
Organism: Actinomycetes bacterium; assembly: GCA_021803325.1. Classification (GTDB taxonomy): domain Bacteria; phylum Actinomycetota; class Acidimicrobiia; order Acidimicrobiales; family UBA8190; genus JAJZYI01. The sequence continues at coordinate 13,835 of JAJZLP010000148.1, forward strand.
TGCGGGAGGACTGGGAGCGGTTCGCGTCGACCACCGGAGTCGAGGTGGTCGACGCCGGCTACTTCGGGCCAGCGCCGGAGGTCGGCTCCCTCACGTGGGAACGGGTCGACGAGGCGTCGACTGGTCAGGTGGTGCCGAACTGCGACGCGTGCGCATTTCGCCGTCCGTTCCCCGGGCTGCAGGACCGGGTGGGGATGGAGCGGGGTGCCGGGCACTCGCACCTGGCTGCGGCGCACCGCGGTGACGGGGGATCCGGTCTGGCCCACGACCATGCGGCCCACGACCATGCGGCCCACGACCATGCGGCCCACGACCATGCGGCCCACGACCATGCGGCCCACGACCATGCGGCCCACGACCATGCGGCCCACGACCATGCGGCCCAC
>JAJZLP010000117.1 GCA_021803325.1 Actinomycetes bacterium
TGACGACATCCTTGGGGAGCTGCGGCCCGGGCCCCGTCCGCCAAAAGCCGTACAGGCCGGCGACGTTCGGGAAGAGCCCGAGATGCGGGTCGCCGACGGTGCGGTACAGGTCGAGGCTGGTGGTGCCGACGGTGGTGGGGAGCTGGGTGGCGCTGTGGGGGAGCAGGATGTAGGCGCAGGTGACGGCGAACGCGGCGGTGCAGCCGGCGAGCCAGGCGACAGCCCGCCAGGTGTGGGGCCGGGTGAGGGCGGCCACGGCCACCAGCACCACGCCGTAGATCCAGGCGAAGTGGGGGCTGATGGCGGTGAGCACCGCCCACCACAGGGCGGGGGCGAGCAGGCCGACCGACCGGCGGCGCACGGCTCGCAGGGCGCCGGCCACGGCGAAGGGCAGCAGCGCGTAGCCAACGAGTAGGGAGAGCTGCCCGGCGAAGATGCGGTTGAACACGAACGGGTTGGCGCAGTACACGGTGGCGGCGGCCAGCCGGGCGCTGCGCGGGCCGCCGGTCAGGCGCCCGGCGCCCACGGCGGCGACAGGGAAGAACAGCAGGAGCGGCAGCCAGGTGGCGGCCTCGCCGATCAGGCGGACGGCGAGGGTCATGATCACGGCGCCCGCCACACCGGTGGTGAGCCCGCCGTTCAGTCCCAGCATCGCCTCCGACGGCATCGGGGGGCGGGGCCCGGACACCCAGTCGAGGAGGAACAGCGGCCGCCCGCCGAGCACCGGCCAGCACACGCCGACGGCCAGCACCAGGCCGAGCGCGAGGGTGGCGGCGTCGGGGTGGGCTGCGACCCGGCGCCAGACCGGCAGCCGCCAGGCAGGTGAACGCCGGGCAGGCGGGCGGGCTGGGAGCGGCGGGCCGGGCATCGTCCGCCCACTGTTGCACGTGGCGATCATCGCATCGGGACCGCTCCACGGGCCGCGCCCGCTGGTTCGCTTGCGGCGGCCACCGGGGGACCGGGTCCCGTCGGACGGGTCGGCTACGGGCGCCCGGGTCCCCCCGGACGGGTCGGCTACGGGCGCCGGGTCCCCCCGGACGGGTCGGGTGCGGGCCACATGGGGCACGCTGGCCGACGCGGGTGCGGGCCACATGGGGGCCGCTGGCCGACGCAGGTGCGGGCCACCTGGGGGCCGCCGGCCGACGCGGGTGCTCGCCAGATGGGGACTGCCGGTCGGTGCCGGTGTGTCCCACGACTCCGTGATGCTGGGCGGTCTGTGGTCGATGGTCGATCGGCGGCGTGGCATGATTCGTGCCCTGATGGCGGCAGGGCGGGCTGGGGACACCGACCGGTGACGACCGACGAGCAGGACCGGCAGCGCCCGGACGAGGGCAGGAGTGGCCCGGCCGCGGCGCTGAGCGCACTGGGTCGCCGCCTGTGGCAGTACTCGGCCACTCGGGGCGGGCTGGTGTTCGTCGCCGCCAGCCTGGCTGCCGGCCTGTCGAACTTCGTGTTCCACCTGGTGCTGAGCCGCCTGCTGGGCCCCGTCGGCTACGGGGCGCTGGGTGCGCTGCTGAACGTGACCACCGTGCTGAGCGTGCCGCTGGGCGCCGTGTCGGTGACGGTGGCGCAGAGCATCGCCCGGCGCGCCAACCCGTCGGACACCCCGCCGCTGGGCCGGCTGCTGCGCCTGTCGCTGGTGGCCGCCGTGGTGGGGGTGGGGCTGTGGCTGGCCGCCACCCCGACCATCGACCGGTTCTTCCATCTGCACTCGCCTGCTGCCACCATCGTCCTCGGCCTGTGGCTGATTCCCACCCTGCCCGGCGCGGTGCTGGAAGGGGTGCTGCTCGGCCAGCGTCGCTTCCGGGTGGCCGGTGTCGGTCAGCTGACCGGAACGGCGGTCCGGCTGGCCAGCGGGGTGGTGCTGGTCGAGGCCGGGCTCGGCATCGTCGGCGGCATGGCCGCCACCGTGGTTGCCGGGTTCGTCGTGGTGGCTGTCTATGCCTGGGTGCTGCGCCACGCGCTGCTGGCCACCGGCCGGTTCGTCCCTCGGGTGAGCGACGCGCTGCTGTCGACGCTGTCCATCGGCGGCGCCGCCGTCCTCACCACCATCGACGCCTGGCTGGCCCGCCACTTCCTTCCTGCCCACGCCGCCGGGCTGTTCGTCGCCGCAGCCACCGCCGGGAACATCGCGCTGTTCCTCCCCGGCGCCATCACCATGGTCTATTTCCCCCGCTTGGCCGCCAGCGGCGGGCGAGGTCCCCAGGCCCGCCAGGCCCTCGCCCGGGTGACCGCGCTGGTGGCGGTGGTGGGGTTGGGGGCGGCCATGGTGATGGCGCTGGTGCCCCGGCTGGTGGTCGACGTGCTGTTCGGGTCCGCCTTCGCCCACGCCTCGGCGGCGCTGGGCACGGTGGCGCTGGCCGACGCCGGTATCGGCGTGGCCAGCTGTCTCATCTACTTCCAGGTGGCCCGCCGCTCCACGCTGGCCCTGGCCGCCTGGCCGACCTGTGTGGTGGCCCTGGTGTTGGCGGCTGCGTTCCACGGCAGCATCGAGGTGGTCGCCCTCGACATGGTGGCCGCCAGCGGAGCCCTGGTGCTCGGGTTGAGCATCCCCACCGCCGTGAGCGCCTTGCGCTCCTTGGCCGACGACACCGCCTCGCTGCCCCGCCAGGCGATCCTGCTCGAGCCGGCCACCGTGGACCTGACGGTGGTGGTGCCGTGCCGAAACGTGGGTGCCAGTCGCCTGGCCGCCCACCTTCGCCGCATCTGCGACGTGCTGGCGAGCGCCGGGGTGGCGTTCGAGGTGATCCCGGTGTCCGACGGTTCGAGCGACGGCAGCGAGCAGGCCTTCGACGAGCTGCTTGGGCAGCCGGTGCGACCCATCGTGTGGAGCGACAACCGGGGCAAGGGGGAGGCGCTGCGCATCGGCCTGGCCCAGGGACACGGGCGGTACCTGGGGTTCATCGACGGCGACGGCGACATCCCCGCCGACGGTCTGGCCCAGTTCGTGGCGGTGGCCCGTCGCCAGCAGCCCGACGTGGTGGTGGGCTCCAAGCGCCACCCCGATGCCCAGGTGGTGTACCCGCCGCTGCGCCGGGTGTACTCGGTCGGCTACCAGCTCCTCACCCGGCTGCTGTTCGGGCTGCGGGTCCGTGACACGCAGACCGGGGTGAAGCTGATCCGCCGCGACGTGGTGGCCGAGGTGCTGCCCCGCATGGTGGAGAAGCGCTTCGCCTTCGACTTGGAGCTCCTGGCCGTGGCGCACCGGCTCGGCTACCGCCAGGTCGCGGAGCTGCCGGTGGTGATCGGGGAGCGGTTCACGTCGACCATCTCGGCGCGCTCGGTGTGGCGGATGCTGCAGGACACGCTGGCCACCTTCTGGCGGCTGCGGGTGCTGCGCTTCTACGACCCGCCGCTGGTCGAGGCGCCGCTGGTCGAGGCGTCGGTGGCCGACCAGGCGATAGCGGTGCTGGGAGCCGGCGCCACCGCGACGTCGCTGGCTGAGGCGGCTGCTCCAGGCGTGGCGGGCAGCCCGGCATGGGTGGGGGAGGCCGGGTTCGGGGCGGGCGCCGGGGTGCTCGCTCCGCCGGCCGCGGTGGGGTCGACCGAGCCGGCGGTGTCCGCCGCCGTCCCCGGCGCCGGGGATCTGGCCGAGCGGCTCGCCTTGGGGCAGCGGCTGCGGATCCTGGTGTGCAACTGGCGGGACCTGGCCCACCCGCATGCCGGTGGCGCCGAGGTGTACACCCACCGGGTGGCACGGGCCTGGGTGGACGCCGGCCACGAGGTCACGTGGTTCACTGCCGCGGTGGCGGGTCGGCCGTCGATGGACACGGTCGACGGCATCCGGATCATCCGGCGGGGTGGGCGCCACGCCGTCTACCGCCAGGCCCGCCTGTTCTGGGAGCGCCAAGGCCGAGGCCGGTTCGACCTGGTGGTCGACGAGGTCAACACCCGGCCGTTCGGGGCGCAGCGCTGGGCCCGGGGGACGCCGGCGGTGGCGCTGGTGCACCAGCTGGCGCGCGAGGTGTGGTTCCACGAGCTGTCGTGGCCGGTGGCGGCCGTCGGCCGGTTCCTGTTGGAGCCGCGCTGGCTGCGGCAGCTGCGGGCCGTGCCGGTGATGACGGTGTCAGCGTCGAGCCGCAGGTCGCTGGTTCGCGCCGGGGTCGAGGACGTCACCGTCGTCCCCGAGGGGATCGACCCGGTCGACGTGCCCGACGTCACCCGCGAGACGGTCCCCACCGTGGTGTTCGTCGGCCGGCTGGCCCCGAACAAGCGGCCCGATCACGCCGTCGAGGCGTTCCGCCTGCTGCAGGCCCGTATCCCCCAGGCCCGGCTGTGGATGGTGGGGACCGGGCCGATGGAGGAGCACCTGCGCCGGGTCGCTCCCGACGGGGTGGAGATGCTCGGCCGGCTGCCCGAGGAGGAGAAGCGCCGTCGGCTGGCCCGGGCCCACTGCCTGGTGGCCACCTCTGCCCGGGAAGGGTGGGGTCTGACCGTCACCGAGGCAGCCCAGGTCGGCACCCCGGCCATCGCCTACGACGTGGACGGGCTGCGCGACTCGGTGACCGCCTCGGGCGGGGTGCTGGTCGCCGCCGAGCCTCGGGCGCTCGCCGACGCGCTGGCCGAGCGCCTGCCGGCGTACGCGGCGGGGCACCTGCCGGCGGTGTCGGCGGGCGGTGTGGTGCCGTGGCCGGAGGTGGCCGACCGGCTGCTTGACCGGGCAGCAGCACGGGTGTCGGACCGCCGGCGGGCGGCTGCCGGCGAGGACGTGGCGGTGGCGTGGCGCCGGGCGCTGGTGCCGGTGGCCGCGGTGTGCGACCGGCGGGCGTGGTCGGTGGCCGCTGTCGCCGCGTTGGTGGCTCTCGCTCCGCTGTCGGAGGCCGGGGTGGCGGTGGGCGTGACATGGGCGGCGGCCGTGGCGCTGGTCTGCCTGGCCATGGCCACCGTGGGCACGCTGGCCGAGGCGATGCGCCACCCGGCCGCGTGGGTAGCGGGTTTGGCCCCCGAGCCGTCTGGCCCTGCGTCTGGTGGCGGCGGGGTCGTCGACGCGGGTGTGGGGGACAGGGGGCAGGGCCCCGACCGCCGGCCCGCCGGGCGACCCGGGCGCGGGTATCGGCAGTGGGCGCCGGGGGCGCAGCGGTGGCCGTGGCTGGCGCCGGTGGCCGTGGTGGGGATCGTGAGCGCGCTGGCCGCCCAGTCGTGGGCGGGCGGAGCCGCTGTGACGAGCGGCGCGGTCCCCCCATGGCTGGGTGCCGGGTGGGCGCACCAGCTGGTGCTGGGCTGGACCACCCGGGGCAGTGGGCTGGCCGGACCGGTGTCGGCGGTGACGAACCTGCCGTGGGCGGTGCTGGCCGGGGTGGTCCACGGCCTGGGGGGCGGGACCGGCCTGGCCGAGCGGCTGTGGCTGACGGGGATCTTCGCCGCGGTGGGTATGGCCGCGGCGGTGTTGCTGTGGGTGCTGGGCCTGGGTGCTGTGGCCTGCGTGGTGGGCGGTGTCGCCTATGGCTTCAGCCCCTACGTCCTGACCATGTCGGGTCTCAACCCGGCCTATCTGGCCGCCATGGCGCTGGTGCCGGCGCTGGCCGCATGGGTGCTGGCGGCAGCCCGCCGGCCGCGCCTGGGCCGGTGGTGGCTGGCGATGGTGCCGGCGGCCCTACTGCTCGGGGTGGTGGTGGCCAGCCCGCCGATGGCGGTGGCGGTGGCCGCCGCCGGGGTGGGCTCGGTGCTGTTGGCCGGCTGGCTGGGCGGCCGGCAGCAGTTCCTCACCGCGCTGCGGCGTGGTGCGGTGGGAGCAGGGGTGCTCGCCGGGTCGGCCGCGTTCTGGGTGGTGCCGTATGCCACGGAGCTCGCCACCACATCCATGGTGAGCAGGGCGTCCCAGGCGCAGTGGGGGTGGGCGGAGCCGAGGGCGACGCTGGCCAACGGGCTGTGGCTGAACGACACGTGGAGCTGGCCGTTCCGGCAGCTGTTTCCGTATGCAGCGGCGTTCCACCGGTTCCCCCTGGTCTTGTGGCGCTACGTGCTGCCCATCGCCGCCTTCATCGCCCTGGGGGTGGCGGCCACCGAAGCCCGGCGCCAGGTGCGGCAGTCCCGCCTCCGCCTGCTGGCAGTGGCCGGTGTGGTGGCGCTGGTGACCGTGGTGGTGTCCACCGGGCCACACGCCCCGGGGGCGCCGCTGTTCGGCTTGCTCACCGCCCTGCCCTTCGGGTGGCTGCTGAAGGAGCCCGGTCGCTTCCTGTTCGTGGCTGGTCTCGCCTACGCCGTCATGCTGGCGGTGCTGGTCGACCAGTGGCGAGGGAGCCGCCGGGTGCCAACCGGTGTAGCCGTGCCGCCGGCCAGGCCTGCTGCGGACCGTGTGCGGCTGTCGGGGTGGCTGGCCCCGGTCGGGCTGTGCGTGGCCCTGGTGGTGCCCGCATACCCGCTGGTGACGGGCGGGGCGACCGGTGTGCCCGGCTTCACCGGAGCCGGAAACGTGCACGGCCCGGCCAAAGGGTTGGCCAGCGCCGTTGGCGCCATGGCTGTGGGGGGTCCGGCACCGTCGGGTCGGAGATCTGCCGCGGAGTGGGGCGGCCGGTTGTGTAGCGTGGCGCCAGCCGCGCACCAGTGCAGCAGCGGACCGGAACGGGCCGGCCGGTCCAGTCGTCGTCGTCCCTCAGCTGGCGAAGGACTCGGAATCTGATGCCCGACCACAGCACGCCGTCGCACACCATCCCGTCGCCGCCCGACGTGACCGTGGTCGTTCCGACGAAGAACGCGGCACGCACCCTGGCCGCCTGCCTGCAGTCGCTGCGGAGCCAGACCCATCCGTGTCGCACGGTGGTGGTGGACAACGGATCGACCGACAGCACCCGTGCGATTGCCGAAGACGGGGCGGACGCAGTCCTCGAGATCGGGCCGGAGCGGTCTGCTCAGCGCAACCACGGCGCCCGCACCTACCCGGCGGAGTTCGTGGGATTCATCGACGCCGACATGGTCCTGCAGCCGACGGTGGTGGCCGAGGCGGTCGCTGCGCTGCGGGCCGGCGCCGGATCGGTCATCGTCCCCGAGCGCACGGTGGGCAGCGGGTTTTGGGTGGAGGTCCGCGCCTTCGAGCGCTCGTTCTACGACGGCTCGGACGCTATCGAGGCGGCACGCTTCTTCCGCTGGAACGTGTTCGACCGGGCCGGCGGTTTCGACGAGCAGCTCACTGGTCCCGAGGACTGGGACTTGAGCGAGTCGGCGCGAGAGCTGGCCCCGGTGGCCCGCACCACGGCGGTGATCGAGCACGACGAGGGCACCATCGGTTACCTCGACGCGTGCCGGAAGAAGGCGTATTACGCCGAGGGGGTGCGCCGGTACGTGGCCAAGCGGGGAGTCTCAGCTCTGCGGCAGGCTGGCCGGCGGCCGTGGGTGCGCCAGCCTCGCAAGCTGATGAACCGGCAGGGCGCCGGTCTGGTTGCGTTGAAAGCAGGTGAGGCCGCAGCCGTGTGTTGGGCCCTGGCAGGCCACCAGGCTCGCATGCTGCGGGTTGTGCGATCAGGCAGCGACCCTGCGCTTCGAGGGCGACCGCGTGCCCGCTGAAAGATCGACCTCGGCTGAGGGAAGTTCTCCGGCTCAGGATCATGCTCACGATGGCGGCACCGTTGCGTGCTGGCGCCGGCGGACAGCTGGAGCAGGGGTCGTGGCGCTCCTGGCCCTGGCGGCGTTCGGCACGATCGGTGGCCACCAGATCCTGGCCGGGGTGGCGTTCGTCGGCCTGGCGATCGGCACTGTGCTGGCTTGGGTCGAGCTCGGCCAGGTTCGCCGGCACCGACGTCAGGTGCAGGGCGCTGCGCTATATGTGGAGCACCCCATGGCCAATGTCACCGCTCCTCCAGAGCGGAGTGCGGGCCGCTGGGGGCCGCTCTTGGCCGCCGGTTTGACCGCCGCAGTCGCCGCGGGTGCGGTACAGACCTGGTACACGCCGGGGACCGCCATCGCCGGCGGCGACCTGGCCCCGCCGAACGGTACGGCCTGGTTGGGTCAGCTCTTCTCCTCGTGGACGTGGTCGGGTTCGGACCTCGGTCGTCCAGGCAGTCTCGAGACCCAGCTGCCCTGGGCTGGGCTGCTGTGGCTGGTGCACAAGGCTGGCGGCTCATCGATGCTGGCCCAGCGGCTCTGGTTCACGGTCCTCTTCACTGGCGCAGCACTGGGTGCGCTCTGGCTGCTCCGGCTGCTGCGGGCGTCGTGGGTCGCCGCCGCCGTCGGGTCGCTGCTCTATCTGTTCAACCCGTTCGTCCTCAGCAATGTCGGCGCGAACCCGGTGTTCTTGGCTGCGCTGGTCTTGGTGGTGGTGGAGCCGGCGATCGTCCTGTCGGTCTGCTCCGGCCGGTGGCGGAGCCGCAGTGGCGCCGTGGCCCTCGTGGCGACGGTGCCGTTGATCGGGTACGCCTACGAAAACCCGCCGTTGGTACTGGCTGTCGCTGCGGCCGGGTTGGCCGCATTGGTGGTGTCGGCAATCTGGTTCGGACGCCCTGCTCGCCGGCGGGCGTTGCCGTTTCTGGCGTTGGGCGTGCCCCTGGCCGCCATGGCCTCGCTGTACTGGGTTGTCCCCTCGTTCGAGCAGCTCCACTTCGACGCCGTCGGTCAGCTCAGCGCCCTGTCGAGCTGGACCTGGACGGAGACCCGCTCCACGTTGGCCAACGCGTTCTGGTTGAATACCTCGTGGGCCTGGCCGTTCAAGGAGTACGTGCCGTACAACGGCAACTACGCCGTCTTTCCGCTGTCCATCCTGCGCTACGCCTTCCCGATCATCGGCTTTGTTGCCCTGAGCTTCCGCTACGGTCCATCACCCAAGTCCGCTCGCCACCTGACTCTGGCGGCATCGGGTGCGACTGGGTCGCTGGTCGTCATTTTCCTGTCGACAGGCACTCGGTTGCCGGGCTCGCTGGTGTTCGACCCGATGTACCGCCTCCCCTACGGCTGGCTGTTGCAAGGTCCAGGTCGGTTCCTGCTGCTCGCTGGCGTCGGCTACGCCGCCATGGCCGTCGTGACGGTCGATACGTGGATGGGTCACCTCGATCGCGCTGTCGGATCGGTGCGGCGCTGGTCGAGCGGCAACCGGGTGGCTGCCAAAGTCGGTGTCGCTGTGGCCATCGTTGGGGTGGGCGCAGTGGCACCTGGCTACCCCCTCGCCTTCGGTGCCGTCGTCCCCGGCCCACGACCCGGCTCCATGCCGTCGACGCATGTGCGGGTACCGCGGTACTGGACGGAAATGGTCAGCTATCTGAACGGACCGGCCAGCGTGCCAGGGAACCTCCTGGTGCTCCCCGCCGACCCCTTCTACCAGATGCTCTATACGTGGGGCTACTACGGCAACGACGGGTTCATCACCGACATGGTCCGGCGGAATGTCCTGGATCCTGCCGGCCAGGGGTACGGGGCGGCAGGCTCGGAACTCACCAGTGCGGTAGACCAGGTCGCTACCAGCCTGCTGGCCGGTGACGACGCGGCTGCCAACCGAATTCTTCGGGCCTTGGGGACGCCCGATGTGTTGGTCCGCGGCGACCTCAGTGTGCGTGACCCGGTGTCGTCGCCCGACTCGCCACAGGCGCTCGCAGTGGCGTTGCGTGCCGATCCTGCGGTGGAGCTCGTGCACCGGTCCGGGCCGCTGTCGCTGTACCGGCTGCGCAGCAGCACCGGCACGCTCGGAGGAGTGCATACCGGTGTCCCATATGTCACCACCGAGGCCACCACGCCGAACCTGTTAGCGCTTTCCGCACTGCCGGCTGGTACAGCCATCGTCCGGCATGCACCGATCCGCGGAGTGCCGGCCGTTGTGCAAGTGCCCAACGAACCGTCGTGGAAGCTGCAGGGCGGGGAGCTCCGAGCGACCCTCGCGTTGCCGCCAGGACGCTCCTATACGGTGACCCAGCTCGGCACGGGGGGCCAGGCCTCCACTCCGATAGCACTGCCAGTCGGCGTGTCGACGAGGGTCAGCGGGGTGCACGTCAGGATCCGGGTGGCGTCCACGGGAACCGTCGCGTCCCTTTCGACGCCGTCGGGAATGAACGAGCTGACGGGCGGTAACTTCTTCACGAAACCGTGGGGAAAGGTGGGTAACTGCGACGCGGTCCCCGGAACGCATCCGGATCTGGCGGCACGACTCGGCCCGGCACCACCGTCAAATGTCGGGAAGGCACTCGTCCTTTCGACCAATGCCGATATCGCCTGCGAGGCGAAGGCAGTGGCGTGGCACAGCGGTTCGGTTCTGCTGACCCTATCGGCACGGGAGATCGCTGGGAGCGGACCAGCCGTTTGCTTGTGGGAGATCGGTCCCAACCGCTGCGCCAGCCTGCCAGCGCTCGATGCCTCCCGGCAGTGGCGGACCTACCAGCAGATCGTGACACCCCCGCCGGGGACCCGGGGGCTTTCGTTGTTCCTGTACGCCGTCGGGGGTACCGGAGGGGTCCGGAGCGTCGACGCGTATTCCGCAGTTGGGGTGCGGCCCCTGCCGGTACCGGCCTCCCTGGCAATCGTCGCCATTGGCACGAGCGGGGACCACCGCCCACCGGTGCTGATCACGGCCGACTCGACGTTCAGCTCTGCCTGGACTGTCAGCGGAGCGGCGCAGCACGTGCTGGTGGACGGGATGGCGAATGGGTGGCTGAGCGACACGAGCCGACCCCTGGTGCCCCATGATAGGACCGGAGCGGTCGTTGCCGCCGGGTTTGCCGTCACGCTCACCGCCGGCGCAGGGACGCTGCTTCTGGCCGGCAGTGCTGTCTTCGGCAGCCTGCGGGCCCGGCGGGTCCGCAGAATGAATGCTCAGAGGTGAGCGGACCGTGGCCTACAAGGTGAACGGGACGGGGACGGAGGAAGCGATGCAGCAGGGCAGCCGTACCATCGAGCGGGTCCGCGATGCGCTGCGACAGGAGAGAATCGGGGTCACTGTGGCGGTGCCGAGCTATGGCGAAGGCCCGGGTATCATTCCGACGCTGGTTTCCCTGTGGGACGGGATGGTCCAGCTGGGGGTTCCGGACGCGGCGATGTTTTTGAGCGACAGCTCACCGGACAGCGCCACCGTCGACGCCGCGTGCCAATGGGCGTCGAGCGCTGGGTGCCGCCTGATGGTCGATCACAGTGACCGGCGGCGGTCGCTCAAGCAGGCGCTCAACGTGGCGCTGGCCTTCTGCGAGACCGACGTAGTGGCTGTGACGAACGCCGACGTAGTGGTGCCGGCAGCCAGCCTGGCCTATCTGCTCGAGCCGATCTGTGCGCTGCAATCGGCGGACGTGGTCGCTGGCGTTGCCGCTCCCGATCGGTCCGTCAAGGACGTACGGCATCGGGCGGGCGCGTTCCAGTTGAACGTCGTGCGTAGGCTGGTTCGCACCGGCGGGTCGTCGTTGCGGGCCGAAGGCGCTCTGTGGGCGGCACACCGGCGGTTCTACGCGGACTGGCGGTTCCCGATCGGACAGGGCAGCGTGGCCGACGACGTGGAGTTGGCCCGAGCGGTCGAAGCCAGGGGGTTTCGGGGTCTGGCGGTCGCTGACGCGGTGGTCCTCAAGGTGCCGCCGGGTACCATACGCGACTTCTGCCTGCAGACCCGGCGCTTCTATTTCGCCACCGCCGACGACCGGCCGGCAGTGCGCAGCGGTGCGGAGTGGAGGGCGTTCGGTACTGAGGCGACCCGGGATCCGCTGGGAGCGCTGCTATACGTAGCGTACCGGGGGGTCGCAGCGGTGACCGCTCGGCGCTGGGCCCAGTCAGCGCACTCGGAGTTGTGGGAACCGTCGATGTCGACGAAGCGGGGAACGATCCGGTGAGCGGACCAGCAGACGGTACGGGTGTACCGGTTGGTTCCAGTGGGCACGACGAGCTCGGGCCGCGCTGTCCGACGGATCTCGGACCAGACGGTGAGCCCCCGACTGCATGGCGGGCAGCCGATTCGAGCGGGCCGAGGCTGTCCGCTGTCGTCGTTCACTACAACGACCCCGAACATCTGGTGGCGTGTGTGGACTCCCTGCGGTGCGACCCGGGGATCGACGAGATCGTCGTGGTCGACAATGCCTCTGATGCCGAGGCCGTCGCAGTGGTGATGGCGAATTGCCGTGACGTGCAGGTCATCTTGTCGCCGGTGAACCTAGGTTTCGGGGGCGGCGCCAACCTCGGTGCCATCCGCAGCACCGGGGACCTCCTCGTGTTCCTGAACCCCGACACGGTGCCCGACCCCGGATGCATGAGCGCGCTCGCCGAGCACCTGTCCAAGCAGGGTGGCGTGGTGGGGCCACTGGTACGAAATGGTCCGGACGGCACACCGGAGTACGGGTGCACGGTCGACCGAATGCTTCTCCTTCGAGCTATGGACAAACCCGGTGAGCCGCTCTACGTCAGCGGCTGCTGCTTGGCGACGACCAGGTCCTGCTTCGACGCGGTCGGCGGCTTCGACGACCGGTACTTCCTGTTTCAAGAGGACGTGGAGTATTGCTGGCAGGCACTCCGGCGTGGCTTCGCTGTTGAGGTGCTCCCCGGAGCCGGTCTTGTCCACGCTGGTGGGGCGGCAGCCGCCGGGGGTTATCGCCGGGCTGGGCGGGTCGAGACCTCGTCGAGTCGCATTCTCCTGCGGGAGCGAAACAGCTGGGCGATGGGCGTTGCTTGTGCACCGGGCGGGCGCATCCTTCAGCTACTTGCATTATCGATCCTCAGGACGGTCGTTTTCACTGGAATCCTGGTCTTCTATGGCCGGCCACGGGATGCAGCGCGACTATGGGGTGGATTAGTGTGGAATGTGGTTCACCTTCGCGCAACCCTGGAGCGTCGGCATTATCGTGGGGTCACCTACAGGGGGGAGCGCACGGCATGGGGTCGAGTGGAGCGGCGGTTCTTCCTGTGGGGATTGGCGCGCAGGGGGGAGCGACTCCGTTTCGTCGATACAGAGCCTGCGGAGGCTGGCTCATGAAGGTGAGTATCTGCGTACCGATATTCGAGCGTCTCGGGATCACGCGACTTCTGATCGAGAGCTTTCTCGGGCTGTTCTGCTGTTCGCCTGGGTGAGTAGAGCGGCTGGTGGCAACGCATCTCCGTTCCCCGTTTGCAGCTCTGCCACCGTTGACGAGGCTGTGTGCGCAGCGAGCCGCGAACAGCTGCCTTCGAACGCCCGCGTGAGGTTGGCGTCAGGCCTCTCGGGGCCCACGGAGCCTCAGACCTCCGTGGATAGGGTCCGCGTGACCGTTGAAGCCTCCCAGTACGGATCGACGTTCACATGCCCAACTGCCTGATCTACTGTGCCCGCTCGACGTGCCAAGAACGTTGAACAGTCGCAACTAGTGTTGCAGACATCCCCTGAAGGGAAAGTTCAGGTCAGGATACTTCGCTGTCGCTATCCAGGGAGGTCTGAGCCTCGGTGACGACCAAACCATGCTGACCGCAGCGCACCCGAGGAGCGTCAGCCTCCAGGTAGGCCCTGGTCGTATCCACTGCAACGCCGCCCAGAGCGAGAGCAGGGCCTGCGTCTCGACCCGGTAGAACGCACCTTCGTCACCAGGAGCGCATTGACCCCATCGCCGCCGAGATTCATCTGCTCGGTCACCGTTGCTTCGACACCGAACAGTTGCTTCCTTACGCTGGCGCTGCGCACGCGGTCTCCGAGCCTACCGTCTCTGACCTTCAAACAGCCAAACACGCAAGAGGGGGACGGCGATGCGCTCCTACCAGTAACTCAGCTCGCTTGCGCGAACAGCAGGAGATCGGCACCACCACCGTCTTCATGGGTCGGCCGGTTCTAGTGGTCACTGCACGGTGAGGGCAGTGTAGAGGGCGGCGGGGCTCTGGTAGTGGAGGCTGCGGCGGCGTTGGTGGTTGATGACGTGGGCGACGTGGTTGGCGTGGACTTGGGGGATGTGGTGGAGGTCGGTGCCGCGGGGGAACCACCAGCGCCACTGGCGGTTGAGGTTCTCG
>JAJZLP010000271.1 GCA_021803325.1 Actinomycetes bacterium
CCGCCGGTGGGGGAGCGGCGCCGCATGGAACCGCCAGGAGGGGAGCGTCGCCGCCGTAGCCGCCGGTGGGGGCGCGGCGCGGCGCTCGTGTAGCTGCCAGTGGGGGCGCGGCGCTGCCGTAGCCGCCGGTGGGGGCGCGGCGCGGCGCTCGTGTAGCTGCCAGTGGGGGCGCGGCGCTGCCAGATAGCCGCCAGAGGGGGCGCGGGAACGGCGACTTTTGCTTTTGCTCCGCCGCGAGCCCGATGGTCTGGTCTCGGCGCAGCTCGCCCGCGGTGAGCGCCTCCGCAGCGCCCGTCGGCACCACAGGCGACCGGTACGCTGCGCCCATGCCGCCGGAGACGTCCGACCACCGGCCCGTCGACGGTTCCGCCCCTCCCGAGGTGGTCGAGCGGGCGGCGTGGTTGCGCGAGCGCATCGCCCATCATGCCCGGCTCTATTACCAGCTTGACCAGCCGGAGATCGCCGACGTCGACTTCGACGCGCTCGTCCGAGAGCTCCGGGAGCTGGAGGAACGCCATCCCGGGCTGGCCACCGCCGCATCCCCGACGGCCGGGGTAGGTGCTCCTGCCACCGGCGCGTTCGCCCCAGTGGCGCACCGCGAGCCGATGCTCAGCCTCGACAACGCCTTCGACCTGGCAGAAGTCGAGGCATGGGTGCAGCGCATGACCCGTCTTGCTCCCGATGCGGCTGAGGGCCCGTTCGTGTGCGAGCTGAAGATCGACGGGCTGGCGCTGTCGCTCACGTACGAGCAGGGCCGGTTCGTGCAGGCGGCGACGCGCGGCGACGGACGGACCGGCGAGGACGTCACCGCCAACGTGGCCACCATCAGGCAGGTGCCCGAGCGGCTCGCCTGGCCGCGTGCGATGGGACCGGTTCCCGACGTGCTCGACGTCCGGGGCGAGGCGTACATGGCTGTCAGCGTGTTCGACGCGCTCAACCGGCGGCAGATCGATCATGGCCAGCGCGCCTTCGCCAACCCCCGCAACGCCGCCGCCGGGTCGCTCCGGCAGAAGGACGCCCGGGTGACGGAGGCTCGCGAGCTGGGGTTCTTTGCCTACCAGGTGGGGGACGCGCCCGGCGTCCCCGATCTCGGCCGGCATTCGCAGTGGCTGGAGGTGCTCGGCGACTGTGGGTTCCCGGTGAACCCGGAGATCCGCACGGTCGGCTCGGTGGCCCAGGTGCTCGAATTCTGCCGTCGGTGGGAGGCCCACCGCCACGACCTCGACTACGACATCGACGGAGTAGTGGTGAAGGTGGACGATCTCGCCCTGCGCCGACGGCTGGGAGCAACCTCGCACGCGCCACGGTGGGCGATCGCGGTCAAGTACCCGCCTGAGGAGCGCAACACCCGCCTGCTGGCCATCGAGGTGTCGATCGGGCGCACCGGCCGTGCCACTCCCTTCGCCGTGCTCGAGCCCGTCGCCGTCGGCGGCTCCACGGTCGCGTTGGCGACCCTGCACAACGAGGACCAGGTCCAGCTCAAGGACGTGCGGCCAGGTGACCTGGTCGTGGTGCGCAAGGCGGGCGACGTCATCCCCGAGGTGGTCGGGCCCGTCCTGTCGGAGCGCCTCCACGGTCTGGCTCCGTGGCGGTTCCCCGTCCATTGCCCGAGCTGCGGCGGCCCGCTGGTGCGCCTGGCTGGCGAGAGCGACACGTACTGCACGACCCTCGACTGCCCCGCCCAGGTGGTGCAGCGGATCGTCCACTTCGCCTCGCGCCAGGCCATGGACATCGAAGGGCTCGGGGAGAAGCGCGTGGCCCAGCTGGTCGGCGAGCACCTCGTCGCCGATCCCGGGGACCTGTTCGACGTGGGGGCGCAGCGCGTGGCGGACATCGAGCGGATGGGGGCGGTGTCCGCCGCCAACCTGGTGGCAGCGGTCGACCGTGCCCGGCACCGGCCCCTCAACCGGCTGCTCGTCGGCCTGGGCATCCGACACCTCGGGCCGGCCGGGAGCCGGGCGCTTGCAGCAGCGTTCGGGGATCTCGATGCCGTCATGGCTGCGCCGGTCGAGGATCTCGCTGCCGTCGACGGCGTCGGTCCAGTGATCGCCGAGAGCATCGCCGGGTTCTTCGGGTCGCCGGCAAACCGGTCGGTGATCGCCAAGCTGCGGGCCGGGGGGGTGCAGCTCACCGAGCCGGGCGCTCGGCCAGCACCCCCGGGGGGTGCCGGTGCCAGTGCCGGTGCCGGCGCCAGTGCCAGTACAGGTGCCAGTACAGGTGCCAGTGCCGGTGCAGGTGCCAGCGCCGGGATGGGGCACGGCCTCGCGGGCTCCCTCGATGGCCGCACGGTGGTGGTCACCGGCACGCTGGCCGGCCACACGCGGGAGGAGGCCGAGCAGGCCGTGCGCGACCACGGTGGCAAGGCGACGGGGAGCGTGTCCCGCCGGACGTGGGTCGTGGTGGCCGGCGTCGAGCCCGGGGCGGCCAAGATCCGCCGGGCTGAGGAGCTTGGTGTTCCGGTCGTCGACGGCGAGCACTTTGCTGCCATCCTGGCCACCGGTGAGCTGCCGGTGGGGTGAGCTGCCGGTGGGGTGAGCTGCCGGTGGGGTGAGCTGTCGGTGGGGTGAGCTGCCGGTGGGGTGAGCTGCCGGTGGGGTGAGCAGCTCGTGCCGGCCACGCACCGTGACCGGCGAGGTTGCCGCCGATCGGCTGGGTTCCACCGGGTGGCTGTGGCGCACCGCTACCCTTGGAGGCAGGCGCCCGGGACCGGGCGCGGACTCAGGACGAGACGATGTCGACGACCACCGATGCCATCGGCCGGGTACTGGCAGACCGGTACCGCTTAGAGGGAGTCATCGGCACCGGCGCGTCCGCGCACGTCTTCGTCGCATTGGACGTGGCGCTCCAGCGTCGGGTCGCCATCAAGGTCCTCCACCCGGCGCTGGCAGGGGAGTCGGGCTTCCTCCGACGGTTCCGGGCCGAGGCCCAGGCGGCGGCCGCGCTGAACCACCCGCACGTGGTCGACGTCTACGACTGGGGTGAGGACGGTGGCTCGCCGTTCCTGGTCCTGGAGCTGCTTGCCGGGGGCTCGCTACGCGACCTGCTCGACAGCGGCAGGCGCCTGTCGGTCGCCCAGGCCGTGGTGGTCGGCAGGCAGGCGGCCGATGCGCTCGCCTACGCGCACGGCCGCGGTGTGGTGCACCGCGACGTCAAGCCCGCCAACGTGCTCTTCGACGGCGAGGGGCGCCTCGCCATCGCCGATTTCGGCCTTGCCCGGGCGCTGTCGGAGGCGGCCTGGACCGAGCCGGCAGGGGCAACGATCGGGACGGCACGGTACGCGTCGCCCGAGCAGGCCACCGGGGCGACGGTTGACGGTCGCGGCGACGTGTACGCGCTGGCCCTGGTCCTGTACGAAACGGTCACCGGCAGCGTGCCCTTCGCCGCCGATACCACGATCGCCACCCTCATGTCCCGCGTCGGCGCGTCGCTCCCTGGCCATGACGCGCTGGGACCTCTGTTCGGCGTGCTCCGCCGGGCGGCGGCCCCCACAGTGGCCGACCGGCCCGACGCCGCAGAGCTCGGCGCTCTGCTGGCCGAATTGGCTGCCGAGCTTCCGGTCGCCGGGCCGCTGCCGTTGGCCGGTGCGAGCCCCGGGCGCGCCGCTGCAGGGGTGGACCGCACGGAGCTGGGTTTCGCCTTCGGCCCCGACACCCCGGTGGGTCGCCGCTCCGAGGTGTCGGATCCACTGGCGCTGGCCGTAGCGGTCGGGGTGGCCGTTGAGGACCCGGCTCCTGCCAGAGGCCGCCTGTTCCGGCGGCGCCGAGGCGAAGCGGAAGATGCGTCGCCGGTCGAGCCGAGCCCGGCGTCCTCGGCCCGCCGCCGGCGCTGGCCGTGGGTGGTGGCCGCGTTCGTCGTCGTCGCAGCCCTGGTCGGTGCCGGCGCGATCTACGCCGTCCAGAAGCGGATCTTCACCCCCAGCCACCGCCTGCCTGTGCTGACCACGCTCACCACGGCCAGGGCCGACTCCGCTCTGCAGCGGTACCACGACCGTGTCCGGGTGCTGCGCCAGCGGCCGTCGACGACGGCGCCGGTCGGCACCGTCGTGCGCCAGATCCCCGGGGCGGGGACCCCGGTCAAAGACGGCTCGCTGGTGGCCGTGGTGCTGTCTTCGGGCCCGCCGCCGGTGCCGGTGCCGGACCTGAGCAGCGTGAGCGGAGCGTGCAGCGCTTTCGGGCAGGCCCTGGCGCCGAGCCACCTGCACAGCACGTGCACGAGCCAGAGCAGCATGACGGTGCCGGCAGGGCATGCCATCTCCTGGTCGCCGCGCTCGACGGCCATCGAGGGCTCTGCGGTGGCGGTGGTGGTGTCGACCGGGCCGCCGGTGGTGGCCATCCCCAGCTTGGTGGGCATCACCACCTGTGCCGGTGTCGCCAGCGCCCTGCAGTCCCAGGGCCTGGTCGCCGCCTGCAGCACTGCCTACAACAGCGCTGCGGTGGGAACGGTGGTCTCCGAGCAGCCGAGCACCCAGGCGCAACAGGGCAGTACCGTCACCGTGGTGCTGTCCAAGGGCCCACCGCCGGTCACCGTGCCCGACGTCGCCAACGGCATGCCCTTGTACCAGGCGATATCCGTGCTCGAGCAGGCAGGGCTCACGGTCGGCCAGATCTTCGGTCCCGGCAGCGGCGTCGTCTTCCACACCAACCCGCTGCCCGGTGCGTCGGTGCCCCGGGGCACGGCCGTCACCGTCTACACCCAATGACGGCACGCCCTCCGGGCGATCGGGCGGTCCCCGGCGACTGCGATCTGTGCGAGGCAGCGCGGATCACGCCGTGGTACCACGAAGACGGCGTCTGCTGGGTTGCCGACTGCGAGGTCTGCGGCGTGCCCATGGTGGTATGGCGCTGCCACGGCACCGACCCGCCGGCGGGGGACCTGCGCCACATGCTCGACGCACTGGCTCGGGTCGCCGACGACGTGCTGGGTGCCGGCACCTGGTCGGTCGACCGGGTGATGCGCCAGGTCCCCGACCACTTCCACGCCCACGCCCGCGATCCCCACTGGTGGTTCCGCCGGTTTGGCGGCGGTGGCGGGACCGCAGGCCGGCAGGTCTCGCTCCCCAGGTGAGCGTGTGCCCGATGAAGGCCCGTGCCGCTGGCCTCGTCGCGGGCCTCGGCGTGGCGCCGGTCGAGGCGCGGTGATCAAGTACCTGGGGTCCAAGCGGCGCCTGGTGCCGGTGTTGCGCGCCATGGTCGAGCGCTCCGGGGCGCGCCGGGCGCTCGACCTGTTCACGGGCACTACCCGCGTGGCTCAGGCGTTCAAGGCTGCCGGTGCGGAGGTGACCGCCGTCGACCGCACCCGCTGCGCCGAGGTCCTGGCCCAGACCTATGTGGCCACCGACGCTGGCACCGTGGACCGCACCGCCCTCGAGCGGGCGCTGGCCGAGCTCGACGCCCTGCAGGGTGTGCCGGGGTACGTGACCGACACGTTCTGCGTCCGGTCGCGGTTCTTCCAGCCTCACAACGGGGCCCGCATCGACGCCATCCGCCAGGCCATCGACGAGCGCTACCGGGACGATCCGCTGCACCCTGTGCTCCTGACCAGCCTGATCGAGGCGGCGGACCGGGTCGACTCCACCACCGGCCTGCAGATGGCCTACGTGAAGGCGTGGGCGCCGCGCTCGTTCGCCCGGATGACCCTTCGGCCGCCGGTGCTGCTGGCGGGTCCGGGTCACGCTGTTCGGGCGGATGCCTGTGCCGTCGCCGGTGACCTCGGGCCGTTCGACTTCGCCTACCTCGACCCGCCGTACAACCAGCACCGCTACGAGTCGAACTATCACATTTGGGAGACGCTGGTGGCGTGGGATGCGCCGGAGCACTACGGCGTGGCCTGCAAGCGGGTCGACCTGCGCGACCCAGAGCGCAGCCCGTTCAATCGCCGGGCGACGTTCGCCGGCGCGCTCGCCTCGGTTGTCAAACAGGTTCAGGCGCGGGTGCTGGTGCTGTCGTACAACGACGAGGCGTGGGTCGGGCCCGACGAGCTGGTGGACATGTGCGCGGTGCGCGGGGATGTCGCCGTTCTCGGATTTCCCTCCGATCGCTACGTGGGTGCCCGGATCGGGGTCCACGACCCGCGGGGCCGCCGGGTCGGCACGCCGGGCCGGCTCCGCAACGTCGAGCTGCTGGTGGTAGCCGGTGACCGTGCCGAGGTGCGCCGCGTCGTCGCCCCATGGCGCGACCAGCTGGTTCGGCCCGTCTCCGGCTCGTTCCGATCGGTCGGCACGGCCGTGCCCGGGACTGGCGGCGCGCCGTAGGCCAGCGGTCCGGTGGTGCCGCGGTCCTGTGGTGCCGCGGTGCCGCGGTGCCTCCGGTGGTGCCGCGGCACAGGAGCATGGCGCTGTGCTGTGGGCTGGCGGGACGGCTTCCACCGCGGTGGGGATGGCCGGCCTGGGCGGCACGGCGAGTTGACCCAGGGCGGCAGCCCTGCCAACGTGGTCGCCGGCCGGTGCGGGGCCGGCGGTCACGACAGGAGGACAGCACATGGGCTCGCTCGACGGACGGGTGGCGATCATCACCGGAGCGGGACGTGGCATCGGGCGCGAGCACGCCCTGCTGTTCGCTTCCGAAGGTGCCAAGGTCGTGGTCAACGACCTCGGCGGGTCGGTGGACGGCTCGGGCGACGATCGGTCCGCGGCCCAGCAGGTTGTCGACGAGATCACGGCGATGGGTGGCGACGCGGTCGCCAACACCGACGACATCACCGACTGGGACGGAGGCAAACGGCTCGTCGATGCGGCGGTCGAGTCGTTCGGCGACGTGCACGTCCTGGTGAACAACGCCGGCATCCTGCGCGACAAGATGCTGGTGAACATGTCCGAGGCCGAGTGGGACGCGGTGATCCACGTCCACCTGAAAGGCCATTTCGTGCCCACCCGCCATGCTGCGGGCTACTGGCGTGAGCGGGTCAAGGCCGGCCACGAGGTGAACGCGGCCATCGTCAACACGTCGTCGACCTCGGGGCTGCTCGGCAACCCCGGGCAGGCGAACTACGGCGCGGCGAAGGCCGGTATCGGTGCCTTCACCATCATCTGCGCCCAGGAGCTCGGCCGGTACGGGGTCCGGGTGAACGCCATCGCTCCGGCAGCCCGCACGCGGATGACCGAGCAGACCCCGGGGCTGTCGGACATCGTGGCCAAGCCGCACGACCCGGGTGTCTTCGACATCTGGGACCCGGCCAACATCTCCCCACTGGTGGCGGCCTTGTCGACGGCGTCGTGCCAGATCAGCGGCAAGGCGTTCTTCGTCCAGGGCGGTCAGGTCCGCCTCTTCCAGCCGTGGACCATGACCGACGGTCTGGACCACGACGGGCGTTGGGACGTGGCTGAGCTCGCCGCCAAGCTCCCGTCGCTGGTGCCTGCCAGCTGATCGCATCGCGGCCCGGGCTGCCGGGTCGCTGGCAGTGGTCAGGCCGTGATGTCCTTGAGCCGCTGGGCAATGTGCTGTGCGTTGACGTCCGGCGGAGCTGCCTGCAGTGCCATCAGCTTGGAGAGGTCGCCTTCGACCTTGATCTTGCCGGCCATGAACGCCTGCATCCCGGCCTGGGGGTTCCCCTCGATGAGGATGGACTTTGCCGTGGCGTAGTCCACCGTTACCTTCAGGTCGGGATCGTCCAGATGGCCGAGGTCGAGTCGCATCTCGCCGGTTGTGGTGTCCATATGGGCGTCGACGGGGGCGTCTCCGAACGGCACCTCGGTGATGACCAGGTTCATCCGGACTTTGTGCGGCACGCTGCCGGCCCCGTCGTGCTCCTCGCGGATCTTGCGGGCTTCGGCCACCCATTCGTCGCTCAGGAACTGGTACTGGGTCATCGTCGTGTGCTCCTCGCCTCTCCGGCTGTCTCGCGGTCCCGGCCGTCGGCCGCGGCGGCGCTTCCCCTGCGCCCGCCG
Source organism: Actinomycetes bacterium (assembly GCA_021803325.1). GTDB lineage: Bacteria > Actinomycetota > Acidimicrobiia > Acidimicrobiales > UBA8190 > JAJZYI01. The sequence goes on from JAJZLP010000271.1 coordinate 7,883, forward strand.
GTCGGCGGGCCCCGGTCCCCGGCGGTCCAACGCCTCGGGTTCCGTGGGCCGCGACGATACAGCGGCCGCGGCACACGACGCATGGGGCTCGGGTGGTGGTGGGCTCGGGTGGTGGTGGGCTCGGGTGGTGGTGGGCTCGGGTGGTGGTGGGCTCGGGTGGTGGTGGGCTCGGGTGGTGGTGGGCTCGGGTGGTGGTGGGCCCAGGTGGCGGTGGGCTCGGGTGGTGGTGGGCTCGGGTGGTGGTGGGCTCGGCGGTAGCATGCCGAGGTGACCGATCCGTCTCCGTCTGCCGGACGTGCCGTGCCCGCCCGGATCACCCGGGAGGAGACGGCCCACGTGGCCCGACTCGCCCGGCTCGACCTGACCGACGACGAGCTGGACCGGTACGCGCCGCAGCTCGCCGGGGTGCTCGATCACGCCGCCCAGGTGGCAGCGGTCGACACCGCGGCAACACCGCCGACCGCCCACCCGTTCCCGCTCCGCAACGTGCTGCGGGCCGACGTTCCGGTACCGTCGCTCGACCGGCAGGTGGTGCTGGCCGAAGCGCCTGCGGTCGAAGACGGACGGTTCCGCGTCCCACGCATCATCGGGGAGGCCCCGTGACCGTCGGCCTGACGCCCGACCGGGCTGAGGCCAGCGCTGGTGGTGCTGAGCCGTTGTCGGCACGCGCGCTCGCTGACGCCGTTCGCCGCGGCGAGCGCCGGGCTTCTGAGGTCGTAGAGGAGCACCTGGCTGCCATCGAAGCCGTCGACGGCGAGCTCGGCTGTTTCCTGACCGTCACCGCAGACGGCGCTCGTCGGCGCGCCGCTGAGATCGACGCCGAGGTGGCTGCCGGGCGCGACCCGGGGCCTCTGGCCGGCGTGCCGGTGGCGGTCAAGGACAATCTCTGCACCACCGGCGTTGCCACCACATGCGCGTCGCGCATCTTGGAGGGGTGGCGACCGCCATACGACGCCACTGTGGTGGCTCGCCTGGCCGAAGCTGGCGCGGTGATGGTCGGCAAGACCAACCTCGACGAGTTCGCCATGGGCTCGTCGACCGAGAATTCGGCGTTCGGGCCTACCCGCAACCCGCACGACCCGAGCCGGGTCCCAGGCGGGTCGAGTGGTGGGTCGGCCGCGGCGGTGGCGGCCGGCCTCGCCCCGCTGGCCCTCGGGTCCGACACCGGCGGATCCATCCGCCAGCCCGCTGCCCTGTGCGGGGTCGTCGGGATGAAGCCAACCTACGGCACCGTGTCGCGCTACGGCCTGATCGCCTTTGCCAGCTCGCTCGACCAGGTCGGACCCGTTGCCCGCTCCGTGGCGGACGCCGCCGCGCTGTTCGACGTCATCGCCGGCCACGACCCCCGGGACTCCACCTCGCTGGTCGACGTGCCGCCGGCCTGCGGTCCTGCCGTAGGTGCAGGGGTCCAGGGCCTGCGCGTCGGGCTCGTCACGGAGCTGACCGACGCCCAGGGCGTCGACGCGGATGTGCGGAGCCGGGTGGCCGAGGCGGCCGACGCCCTGGCTGTCGCCGGCGCCACGGTGGACAGCGTGAGCATTCCGGAGCTGCGCTTCGCCTTGCCGGCCTACTACCTGCTGGCGCCGGCCGAGGCGTCGTCCAACCTGTCCCGCTACGACGGCGTCCGCTACGGCCTGCGGGTCGACGGCGACGACGTGGCCGACATGAACGCCCGGACCCGGGCTGCGGGCTTCGGGCCTGAGGTGAAGCGCCGGATACTCCTCGGTACCTACGCCCTGTCCGCCGGGTACTACGACGCGTACTACGCGCAGGCCCAGCGGGTTCGGACCGTCATCATCCAGGCGTTCGCCCGCGCCTACGAGCGCTTCGACGTGCTGCTGGCTGCCACCACGCCAGGCACTGCCTTCCGGCTGGGGGAGAAGATCGACGACCCGCTGGCCATGTACCTGAGCGACGTGTGCACCATCCCCACCAACCTGGCCGGCCACCCGGCCATCAGCGTGCCGTTCGGGACCGACAGCGCAGGCCTGCCCGTGGGGGTGCAGATCCTGGCTCCGGCGCTCGGCGAACCGGTCATGGTCGCGGCGGCTGCCGTGCTCGAGCGGGCTGCCCCGTCGACCCCGGTCCCCCGTGTCGCAGCCCCGACGCTGGCTACGGCCGGTATGCCGGCTGTGGGAGGTGCACGGTGAGCGCCCCCGCCGGCTGGGAGGCCGTGATCGGCCTTGAGGTGCACTGCGAGCTCCGCACCGCCACCAAGCTGTTCTGCGGCTGCCGCAACGAGTTCGGAGCGGAGCCCAACACCCACGTGTGCCCGGTCTGCCTTGGCTTGCCGGGGTCGCTGCCGGTGCTGAGCACGGCGGCGGTGGAGCTGGCCATGCGGATCGGCCTGGCGCTGCACTGCGAGGTCCGCCCGTCGGTCTTCCACCGCAAGAACTACTTCTATCCCGACATGCCGAAGGACTACCAGGTCAGCCAGTACGACGAACCGATCAACGTCGCGGGCTACCTGGACCTGCCCGACGGTTCGCGGGTGGGGGTGGAGCGGGCTCACATCGAGGAGGACACCGGCAAGACCTCCCATGTCGGCGATACGGGCCGGATCCACGGGGCGGGCTACGCGCTGGTGGACTACAACCGCGCCGGGGTGCCACTGGTGGAGATCGTGTCCGAGCCGGGGATCACGTCGGCGACCCAGGCCCGCCTGTACGCCTCGGAGCTGCGGGCAATCCTGGTGGCCTCCGGTGCGTCTGACGGGCGCATGGAGGAAGGCTCCATGCGGGTCGACGCCAACGTGTCGGTTCGGCGGGTCGGGGATCTGGAGCTGGGGACGCGCTGCGAGGTGAAGAACCTCAATTCTCTCCGCTCGCTGTCCCGGGCCGTCGACCACGAGATCGGGCGGCAGGTGGCCATCGTCGAAGGCGGCGGCCGGGTGGAGCAGCAGACCCGGCACTGGGACGAGGACCGTGGGTGCACGGTGACGCTGCGCTCCAAGGAGGAGGCGTACGACTACCGGTACTTCCCCGAGCCGGACCTGGTGCCCCTGGCTCCCGACGCGGCCTGGGTCGAGGACGTGCGGTCGTCGCTCGGGCCGATGCCCGCCGATCGTCGGCGTGCGGTCGTCGCGTTGTTTGGCGCCGGGGGCGCGTCCGATGCGCGGGCCGACCAGGTGGCCACCGTGGTGGAGCTTGGGCTCGACCACCTGGTAGTCGCAGCGGCCGGAGCAGGGATCGAGCCCGCGCTGGCACTGGCCCGCACGGCCAACGAGGCTGCGGCCGACGCCGCGGCAGCCCGCGAGGTCGACCCCGCTGCCTATACGGCGCTGCTGCAGATGGAGCAGCGTCAGGAGCTGTCCGCCACCCAGGCCAAGGCGGTCCTGGCCGAGCTGGTGACCGGTGGCGGTGCGCCGGTGGAGATCGCCCGGCGGATGGGGTTTGAGGCGCTGGCGGCCGGCTCGCTCGCCGAGGTGGTGGCCGCCGTGGTGGCCGAGCATCCCGGCGAGTGGGAGCGGTTCTGCGGTGGTGAGGCCAAGCTGGCCGGCTTCTTCACCGGGCATGTCATGCGCCGGACCGAGGGCAAGGCCAACGGCAAGGCCGTGGCCGCTGAGCTGGCCAAGCTCCAGGGCTGATCGCCGACTGGGGGAGGCCCGGCCGGGAACGCACGGCAGAGCCTGCCTGGCAAGCCAGCGCCGAGATGACCCGGACCGTTCAGGGAGTCGGTAGCAGGATGCATCCGTCGGCATCGATGAACCCGGCGGTGGCAGCGAGGGTGTCGAGCGGCGACAGGAAGGCTGGCGTTCGAGACGGGTGGATGACGGCGAAGCAGAGCAGCGCGGTGCGCTGATCTTCGGGGAACGCCACCGTGTACCGCACGCACGTTGCTGCCAGTGCCGCTGTGCCTGGCGGTGTGGTGGTGCCTGGCGGTGTGGTGGTGTCTGGCGGTGTGGTGGTGTCTGGCGGTGTGGTGGTGTCTGGCGGTGTGGTGGTGTCTGGCGGTGTGGTGGTGCCGGCAGGGCTGTCTCGTCGAACGGGGGCGGTGACGCCCGGTCCTGTGAGGTCGGTAGTCCATTGGGTCCGCACGGCGGTGCCCACCAGGGGGAGCCAGACCACCGTGCTCCGGCCAGCATCGGTGTCGTCGTCGATGTGTGCATCACCGACGGTGCTGCCGTCGAGGGATCGATTGCTGCTCGGTACGGTGAAGATTGCCTCAGGGGGGGTCATCGGCGGGAGCACGCAGACGGCGGCACCGGCTGGGAGTGTGCTGCCTTCGATGTCGGTAGGGACGGGCCCGGTCGCCCACAGCGTCATCCTGGCGAGCTGGACCTGTGCAGCGATATCGGCGACGAGGCGAAACGCCTCGCTGGACGCGCGGACGTCGCGTGGGGACGCGGTGGCGGGCGACGGTGCTGATTCGTCGAGGGTGTCACGGTGTGCCCACGGGCCTATGGGGAGCACACGCCAGGACCCGGGCAATGCCAACACGAGCTGGGTGCCCGGTTCGGTCGAATCGCGGCCGGGCGGTCGAGATCGTTCGGACTCAGGCGGTGTCATCGGCGGTGGAGCCAGCGGTCGCGGCGTGCTCGGCGAGCGGCGCGCCGTGCTTCGATGTCGGCTTCGCGGCCGCTGACGGTGGCGGTTCGGATCGGACCGAAGCTTCTGAAGCGGTCGAGGTCCGCTCTGGTGGTCAGCCTGATCAGGTCGGGGCCGAGGTCCCAGCCGGCTGCTTCGGCGAAATCGTCCAGGTCGACTCCGTCCCAGCCGTAGGAGGGCAGGCGGAGTAGGGGTCGGCCGGTGTCGTCGGAGAAGAGCAGCAAGCTGGAGCGGATGCGCGTGTCGTATTTGGAGTTTGTGCTGGTGTAGTTGATGTCCAGGCGGTTGACCCGAGTTGCGTGGGCGGGGATCGGGAACCATCGGCCGCGGCTGTCGATGTAGCTGCTGCCGCGGTCGTCGAGGAGCAAGCGGAACGTCGCCTTGTACCGAGCGATATCCGCCTGGGTGCGTTCTTTGTTCAGGTCGAACGGGTCGGTGTCGGTCTGGTACCGCCAGTAGTCGCCCTCGGCGAGCGATTTGACGGTGCTTGGGGCGAGCACACGGCGAATTGCCGGTCCGGTCGGAGGCAGCGGACCGGTCGGCTGTGGGGCGGTAGGTGTGGGGCGGCCGGTCGGCTGTGGGGCGGTAGGTGTGGGGTGGCCGGTCGGCTGTGGGGTGGTCATCGGTGGGACCGGAACGCGTCGCCGTAGGCTGTAGCGACCCCGGCGGTACTGCCATCGAGGGTGTAACGGTGTGCCCACGGGCCTATGGGCAGAACACGCCAGGACCCGGGCAATGCCATCACGAGCTGGGTGCCCGGTTCGGTCGAATCGCGGCCGGGCGGTCGAGATCGTTCGGACTCAGGCGGTGTCATCGGCGGTGGAGCCAGCGGTCGCTGCGTGCTCGGCGAGCGACTCGCCGTGCTCGGCGAGCGGCGATCCGTGCTTCGATGTCGGCTTCGTGGCCGCTGACGGTGGCGGTTCGGATCGGACCGAAGCTTCTGAAGCGGTCGAGGTCCGCTCTGGTGGTCAGCGTGATCAGGTCGGGGCCGAGGTCCCAGCCGGCTGCTTCGGCGAAATCGTCCAGGTCGACTCCGTCCCAGCCGTAGCGGGGTAGGCGGAGCAGGGGTCGGCCGGTGTCGTCGGAGAAGAGCAGCAAGCTGGAGCGGCTGCGCGTGTTGTATCTGAGGTTTTCGGTGGTGTAGTCGATGTCCAGGCGGTGAACATGGGTTGCGTGGGCGGGGATCGGGAACCATCGGCCGCGGCTGTCGATGTAGCTGCTGCCGCGGTCGTC
>JAJZLP010000161.1 GCA_021803325.1 Actinomycetes bacterium
GCGGTGCCCCCGGCAGGGCGCGCAGCAGCGCAGCCACCCGGTCCGCCTGCCACCGAGCCAGCGGGGATCCCCGGGTCGCCAGGCGCACCGGCGACCCGGCGGGCCGGTCGGTTCCCGGCGCGGGCCGAACCCGATCGGCCACAGGCGTGGTGGAGGCCACAGGCGTGGTGGAGGCCACAGCAGCCCTACAGGTCGAACAGCGCCCGCAGCGCTTCGACCAGGCGCTCCCCGCGCTGCGTGCCGGCGGCGTCTTTCAACGCCACCGTCGGCTGGTGCAGCACCTGGGCGATCACGTCTCGGGTCACCCGGTCCACCGCCTCCCACTGCTCGTCGGTGAGGTCGCTGCGCCGCTGGCGGCTCCGGGCTACAGCCGAGGTGCGCAGGCCCTCGACGTGGTCACGCAGCGCTGCAACCGCCGGCGCTGCTCCTCGCACCCGGACATCGGACCGGTACCGCTCAACCTCGGCGGCGATGATCGCATCGGCGGCGGCGATCTCGGCATGGCGCCCGGCCATGGCCCGGTCCGCCCTCGTTCGGATCTCGTCGAGGTCGAGCAGCTGCAGGCCAGCGACGCCGCGCAGAGTCGGATCGACGTTGCGCGGCATGCCCAGGTCGACGACCACCAGGGCCGGCCGCTCACCGCGGGCCGCCAGGACCCCAGCCAACAGGTCGCCGTCGAGCACCGGCAGGCTCGCCGCGCTGCAGGCCACCGCGGCGTCGGCCCGTTCGAGCTCGGCGGCCAGCATCTCGAGACCGACGGCGCTGCCGCCGGCCGCCTCGGCAGCCGCCCGTCCCTTCGCCACGTTCCGGTTGGCCACCACGACGTCGGCACCGTCCCGACCCAACGCGCTGGCGACGCTCGCTCCCATCTCACCGGCGCCGACCACGACGACGCGCCGGCCCGCAGCGCTCCCCCCGAAGCGCTCGGCCACCAGCTCGGCCGCCACATGCGACAACGACAGCGATCCGCGGGCGATGGCGGTGACGGTCCGCACCCGGCGCCCAGCCTGGACGGCACGGCGGAACAGCTCGGTCAGCACGGGGCCGGCAGCCCGCTCGGCGGAGGCACGAGCCCCGGCCCGGCGGACCTGTCCGAGGACCTCGGTCTCCCCGAGGACAGCCGACCGCAGTCCCGAGGCCACCTCGAAGACGTGGTGGGCGACCATGTCGTCGAACTGGACCGTCAGGTGGTCGACGACCGCTTCGACCGGCATCCCTGCCCGCTCGGCGATGAATGCCTGCAGATCCGCGACGCCATCGTGGAACCGCTCGACCACCGCGTAGACCTCGGTGCGCAGGCAGGTGGACACCACCACGACCTCGACCAGGTTGGGGCGTGCCCGCAGGTCAGCCAGCACCTTTCCAAGGTCGTCGTCGCCGACCGCGACCCGCTCGAGCAGGTCGAGCGGGGCCCGTTCGGGCTCCAGGCCTACCACCACCACGGACAACGCCTGTGCAGCTCCTCGTGCGTTCGGCACACCCACCCAAACAGGCGGGCGTCGGGCCGGCCGGTGCCGGCTGCCCGGCAGGAACCGGCCGATCAGTCCCTTACCAGGATGCCGGGCCGGAGACCTTCACGCCAGGCGGGCAGGTCACTGCTCGGCGCGCGCCAGCCCGTACGGCCCGCCTACCGGGCCGACCGTCGGCGGCACCAGGCCGCCCCCGGCGTCGCCACCTTCCTCGTGGTGCGACAGGTGAAAGCTGATGACCTGGAGCTCGATGGAGAGGTCGACGTTGCGCAACAGGACGCCGGCAGGAACGGTGAGCACGCGCGAGGCGAAGTTCAAGATGGCCCGGGTGCCGGCGCGAACCATGCGATCGGCGACATGCTGGGCGTCGGCCGGCGGCGTGGCGATGACGCCGATGGCAGGCGGGTCGGCGGCCACCGCCGCCTCGAACTCGTCGAGGTGGCAGATGGGCACGCCCCGGACCCTCGTGCCCACGAGCGACGGCTCGACGTCGAACAGGGCCGACACCCGGAAGCCCCGGGAGGTGAACCCAGGCGCGTTGGCCAACGCCCGGCCCAGGTTGCCGATCCCGACGATGGCCACAGGCCAGTCGCCGTCCAAGCCGAGCTCCCGGTCGATCTGGGTGAGCAGGTACTCGGCGTCGTACCCTGATCCCCGGGTGCCGAACGACCCCAGGAACGACAGGTCTTTGCGGACCTTGGAGGCGTTGACGCCGGCCATCTGGGCCAGCTGCTCCGAGGACACCGTCCGGGTGCCCGACCGCACGAGCTCCAGGAGCAGGCGCTGGTAGATCGGCAAGCGGGCCACCGTGGCCTCGGGGATACGTCGGCTCTGCGGCATGAGACCCGGATCGTACCGACACGCGGCCACCGGGCACCAAGTCCGCGAGCCGGTCGAGGCTCACGGGACCAGTCGGTCGAGGCTCACAGGGCGAGCCGGTCGAGGCTCACGGGCTGCAATCTGGTCGACGACGAGGTGGACACCACGTCGTGACCACGCTCCTGTCAGCCGAGCGGACTGCCCTTTTCCCGATCGGGACAACCGCACTGCTGACGGTCCGACCGGCCTCCATCGGCAGCGTCGTCGGTCGAACCGACCCGGACCACCTGGGGCCGACCTGCGTGCCCTGCTGCCGACCAAGCCGACGACCATGGCGCCACGGGCTCAGATGCCACACCGCCATCGGTCAGGTTTCTGGTCCGGCCGCTTGACCGTTGCGCATCGCCCGACGCATGGCCTCGCCCCCGACAGTGCGGGGCAAGGCCGGGACCAACCGAACCACCGATGGGCACTTGTAGTGGGCAAGGCGAGCCGCACAGTGGTCCTTGATGGCTGCATCGCTCGGCGGTCGAGTGGGGTCCTCCGCGACCACCACGGCTTCGACCACCTCGCCCGAGACCGGATCGGGCCGGCCCACGACGACCACCTCGGCCACCCCGGGCACCGCGGCGACGACCCGCTCGACCTCGCCGGGGTACACGTTGAAGCCCGACACGATGATGAGGTCCTTGCACCGGCCCACCACGAACAGGTTGCCGCCGGCACCGCTGACCCCGATGTCCCCGGTGCGCAGCCACCCGCCCGCGGCCAGGACCGAGGCAGACGCCTGGTCGTCACCCCAGTAGCCGGGGAACACGTTCGGCCCGCGCACCCAGATCTCGCCGGGGTCGCCGACGAGCGCGTCCATCCCGCCCTCGTCCACCAGGCGGACCTCGATCCCAGGCAAGGGCCGGCCTACCGCACCGGGCTCCGGCCGCATGTCGGCGACAGTGGCTGTCACCGCGGGAGCCGCCTCGGTCAGCCCGTACCCCTCGTGCAGGACCACACCCAACCGTTCCTCGGCGGCGACCGCCACACCGGGCGCCACCGGGGCACCACCCACCACTGCCAGGCGGACCGAGCTCAACGGGCGAGGATCCACGCCCGCCACTGCGCCTGCGTCGAGGTGGCGCAACCACAAGGCAAACGCAGCAGGGACCCCGACGACGACGGTCACGCGGTGATCCCGCACCTGGCGGAGGGTGGCGTCGGGATCGAACCGCTCGGACACCACGAGCGGACCGCCCGTGGCGAAGCACAGCCCGAGGGCCACGTTGAGCCCGAAGACGTGGAAGAGCGGGAGCGCGGCCAGCCCGACGTCGTCGGGCCGGGCCGACAGCCCTGGCACCGCTCGGAGCTGCGCCAGGTTGGCCGTGATGTTGCCGTGGGTGAGCATGGCCGGCTTCGGCGCGCCAGCCGTCCCCGACGTGAACAGCAAGACAGCCACGTCGTCTTCCAGCCGGTCCACGGGATGCAGATGCGGTGCGGCACCCGACGCAGCGGCAGCGTGGACCGCCTCGTCCCAATCCCCTCCTCCGCCGTCCGATGCGAGCACCGGGACGGCCCGGTCCAGCATGCGGGCGGCGTCCGCCAGCCGGCTCACACCGCCGCCCGCGCCGACAGCCAACGCCGGCGACACCGCTCGCATCTCCGACGCCAGCTCCAATGCCGGGCTGGCGGGGTTGAGCGGTACGGCGACAGCACCGGCGGCCAGGATCCCGAGGTAGGTGGCGACGAAGCCAGCCGACGCCGGCCAGGCCATGACCACCCGCTCCCCCGGTCCCACCCCCGCATGTCGCAGCGCTGCCGCCGCTGCCGCCGCTCGGTCGCGCACCTCCCCCCAGTTGTGCCAACCATCAGCATCGTGCAGGGCGCGATCGCCTGCAGGATGCCCTACCACCAGGTCCACCAGGTTCACGTCCCCTCCCCGTCCGTCGGACCCTCCGGTCCGGTCCACCCCGCGCTGCGTCGCCCACCCGGCACACCACCACCCGGCACACCACCACCCGGCACACCACCACCCGGTACACCACCACCCGGCACACCACCTGGTCCAGCCGCCGGGATCCTGTGGCCACCCACGCCCGCACCTACCTCCGCCCCGCCCGACCGTACGACGACCACGTCGCCGGTCGACACGCCGAGCACGGTCGCCGCCGACGCACGGTCGGCCACGACAGCCAGGTGACCGTTGGCATCGACCAGCACACCGAGCTGACCAGGACCGGCGTCGGCGAACGACGCCACCAGCCGACCAGCGAAACGGCGGGCCGATGCCTCCACCACCAGGTCGGACCCGAGCCCTGCCTGGCGGGCGTGGGTGAGGTGTGCCGCCAGCTGCACGTTGCCGAACCGGTCCACCCACAGAACCTCTGCTTGGACGGACCCGGGCCCCACGGCGAGCACGGCCTCGGGCAAGCGCACCAGGTCCCCGGGGTCGACCTCCTCGCCGAGACTGTCCAGGCTGGCACCGGACCACAGCCGGCCGGCAGCCGGAGCGAAGACGTCGCGGCCGTCGAAGGTGGAGCGCTCCGCACCGGCAGCCGGGGAGACCGGCGGCAGGGCCACGGCCTCTCTGATCCCACCCAGACGCTCGGCCGCGGCCACGAGCAACCCGTTGTCGGGCCCCACCAGTGCCCACGGGCCTGCCGGGACCTCGGTGCGGGCGGCGGCGCCCGGCGCCACCCGGAGCGCAACAGCCCTGCGGTCCGTTCCCACGCCGGGGTCCACCACGGCGAGCACCACGCCCGGACCGAGATGGTCGATGCACCGGACCAGCGCACGCGCCCCGGCCACCACGTCGAAGGGAGGCACCCCGTGTGTCAGGTCGACGAGCGGCGCCCCGGGCGCGGCACGAGCCACCGAGGCACGCAGGACGCCGGCGAATTCGTCGACAACCCCGTAGTCGCTCATCAGGAAGATCGCGCCTTCTCGCGTCCCCATCGCCGGACCGCCCACTCAGACCGACGGTGGCGCGAGCTGCCGGGATCGCTCGGCCGCCGCCAGCACCGCGTCGAGCAGAGCCGCCCGCACGGCTCGGGACTCGAGCACATGCAGGCCCGCCGCTGTCGTCCCGCCGGGCGACGTCACGTCCGCCCGCAGCGACGCTGGTTCGGCTCCGGGCTGCAGCAGGAGCCGTCCTGATCCGGCCAGTGTGTGCGCGGCCAGCTGACGGCTGACAGCGCGGGGCAAGCCGGCGAGCACGCCCGCTTCCTCCAGTGCCTCTGCCACCAGGAACACGTACGCGGGGCCGGAGCCGGACAGGCCGGTCACAGCGTCAAAGGCCCGTTCGGGCAGGCGGACCACCGTGCCCACCGCTCGGAGCAGGCTCTCAGCCCAGCTGATGTCCGCCTCGGCCACTCCCGGCGCAGCGCACAAGGCCGAGATGCCAGCGCCGACCAGCGCCGGGGTGTTCGGCATGGCCCGCAACACCGCACTGCCTGGCAGCCATCGGCCCAAGGCCTCGAGTGTGACCCCCGCCATCACAGACACCACCCGTGGCACCTCGACCGCGGCAAGAGCTCGGCAGGCTGCCTCGGCATCGCCGGGCTTGACCGCCAGCAGGGCTCCATCCGATGCGACGGGCTCGGCCACCGCCCGCAGCCCGGGCAACCGGTCCTGCAGCTCCGCCCGGCGGTCGGGGTCAAGCTCGACCACGGCGATCGCCGCAGGGTCCTCCCCGCCGGCCACCATGCCCTCGACCAGGGCGGCGCCCATCCGACCCGCTCCCAACACCACCAGCCGCGTCATCCGCGGAAGGCTACCGGCACACCGGGTGCCACAGCCCGTCCGGCCTGCTGGCCATCCGGAGGTGCGGGCGGGCCGGAGGTGCGGGCCGGCCGGCGCAGCGGATACGAACTGGAGATGCGCGTCTCGCACCAGCCCCCAGCCTGACGCCTCCCTGGCACCGGAACGCCGCCGGCGACCACACCTACCCGCGCCGCCGGCGACCACACCTACCCGCGCCGCCGGCGACCACACCTACCCGCGCCGCCGGCGACCACACCTACCCGCGCCGCCGGCGACCACACCTACCCGCGCCGCCGGCGCCGACGGTAGGTGTCAGCGAAGCCGAGCGCCATGGCGGTGTCCCAGCAGTCGTCCACGGCAGCGAGCGAGCCCCCGACGATCCGGTCGAGCTCGTCGGCGTCCACCCGGGCGACGGGAACCTCGCCCACCAGGTGCACGGCGTCCTCGGGACCCAGGGCGAAGCGGATGCCGGGCAGCGACGCATTGCGGCGCAGGAGGTAGGCGAAGGTGGTCTCACGCGCCGTCTCGGGAGCGGGCATCACCTGCGTGTCGTGGAAGAGGGTGCGCTGGCGGACCGTCAGCCACACCGTCACGACGTCCTTGTCGACCCCTCGCAGGCGCATGAACCATCGCGCTGCATCGGGGTCCCGGCCGGCGGCGAGCACCGGCGGCCCGTCGGCCAACCGCTCGCCGGCCCAGGCCTCGATCCGCTCGGCGCAAGCGTGGAGCTCTTCCTCGGTTGCCAGCGGGGCCGGGTCGCGACCGGACATCTCAGGTCCAGCCGCGGTCACCGGCAGGCCACAAGGCCGGCAGCAGTCAGATCGTCATACGTCGCCCGGAGCTGGGCGGCGGCTTCGCTCCAGGTGTACCGGCGGGCCCGGACGGCAGACGCTCGTCCGAGGCAGGCGGCTCGCCCGGCGTCGCCGAGCACCACCGACACAGCCTCGGCCATCCCCGCCGGGGTGACCGGGTCGACCAGGAAGCCTGTGACGCCGTGGTCCACGAGGGTGGTGAGCCCGCCGACGTCGGCCGCCACGACCGGGGTGCCGCAGGCGGCAGCTTCGAGCGCGACCAGGCCGAAGGACTCGGATCGGCTCGGTACGACGCACACGTCGGCGGCCCGGTAGTAGCTCGACAGCAGCTCGTGGGGCTGCGGGTCGACGAACCGGACCCGGCCAGCCAAGCCGAGGCGATCGACCAGCTCGTGCAGGTCGGCAAGGTGCGCACGTCCCCTCGGGCCGCTCGGGCCGCCCACCACCACCAGCTCAGCCCGGGGGTGGTCACCCAGGCGGGCCAGGGCCTCGACCGCCACCGGAGCGCCCTTGAGCGGCTGGATCCTGCCCACGAACAGGATCAGCGGCCCAGCTGGATCGAGGCCGACGGCGCGACGAGCCTGGACCCGGCTGCCCGGCGCGAAGAACGCGTGGTCGACGCCCGGGGTGACGACCCTGACCCGCCCCGGGTCGGCACCGTAGAACCCGACGAGCTGCTCGGCCTCGACCGAGCACGAGGCGAGCACAGCGTCCGAGCAGGCCATGATGGCGGCCTCGGCCTCGGCGCGGCGATGCGGTTCGTCGGCCGACACCTCCTCGGGGCTGGCCTGCGCTTTCACCCGGTCGAGGGTGTGAAAGGTCGACACCAGCGGCAGGTCGAGCTCGTGCTTCAACCGGTGGCCAACCAGGCCCGACAGCCAGTAGTTGGCGTGCACCGCGTCGAACCCGAGGGGCTCGAACGGTCCACCGTCGGGCACCGCCCCCGAGCGCATGTGCGCGAGCACCGCGTCGGTGAATTCGTCGACCACCGCCACCAGCTCCTCCTTGGGGAGGACGCCAAGCGGACCGGCGGGCACATGGTGGACGCGGAGCCCGGGTTCCACCAGCACCGACGCCGGCAGGTCGTCGGCGTCCGCCCGGGTGTACACGTCGCACTCCACCCCGGTCCGCGCCAGCGCCGACGACAGCTCGCGGACGTACACGTTCATCCCGCCACCATCGCCGGTGCCGGGCTGGGCCAGTGGCGAGGTGTGCAAGCTGATCACAGCCAGTCGTCGCACCGTCGACGGAGCCTACCGGGCGCGACCTCGTGACCGCTCCCGGTACTTCGACCCGGGACGTCCGACGGCGGCCGCAGTCCGTAGCGGCTCAGCCCGGCACGTTGCCGACGTGCGGCTCAGCCCGGCACGTTGCCGTCGGCGGAGATCGTTCCCGGTACCGCTTCGGCCACGTCGTCGCCGGAGCGGCTCACCCCGTTCTCGTGCAGGAACGACAGGTAGATCCGCACGAGCGCCTGTTTCTGCTCTTCGCGCAGCCCCGCGTCGGACAGGATCTGGTGGGCCAGGTCCGGGCGCTCGTGGTCCTCGTCGAGGATGCCGGCCCGCACGTACAGGGTCTCGGCCGAGATCCGCAACGCCCGGGCTATCTGCTGCAGGATCTCGGCCGACGGTCGGCGCAGCCCGCGCTCGATCTGGCTGAGGTACGGGTTGGAGATGCCGGCCAGCTCGGACAGCCGCCGCAGCGACAGCCGGGCGGTGCTTCGCTGCTCGCGGATGAATTCGCCGAGGTCTCGCCAGCGGTCGGGGAGCTGAGCGGTCATCGGTCGGCGAGCGCCCGGTCCGTTCGGCGAGGCATCAAGTCAGCAGCTCGTCGGCCGACGCCCCGCCGCTCTTGTACCGGCTGACGATCTCGGCCTGCAGCCGGTCGATGCGCTCATGGAGCGCTCGCCGCTGCTGCGACACGCGGGCCTCGAACGAGCCCAGCGTTTCGGCCGCCGAACGCAGCTGCGCCTCCGACATCCGAGGCAGCTCCGCGACCTGGACGGCGTCGATGACCTGGTCGAGCTCGACGGTCAGGTCGTCGGCCTCGAGGTCGGGTGCGAGCTGCGCCGGGAGGCGGCCGTTGCCGGCCGGGCGAGGCGGCCCCGCCGCCATGATGGCGCCCAGCTCGCCGACGAGCTCCTGCATGTCGACCTCGCCGCCCTCGTCCTCGCGACGGTCGAGGTAGGCGTGGATGATGTCGAGCCGCCCCTGGACGAGGCGACGCAGGAACGACACGGCGGTCTCGGCGCGCTGGCACTCGGCTCGCATGGCTCGCACCTCGGCGAGCGGCCGGTCGGCCATCCCCGCGAGGTAGTCGGTGGCGAGCACCCGATCGAGGTCGGTCTCGAGCCTGGTCATCGTCTCGATGGTACCGCGGGTGGCAGGTCACCGGACCCGTCTGGCCCGCATGACCGGGTCACCGGACCCGTCCGGCCCGCGATGCCGGCCCGTAGCGCCGGACCACGATGCCGACCAAGCCGTCGGGACCCACCGGTCCGAACACCCGGCTGTCGGTGCTCTGGGCCGGGTCGTCCCCCCGCACATCGAACCGGCCGGCGGCGACGGCCACCGCTCGTTTCACCAGCAGCCGAGACGGCCGCCTGGGGTCCCGCACGGCCACCACGTCACCGGGACGAGGCTGGCGGTGGCGGACCACCACCAGCCGGTCCCCGGGCTGCAGTGTCGGGAGCATGCTCCGGCCCTCCACCACCACCCTGCGGGGCCGCCAGCGGACCACCAGGGCCACGCCCGCGACGGCACCTACCGCTGCCGCGAGCGGCGCCCGCCCGCCCGAGCGCAGAACCCGGATCACGATCCCGACCTGCTGGGTAAGGTGGCTCGAAGACGCACTGATCCCTACTCTGGACCAAGGAGCTATGCCATGCGCATCGCTGACCGACTGATGGCCACGCTCGACCGGGTGTCCGCACCCCGAGCGGTGTCGGCCCACTGCGACCTTCCCTGCGGCGTGTACGACCCGGCTCAGGCCCGCATCGAGGCCGAATCGGTGAAGAACATCATGCAGAAGCACAACGACTCCTCCGACCCGGCGTTCAAGACGCGGGCCATCGTCATCAAGGAAGAGCGCGCAGACCTCGTCAAGCACCACCTGTGGGTGCTGTGGACCGACTACTTCAAGCCCGAGCACCTGGAGCAGCACCCCAAGCTCCACGACCTGTTCTGGAAGGCGACCAAGACCGCCGGCGAGGCGAAGAAGACGACCGACGTGGCGGTCGCCGACCGCCTGCTCGAGCAGATCGCGGAGATCGACACGATCTTCTGGGCGACGAAGAAGGCCTGACCGGCGCCGACCGGCGGGGCACGACGGAGACGTCGAGCACCAGGGAGACGAGCTCTGGGGACGGGACCCGGGGCTCGTCTCCCTGCGCGTGCTCCACGATCCAGGCCGGCTCGGTCTTCCACCCTGGGCAGCGTTGGTCGGTGGCCCCGTCACGCTCCCCGAACACGCTCAGGTGGTCACCAGAGGCAGGTGGGCCCACCAGGAGCGCCAGCACGATCAGGTGGTCGCCAGAGGCAGGTGGGCCGGGCAGCGGCGCGCTGTCGGCTGGCGGGCGAGGTCGGCGTCGTCGATGGTCTGTCCGCACGCCTCGCACGTTCCGTAGCTGCCTTCGGCAAGCCGGTCGAGCGCCACCTCGACATCGGCGAGGTCCGCGGCGATGACCTGCAGGCGCTGCACGTCGGCCAACAGCTCCTGGTCGCCGGCAAGCTCGGTCCCACCGTCGGACGGTGGCTCAGCGGCCCCCAACGCTTCGGACGGTGGCTCAGCGGCCCCCAACGCAACAGTCGGATCGGAGGGGGTCCACTGGTCCATGTCGGCTGATCGTACCGAGGTGGGGAGAGCCCCGGACGCAGCTGTCCTGCGGCGCCCCTCGGCTCCGGGCCCGTCACGCGTGCGACCGAACGGGACGCCCCCGTTCAGCCCATCGAGCCGTGGAAGGGCACACCGAAGCTGTACACCCCGCCGTTGGCCGAGACCTCCCAGTAGCCTGCTGCCGACGGGGCAGCCATCGCCACCATCGGGGATTGGAGCGCCTGACCCCCGGTGGACCCGCGGAACGGAGCGTCGCCGAAGGCGAAGATGCCGCCATCGGACGCCACCATCCAGTAGCCACCACCGCCGGGCACTGCCGCCATGCCCACGATGGGGCGAGCCAGGGAGATGTTGCCGGTCGACCCGAAGAACCGGGCGTCGCCGAAGGCGAAGATGCCGCCGTCAGATGCGACCTCCCAATACCCTTGGCCGTCGGGAGTGGCCGCCAAGCCGACGATCGGCTTGTTGAGCGGCTGACCGCCCATCGACCCGAAGAACCGGGCGTCGCCGAAGGCGAAGATGCCGCCGTCAGACGCCACCTCCCAATACCCTCGGCCGTCGGGAGTGGCCGCCATGGCCACCACGGGCCGGTTGAGCGGCTGACCGCCCATCGACCCGAAGAACCCGGCGTCGCCGAAGGCGAAGATGCCGCCGTCGGATGCGACCAGCCAGTACCCGTGACCGGTCGGTGTCGCGGCCATGCCCACGATCGGGGCCGACAGCGGCTGGCCGGCCATCGACTCGTAGAAGGGGGCGTTCCCGAAGGCGAAGACGCCGCCGTTGGACGAAGCCATCCAATAGCCGCCCCCGCCCGGTGTCGACACCACGGCCATGGCCGGTGCCAGCAGGCCTGCCCCTCCGGGCGAGCCTGGCAGGTAGGGCAGTTCCTGGTTCCAGGTGAAGGCCAGGGACTGGGGACCGGACGTGTCCACCAGGAGCTCGGCCCAGGCGGGGTAGCTCTGCCAGCCAGTGGCGTCGTAGCCGGTGCCCATCATGCACTCCTGGCACGCCAGGTTGAGCAGCACGTTGTCCCGGTGCCCCCAGCACCCGCTGGCGCCGGCGGTCGGGCAGTCGATGTTGGAGGACCCGGGCCCGTCGTCGTACATCCACAGGTAGACGACCTCGAGCGGGTTGCCGATGGCACCGCCCCAATTGGAGCCCCACAGGGTCCACGGGTACCCGGCCGGCGGGGTGGGGTCGTTGCCGTTGGCGGCACCGGCAGCGGCTGCCTGGTCGAGCGCCAACGACATGGCCGCCAGCGGCGGCAGGCCGCGCACGGTGCGCTCCAGGTTGGTGGCGACGAACAGCTGTTCCTGAGGGCTCAGCTGGTACCAGTTGACCGGCAGCACCATGCCAGGCAGGCCCTCAGCCGCTCGACCGGCGTCGATGGCCAACACGGCCGCGTTCACGCAGGCGGTGGAGTCGTCGTAGGAGGTGCCGGAGCACGAGTTGAAGAAGTTGGGCGACGGTGCGATGTTCGCCGGCGGGTTGCCCGGCGGCAGGATGCCCTGCTCGGCGTGAGGGTAGGCCTTGGTCACGGGCTGCGGCTGACCCGCCGGGACCCCGGCGACCCGTGCCGCCGCCCGCGCCGGGCTGGTCCTGTTGACGACTGCCGGCACCATCCCTGCCGCCACTGCCACTACCGTCATGAGGACCGCTGACCGCCAAGGGCGCGGACGAACCTCCGGGCACGTCGCACCGGATTGTCCAGCCCACTCACGAGATTGCAGCATGCCGTGGTTATCGACGCGCGAGTTGTGACTTTTAGTGGCATCGGTTGATCGGAGGCAGGGTTTTCGGTTGGTTGTGGCCGTGGTGACGCTGAGCGTCCTGGCAGCCTGCAGCGGGACCGCAAACTCACTGTCCGCGCGAACCGCTGGAGGCAGCGAGGCCTACGTTGCTGCCTTCGGTGACGCCGCCCAACCAGGCACCGAGGTGCCCCGGGTCAATCTGGCCCGGCACCGCGCGGACCCCCCGCTGATGACGACGCTGTCAGAGCCAAGCGCCCTGGCCGCCGTGCCCGGCACGAGCGATCTGGTGGTCGTGGGCGCCGGCAACGACCAGCTGGTGGAGATCGATGCGGCAACCGGCCGGATCCACGTCCGCGTCACCGTCGGGCTCCAACCCGACGCTGTCGCTGTCACCACGTCGGGCACGGCCATCGTCGTCGACGGGGGCGCGGGGACCGTCGTGCCGGTCAACCTCCGCACGGGCCGGGCCGGCAGCCCCGTCCGCGTCGGCGTGTCGCCCGACGCCGTGGCCATCGGCGGGCCGCACCACTCGCTGGCCGTCGTCGCCGACGCGGGGCAAGGCGTGATCCTGCCGCTGTTCCTACAGGGCATGCGACCCGGCTTTCCCATCGAAGTGGGCTCCGAGCCCGACGCCATCGCCTTCACGCCGAACGGCCAGACCGCGCTGGTCGCCAACCTCGGCTCCGACAACGTGACACCCGTCGACCTCACCCACGGCCACCCCGGCGCCGCCGTCCCCGTCGGGGTGGCGCCAACCGGTATCGCCGTCACCGACCTGCCGGCTCCGGGCACCACCCGGTCCACCGACCCCGTCGGCACAGCCTGGGTGTCCGGTGGCGGTGCCCTGGTGCCGATCGACCTCGCCACCATGACCGCCGGCACGCCGGTCCCGGTGGGGCACCCAGCCGAAGCGCTGGCCCTGGCCGCCGGCGGCACCCAGGCATGGGTGGCCGACCAGAGCAACCAGATCACCGAGGTGGACCTGGCAACCGGTCATGTCGGACCGAGCGTGTTCGTCGGTGGCCGGCCCCGAGCCATCGTGGTGCCCAACGGCTGACCGCCGACGCACGAGCCGGTCTCCGGTCTCCGGTCTCCGGTCTCCGGTCTCCGGTCTCCGGTCTCCGGTCTCCGGTCTCCGGTCTCCGGTCTCCGGTCTCCGGTCTCCGGTCTCCGGTCTCCGGTCTCCGGTCTCCGGTCTCCGGTCTC
>JAJZLP010000152.1 GCA_021803325.1 Actinomycetes bacterium
CACCAGGAGGAGCTCGGTCGCGCCGGGTGGGACGATGTAGCGGATCTGGCGGAAGGTTCGGGGCTCCGGCACGGCGGCATGCTACCGGCAGGCCCGGCGGTAGCATCCGACGACCTGCCGGCTCGGGCGAGCGCTTTGCCCGGGCCCGGTCGGGCTGGGCTGGGTTCGGCTGAGCTGGGCTGGGTTTGGCTGAGCTGAGCAGGGCTGGATTGGGCTGGGCCCAGCGCCGGCCGCCGCCGAAGGCGAGGCCACATGCCGGAAGGAGTAGCGGTGGGTGACGTGGCGGGCTCGGAGCCGGTGCAACGAGCGAACTGGGTTTGGTACCGGCGGCCCCGCCCGGCGGTCTCTGGCGGGGTCTCGGCGCAGCGCCGGCTGTCGAACCAGACGGTGGGAGGCCGGCGGCGACAGGTGCAACGCCGCGTTTGGCGACGGGTGGGGCGTGGCGTGCGGCGACGGGTGGGTGCGAGATGTCGAACCAGACGGTGAGAGGCCAGCGGCGACAGGTGGACCGCCGCGAATCGGTGGCATCGTCGGCCTGGTGCATCGTGGCGGTGTCGGCGTGCGCCGTGCTGCTGGCGACGGTGCTCGCTGCGTGTGGGAGCGACACCGGCCACCGTCCGGGCGTGCCGTCGGCAACGCCTGCCCGCACCTCGGGGTCCGGCTCAGTCCGCTCGGCGGCGGGGGTCGCGCGTTCGGGAACGACACCGGCCAGGGCTCCGGCGCCTCTGCCCGTGGCGCCGGTCACCTGGACGCCGTGCGGCTCGGACCTGCAGTGCGGCTCGGTTGCCGTTCCGCTGGCGTACGCCAAGCCCGAAGGTGCCACCATCCAGATCGCGTTGGAGCGGCATCCCGCCGAGGATCCGGCGGCTCGAATCGGATCGCTGGTGTTCGACCCGGGCGGTCCCGGTGCATCGGGCATCGACGCCATGAGCGAGGTGCTCGCCATACTGCCGGTGGCGGTGTTGGACCGCTTCGACATTGTGGCGTTCGACCCCCGGGGTGTGGGGCGAAGCGACCCGGTCTCGTGTGGCCCGGCCACCTCGACGAGCACAGGCCCCCTGCCGGATCCGGTCCCCCAGACGGCGGCCGCCCGCCTGGTTCTGCTTGGGTCGGACCAGGCGTTCGCCGCCGCCTGCGCCCGGTCCAGTGGACCGCTGCTGGCGCACGTGGGCACTGTCGACGCTGCACGTGATCTCGACCGCATCCGTGCCGCGCTGGGGGACCGGCGGCTCTCGTACATCGGCTTTTCGTACGGCACACTGCTCGGGGCGGTCTACGCCGAGCTGTTCCCGACGCACGTGCGGGCCATGGTGCTCGACGGCGCGATCGATCCGGCACTGTCGACCGACGCGATGACCCTCGACCAGGCTGAGGGGTTCGAGGCGTCGCTGGAGCGCTTCTTCTCGTGGTGTGCGACCACGGCGACCTGTCCTTGGCGCCCCGCCGGGGATCCCACGTCGGCGCTCCTGGCAGCGATCGCCGCGAGCCGGTCTGCACCGGTGCCGGCAGGCGCGGGGCGCAGTGCCGGTCCGGGTGCGATCTACGACGCGCTCCTCGACGGCCTGTACGCCCCGTCCTTCTACCCGGAGCTTGGCAACGTCCTGGGGGCGCTCGCTACCGGGGACGGGGGGCCGATCCTGGCCATGTCCGATGCCTACGTCGCCAACGGGTCACCCAACGGTGCCGCGGCAGGGGCCGCCATCGACTGCCTCGACCATCCCGTGACGCGTGACCTCGCCGCGTACCAGGCGCTGGCGGCCTCCGACGGTGCCCGGGCGCCGGTTTTCGGACCGCTGCTCGCATGGGGTGAGCTGGGCTGCGCGGTCTGGCCGGTGCCGCCGACTCGGACCCCGGGTCCGGTGGTCGCCGCCGGGTCGCCGCCGATCGTGGTGGTCGGCACCACCGGCGACCCGGCCACCCCATATGCCTGGGCCGTGGCCATCGCTGGCCAACTTCGCCACGGTGCGCTGGTCACGTGGCAGGGCACCAGTCATGTCGCCACGTACTACAGCTCCTGTGTCCGGAGCATCGAGGCGGCCTATCTGACGCAGCTCACCGTGCCTGGCGCCGGGACCACCTGCACGGACTGAGTGGATCAGTCCGGGCGGGCTGGGGCCGGTGGCGCGGCCCGCAGGTCCGGCGCGTCCCGACCAGTTTCGGGACCGACGCCGGCGCGGCCGAGCGCTGCTTCGCCGGGCGCAGCCGTCCGATACCGGGTCTGGGGAGGGACGCCGATCTTATGGGGGGGCGCCGATCCTGGGAGGGGCGCCGATCCTGGGGGGCGCCGGATTGGCGGGCCAAGCCGTCAGTGGTGGCGCCCGTGCCCCGCCGGTGGGAGCTCGGCCAACTCCTCGTTGGTGAAGAGCCGCGACCGGACGAGGAACCGGACGCCTGTGGGGGAGCGCCGGACCGGCGGGCCAGGCCGTCAGTGGTGGCGCCCGTGCCCTACTGGTGGGAGCTCGGTCAGCTCCTCGTTGGTGAAGAGCCGGGACCGGACGAGGAACCGGACGCCTTCAGGTGCTTCGACGGAGAACCCGCTCCCGCGGCCGGGCACGATGTCGACCGTCAGGTGGGTGTGCGCCCAGTACCGGTACTGGTCTGGTCCCATGTAGAAGGGCGTGCCGGCCACGTCGCCGAGGTACACCTCGCTGTCGCCCACGCGGAAGTCGCTGCGGGGATAGCACATGGGGCTCGACCCGTCGCAGCAGCCACCGGATTGGTGGAACAGCAGGGGTCCGTGCTGCTGCACCATGCGGCCGACCAGCGTGGCTGCCGCCTGGGTGATGGCCACCCGGGCGGCAGCCGCCGGCGATGCGGGGCGGTGGCGTTCGTCGATGCCGCCAACGTGGAACCCGACGCCTGCCGAGTCGGTAGACGTGTCGGCGGTCCCTGGCTTGGCCTGGCGCTCGGGGCCAGGGGGATCGTCGGTCCCGGAGGTCTCCGTGAGAGCAGCATCGGCGGCCACGATCGGCTCAGAAGAACCCGAGCCGTTTCGGGCTGTAGCTCACCAGCAGGTTTTTGGTCTGCTGGTAGTGGTCGAGCATCATGGCGTGGTTCTCACGGCCGATCCCCGATCCCTTGTAGCCGCCGAACGCCGCGTGTGCCGGGTAGAGGTGGTAGCAGTTCGTCCAGACCCGGCCGGCCTTGATGGCCCGTCCCACCCGGTACGCGGTGGTGCCATCGCGCGTCCATACGCCGGCGCCGAGCCCGTAGAGGGTGTCGTTGGCGATGCGGATCGCTTCGGCCTCGTGGTCGAAGGTGGTGACCGACAGCACCGGCCCGAAGATCTCCTCCTGGAAGATCCGCATGGCGTTGTCGCCTTCGAAGATCGTCGGCTCCACGTAGTAGCCGTCGGGGTAACCGTCGACCTGGCGTCGGTTGCCGCCGACGAGCACCTTGGCGCCCTCGGCCTTGCCGATCTCGAGGTAGGACAGGATCTTCTCGAGCTGGTCGTTGGATGCCTGGGCCCCGACCATGGTGGCGGTGTCGAGCGGATCGCCGAGGACCATCGCCCGGGTGCGCTCGACAGCCCGCTCGATGAGCCGCTCGTAGATCGAGGAGTGGACCAGCGCCCTCGACGGGCAGGTGCACACCTCGCCCTGGTTGAGGGCGAACATCACCAGGCCCTCGATGGCTTTGTCGAGGAAGTCGTCGTCGGCGTCCATGACGTCGGGAAAGAAGATGTTGGGGCTCTTGCCGCCCAGTTCGAGGGTGACGGGGATGACGTTCTCCGAGGCGTACTGCATGATGAGCCGGCCTGTGGTGGTCTCCCCGGTGAACGCGATCTTGGCGATCCGCCTGCTGCTCGCGAGCGGCTTGCCGGCCTCCACGCCGAACCCGTTGACGACGTTCAGGACGCCGTCAGGCAGCAGGTCGGCGATGAGCTCCACGACCTTCAGGATCGACCATGGGGTCTGCTCGGCCGGCTTCAGGATGACGCAGTTGCCGGCGGCCAGCGCCGGCGCCAACTTCCACGTGGCCATGAGAATCGGGAAGTTCCAGGGGATGATCTGCCCGACCACGCCAAGCGGCTCGTGGAAGTGGTAGGCGACGGTGTCGTCGTCGATCTGGGAGATGCCACCCTCCTGCGCGCGGACTGCACCGGCAAAGTACCGGAAGTGGTCCACGGCGAGCGGCAGGTCCGCTGCCAGGGTCTCGCGGACAGGCTTGCCGTTCTCCCAGCACTCGGCGATGGCCAGCATTTCGAGGTTGGCCTCGATGCGGTCGGCGATCTTCAGCAGGATCCCGGAGCGTTCGGCGGGGCTGGTGCGCCCCCACGCGTCCGCAGCGTGGTGCGCCGCGTCGAGGGCGAGCTCGACGTCCTTGGAATCGGAGCGAGCCACCTGGGTGAACGCCTGGCCGGTGATCGGCGCGATGTCGTCGAAGTAGCGGCCCTCGACGGGTGGGAGCCACTTCCCGCCGATGAAGTTGTCGTACCGGGGTTCCACGGTGACCTGGCTTCCGGCCAGGCCGGGCGGTGTGTAGCGCATCTGCGACCTCCCCCTCCTCGGGCAACGGGCCACCGTTCTCCGATGGCCGGCGGACGCAGGGTACGAAACGCGAGGTTGGAGAAAGGTTGGTGCCGTGGGGGGGTGCCGTGGGGGGGAGGGTCGGGTGCCGGTGGGGTGGTGCCGGTGGGGTGGTGCCGTGTGGGGGGCCGTCGGGTGCCGGTGGGGTGGTGTTGTGGGGGGCCGTCGGGTGCTCCAGCCCGGTTCGCCACGTGCGAACGACAGGTGTGCGAGGTCCGTGCGACTGGCCGGGCCTGTGCAGGAGGCCGGGTGGATCTCCGGTGGTCCCCGCACCTGGCCGGTCGCCTGCGTCGCAGGTTGGTAGCGTGGTGTCGTCTGACCGCCTGGATGCCTGCCAGTCTGGGCGGACCCGACCGTGGCGATCGGGAGGGGCGATGGACCACACGTTGCGAGCCCGCCGAGGCGAGCTGGAGCGGACCTGGCACGCTGCTGTCGCCGAGCAGGGCCCGGCCGCGTCGGCCCGCCCCGAGGTCTACGCGTCGTGGCGTCGCTCGTCGGCCGCTGTTGCGCCCGAAATGGTGTCGGCCCCGGTGGTGGCGCCCGAGGAGGTGGCCCGCCGGTGGAGCGACTCGCGTCTGGGCCGCGCCAGCCGCGCCATCCTGGACGACCTCACCGACCTGGCGGCGAGCGGCGACATGATGGCGGCGATCACCGACGAGAGCGTCACCATCGCCTGGATCGCCGGCGGCCGCACCATGAGCCGCCGGGCGGATCGCGTGCACTTCACCCTCGGCGGGTGCTGGGCCGAGGAGGCCGCCGGCACGAACGCCCTGGCCATGGCGCATCAGACGGGGCGGGCCGCCACCATCTTCTCTGCCGAGCACTACGCCGCGATGGTGCACGACTGGGTGTGCTACTCCGCGCCGATCCTCGATCCCGACTCGGGACGGTTCCTCGGGGTGCTCGACCTGTCGACGATGTGGCACAAAGCACACCCCAGCTTGCTCGTCACCGCCAGCGCCCTCGCCCGCTGCGTCGAGTACGAGCTGGCGACGGCGGGCCGAATGGAGGCGGGCCGAATGGAGGCGGGCCGAATGGAGGCGGGCCGAATGGAGGCGGGCCGAATGGAGCCAAGCCGGGGCGCTGCCGGAGGACGTGGGCCTGTGCCGTGGGCCGCAGCGGGGATGGCCCCGCTGGTGGGCGCCGACGATCCAGGCGGGGGTGGTGCGGGATCGGGGCCCGGCGAGGGGCCCGGAGAGGGGATGGTCCTGCGTACGCTGGGAAGTCCCGCCGTGCGCGTCGACGGGATCCCGCTCGCGGTCACGCCCCGGCAGATCGAGCTGTTGACGGTCCTGTCGCTGCACCCGACCGGTCTTGGCCTGGGAGAGCTGGTGGGGCGGGTCTACGGCGACCGTCCGGTGAGCCCGTCGACGGTCAAGGCCGAGCTGTCCCACCTCCGGCACGCGCTCGGGGGCTGGATCGGGTCTCGGCCGTACCGGCTTGTCGGCCCGGTGCACACCGACCATCACGCCACGCTGCAGGCGTTGGTGGAAGGCGACGTGTCCACCGCGGTCAGACTCTACCGGGGCTCCATGCTTGCCGCCTCGGACAGCCCGGACGTGACGATGTGGCGGAACCACATCGACGTCGCGGTCCGCGACGCGGTGCTGCGTGCCCGGCAGCTCGATCTGCTGTGGGAGCTGAGCAGCCGATGCCCTGACGACATCGAGCTCCACCAGGTGACGCTGGCGGCTCTGGACAGGGCCGACACACGGTGCAGCATCGTGGCCGGGCGCATCGCTGCGGCAGCGGGCTGACTGCGCCCGCGACGCCGATCCAAGGAGCTCCAGCGCCAGGGGATCCCCGCTCACGACGTCTCCCTCGCTTCGATCCCGGCCGAAGCGATCCCGGCCGAAGCGATCCCGGCCGAAGCGATCCCGTTCGAAACGGTCCCGGCCGAAACGGTCCCGGTCCACGTCATCCGCTTGCATCGCGAATGATCGCCTACGGTGTGGGGTCGTGACCGACGATATTGAACGGACCGAGGTGTGGATCCCGTCGGGAGACGACCGCTGCGCGGGATTGCTCTACCGACCGTCCGGCACCGATCGGGTGCCGCTGGTGGTGATGGCCCATGGCCTGGGGGCGGTCAAGGAGATGCGCCTGGACGCCTACGCCGAGCGCTTTGCCGCCGCGGGGATGGCCGCGTTGGTGTTCGACTACCGGTACTTCGGGGCCAGTACCGGTGAGCCGCGCCAGCTGATCGACATCCGCCGCCAGCTCCAGGATTGGTCGGCGTCGGTGTCGTTCGCTCGGGCCCTGCCCGGCGTGGACCCCGAGCGAGTGGCGCTGTGGGGGACGTCGTTCTCCGGCGGGCATGTGCTCGCCACCGCGGCCCGCACACCGGGCATCGCCGCGGTCGTGTCGCAGTGCCCGTTCACCGACGGCCCGGCGTCGATGCGGCAGGTCCCGCTGCCGACCGCAGCGCGCCTGCTGGCGGCCGGTCTGTCCGACCAGCTCCGGGCCTGGCGGGGACGGCCACCTCGCATGGTGGCGTTGGCCGGCGCTCCCGGCGACATGGCGCTCATGAGCGCTCCCGACGTCGTCGACGGCTACCTGGCGCTGATCCCACCCGGGCTGGTCCTCCGCGAGACAACGCCGGCGCGCATCGTGCTCACCTTGCCGCTGTACCGTCCCGGGCGCGACGCTCGTCGCATCACCTGCCCGGTGCTGTTCTGCGTGTGCGACCGCGACAGCGTGGCGCCGGCCAGCCGGACGCTGCGCCATGCCGCCGCCTGCCCCGGGGCGGTGGTCCGCCGCTACCCTGCCGGCCACTTCGACGTGTACGTGGGCGATGCCTTCGAGACAGCGGTGGCCGACCAGACGGCATTCCTGGTGGAGCACCTGAAGGTCGGCTGACCGAGGCGCGCGGTCGGGGCCCTGCGGCCGGTGACACGCGGTGCGGGCCATCTGCGCCTGCCATGTCGTCGGCGTGGTCCACCGCCCGCGCACCACGGCACCAGGCGCACGGCCGCCCCGTCTGCTCGCCCCCGTCTGTCCGCCCCCGTCTGTCCGCCCCCGTCTGGCGGCCCCGTCTGTCCGTTCCCGTCTGTCCGTTCCCGTCTGTCCGTTCCCGTCTGTCCGTTCCCGTCTGTCCGCCCCCGTCTGGCGGCCCCGTCTGTCCGTTTCCGTCTGTCCGTTCCCGTCTGTCCGTTCCCGTCTGTCCGTTCCCGTCTGTCCGTTCCCGTCTGTCCGTTCCCGTCTGTCCGTTCCCGTCTGTCCGCCCCCGTCTGGCGGCCCCGTCTGTCCGTTTCCGTCTGTCCGTTCCCGTTTGCCCGCCCCCGTCGGCGCGGCCTGCCTCCTTGCCGCTCCGGGCGGTCGAGCTTCGGACGGCGTTCGGTGACATGACCGCGGGCCCGAGGTAGCCTGCGGTCCGCAGCGGCAGGAGGGGCCATGGGCAGGATCGGATCCACGATCGACGAGCGCACCGCTGCGTTCGTCGAGTCCCAGCCGGTGTTCTTCGTCGCCACCGCCCCGCTCGATGCCGGTGGCCACGTGAACTGCTCGCCCAAGGGGAACCGGGGCGAGCTTGTCGTCTTGGATGAGCGGCGGGCCGCCTACCTGGACCAGACCGGCAGTGGCATCGAGACCGTCGCCCACCTGCGTGAGAACGGGCGGATCGTGCTCATGGCGTGTGCCTTTGTAGGGCCGCCCCGTATCGTGCGCTTGCACGGCCGGGGCGAGGTCGTGCCGGCCGGCGACCCGCGTTTCGCCGAGCTCCGGGGCAGGTTCTCAGCCCCGCCTGCGGCCGATGTCGGTGCTCGCTCCGTCGTCGTCGTCACCGTGGACCGCGTGTCGGACTCGTGCGGCTACGGGGTGCCGCTCATGGCGTTCGAGGCGCACCGCGACACCATGCAGGCCTGGGCCGACCGCAAAGGTGTCGACGGTATCGCCAGCTACCAGGCGGAGAAGAACGCCGTCAGCATCGACGGGCTGCCCGGGCTCTGAGGTGACGACCTGCGCGCAGCAATTCGGTCAGCAGTGGGTGCAGCAGTGCCGGTGGCGACCGCTGCGGGTGGTCACAGGGGTCTGACGGATGAACGGGGGCACCCAAGGTGCTGACCTGCGGCTCCGCTCGGCCGGTGGCGACCGCTGCGGGCGGTCACACGGGTCTGGCTGAAGGACGCTGGTGCGCAGCGTCCGAGCGGTCCGCCGTCGTCAGTCGAAGGCGATGGTGCTGAACTCGCGCAGCTTGTCGAGCGGGTGGCGCGCGCTCACCAGGCGCACCGTCCCCGAGCGCGACCGCATCAGCAGCGACTGGGTGGTGGCGCCGAAGTCGTGGTACCGGACCCCTTGGAGCAGCTCGCCGTCGGTGATGCCCGTCGCGGCGAAGAAGCAGTTGTCCCCGCTCACCAGATCGTCGGTGGTGAGCACGGCGTCGAGGTCGTAGCCGCCCTCTTCGGCGGCCTGGCGCTCGCCCTCGTCGCGCACCACCAGCCGGCCCTGGATCTCGCCGCCCATCGACTTGAGCGCGGCTGCAGCGAGGACGCCCTCGGGAGTGCCGCCGGTACCGAGCAGCACGTCGACCCCGGTCTCGGGCCAGGCGGCGGAGATCGCACCGGCGACGTCGCCGTCGGTGATGAGGCGGATCCGGGCCCCGCTGGCCCGCACCTCGGTGATCAAGTCCGTGTGCCTGTCCCGGTCGAGGATGACCGCGGTGACGTCGCGCACGGACTTGCCCAGCGCCTTGGCCACCGCCTCGAGGTTGTCGGTCGGGGATCGGCGGATGTCGACGGCGCCCGCCGCCTTCGGGCCGACGGCCAGCTTCTCCATGTAGACGCACGGGCCCGGATCGAACATCGTGCCTCGTTCGGACACGGCGATCACCGCCAGGGCCCCACCTCGCCCGAGTGACGTCGGCGTGGTGCCGTCGATAGGGTCGACGGCGATGTCCACCTGCGGGGGCGAGCCATCGCCGATGCGCTCACCGTTGAAGAGCATGGGTGCCCGGTCCTTCTCACCCTCGCCGATCACGACCACGCCGTCCATCTGCACCGTGTCCAGAACCACACGCATGGCGTTCACGGCTGCGCCGTCAGCACCATTTTTGTCTCCTCGGCCCATCCAGCGGCCGGCGGCCATGGCCGCAGCTTCCGTGACCCGGACCAATTCCATGGCCAGGTTGCGGTCGGGTGCCTGTCGATCGGGTCCCACGGGTCGACCATAACGCGACCGGGGCAGGGTCGGCTCGCCGCCCGCACCCGAGTGGGCTTCAGCAGGGGTGTCCGCATCGGCCATACTGGGCGCCGTGGAGCACGGGTGGTCGGGCACCGACCGGTTTGTCGTCCGGTCGTGCGGCCCGCTGTCGGGCACTGTCCGGGCCGGTGGGGCGAAGAACAGCGCGCTCAAGCTGATGGCAGCCTGCCTACTGGCTGAGGGGCGCCACGTGCTGGTGGACGTGCCCCGCATCACCGACGTCGACATCATGGCGGACGTCCTGCGCGCCACCGGCGCCACCGTGGACCGGCTGCCGGCACGACCCGGGTCGCCGGAGCCCGGTGACCTGGTCATCGACGTGCCCCGAGACCTGCACCCCGAGGCGCCGTACGAGCTGGTCGAACGGATGCGGGCATCGGTCGTGGTGCTCGGGCCGCTGCTGGCTCGTTGCGGGCGGGCGCGGGTGTCGATGCCGGGTGGTGATGATTTTGGGCACCGGCCCATCGACATGCACCTGTCGGGGCTGGGTGCCATGGGGGTCGAGTTCGACACCGTCCACGGCTATGTGGAGGGCACGGTCGTCGGCGGGGGGCCGCTGGTCGGTGCCCATGTCGTCCTCGAATATCCGAGCCACACGGTGACGGACAACCTGCTGATGGCTGCGGCGCTGTCGAAGGGCACGACCGTCATCGACAACGCTGCGCGCGAGCCCGAGGTGCTCGACCTCGCCGATGCGCTGCGGTCCATGGGAGCGGTGGTCCGAGGTGCGGGCACCTCCCGGATCGAGGTGGAAGGCGCGGCCGAGCTCCACCCGGCGCGCCACCGGGTGGTCGCCGACCGTGTGGTGGCAGCCACGTTCCTGGCGGCTGCCGGGATGGCCGGGGGGGAGGTCGTGGTGTCGGACGCCCGGGTCGAGCACATGGAGATGCTTGTCCGAAAGCTCCGGGACATGGGGCTCCAGGTGGAGCACGGGCCCGACGGCCTGCGTGCCACGCACACGGGCCGGATCAGGAGCGTGGACGTGTCCACGCTGCCGTACCCCGGTGTCGCCACCGACTACAAGCCGTTCCTGGTGACGATGCTGTCGGTTGCCGAGGGGGTGGGCATCGTCACGGAGAACCTCTTCTCGGGGCGCTTCCGCTACGTGGACGAGCTCCGACGCATGGGTGCCGACATCCGCACCGAGGGCCACCACGCTGTCGTACGGGGTGTCGAGCGCCTGTCAGGAGCACCGGTGCGGGCCACCGATCTGCGCGCCGGCGCAGCGCTCGTCCTCGCCGGCTTGGCCGCCGAGGGCGAGACCGTCGTGGCCGACGCCCACCACGTCGACCGCGGCTACGACGACTTCGCCGGCAAGCTGCGGGCGCTGGGCGCCGACGTCCAGCGCGTCTGAGCTGGGTGGGCTCGGCACCGCGGGCGAGCCCGCCTGCTGGGTCTGCGGCGGAGCCAGCCGGACTGCTCGGCGGCTAGCCGGTCTGCACCACGGCGGGCTCGGCACCGCGGGCGAGCCCGCCAGCCGGACTGCTCGGCGGCTAGCCGGCCTGCACCGGGGCGGGGCCACGCATGCTGACGAAGCGCTCGCCGGCCTGGCGAACCGACTCGACGTGCTCGAACAGGTCGTCGCGGGCGCGCTCGGCTTCCGGGGACAGCCCCTCGAGCTTGTCGAACTTCCACTGGCGCATCAGCACGGGCTCGAGCACGTGGTCGTGGTAGATGCTGAAGTCGAAGATCCCGGCGGTGGCGATGGCGAACGCGTGCCGCTTGAACCCGGGCATCCCGGTGCCGGGCATCTCGAAATTCCGCACCCGTTGGGAGGTGGCGATCACCATGGCGTCCGGGTCGAGCATCAGGGCCGCGCTGCCGAGGTCCTTGTAGAACAGGTAGTGGAGGTTCTCGTCGGCGGCGACCTGCGCCAGCATCGCCCGGCCGGTGGGGTCGCCGATGGCCAGGCCGGTGTTGCGGTGCGCGACTCGGGTGGCCAGTTCCTGGAAGGTCACGTATGCCAGCCCGGCAGGCACGCTGTCGACCTGGTTCGGGAACCAGCCCGTGCAGATCTGCGCCATGCGCGAGCGCTCGAGGTGGACGGGGTCGATCACCCGGTTGACGGTGATCCAGTCCCGGATGGCGGTCGAGTGGCGGTCCTCTTCGGCGGTCCAGCGCCGGCTCCACTCGCCCCACGGGCCGTCCACTCCGCCGAAGCAGCGGTGCAGCGCCAACGTGTAGTAGGGGAGGTTGTCCTCGGTCAGGAGGTTCGTGTACAGCGCGCTGCGGACGCCTCGGGACGTCGGGAACTCGGCGTCCGACCACGTCCAATCCGGCTCGAAGTCGCGTCCGCGCGACCATGGCGTGCTCTGGTGCGGGAACCATTCCTTCGCCATGCCGAGATGCCGTTCGAGCAGCCGCTCGACCTCGGGCACGAGCTCGAGGTACATCGAGTCGGACGTCATGTGGCCCCCTTGCCCCAGCCGCTCCGGCCGAGGTTCTCCCCCCAACCCGCACATGTGTGTGCGGGCCCCGGGCCTGCACCCAGGAAATTGCATCCTACCAAGGTCCTGCCACTGGGTGTGGTGGTTCTGGTGGCGGTGGGTGTCCTCTCGGATGTGGCTGGCGGTGCGCTGGTCTGTGTGTCGACGGGCGGGCCACCGGGTGCGGCCGCCCAGGGGTGATGGCGGCACGTCGTCCACAGGAGCCGCCAGCGGGTTGGTGGCACAACCGCCCGTCTCCTACGCTTCGCCACCACGATGGCTGACCGACCCGTGCCTGCAGACTCGAGCGTCCCGCCCGCTGCCGGCGGGGTTCCCCGGCTGACCGGGATCGAGTCGTCGCGCCGTGGCGAGCCTGCCGAGCTGTTCGCCGCCGCCCGTCAGGGGGACCGGCGTTCGCTGGCCCGTCTGCTCACCATGGTGGAGTCCGGTGACCGCCGCGGCCGGGCGGTGGCAGCACTCGCCTACCGGTCGGGTGCTGAGCCGCGGACCGTGGGGATCACGGGGGCGCCGGGGGCGGGCAAGTCGACGCTGACCGGCCGGCTCATCGCCGCGGCCCGGTCCGGAGGGGTCGACCAGCTCGCTGTGGTGGCGGTCGACCCCACGTCGCCGTTCAGCGGCGGGGCGGTCCTCGGCGACCGAGTCCGGATGCAGGACCACGCCCTCGACCCCGGCGTCTACATCCGGTCGATGGCGACGCGCGGGCACCTGGGTGGCCTGTCGCTGGCGGTCCCCGAGGCGGTGCGGGTCCTCGGCGCCGCCGGCATGCCCCTGGTCCTGGTGGAGACGGTGGGAGTCGGTCAGGTCGAAGTCGAGGTTGCCTCGGCGACCGACACCACCGTGGTGGTGGTCAACCCCCGCTGGGGGGATGCCATCCAGGCCAACAAGGCGGGCCTGATGGAGATCGCCGACATCTTCGTCGTCAACAAGGCGGACATGCCCGGCGCTCGCGAGACGGTTGCCGACCTGCAGCAGATGCTCGACCTGAGCGGTGCGGGGCACCGACCGCCTCGGGGCCAGCTGCGCGGCGGCGCTGCCGGTGTGGAGGGTCGGGCGAGCGGGCAGGACGGCGGGACCGGCCCCACGGGGCACGGCGACGAGGACGAGGAGCAGCAGCCGTGGCGGCCGCCCATTGTTCAGACGATCGCCGCCAGCGGGGACGGGGTGGGTGAGCTGTGGGCGGCCGTCGGCGCCCACCAGCGGTACCTCGACAGCGGCGGCGTCTTGGCCGAGCGCCGGCGCAGGCGGCTCGACGCCGAGCTCCAACGGGTCCTCGATGCCCGCATCGCTGCGGAAGTTGCCGAGCTCGGGCGTGGGGACATGGCCGGTGTGCGGCAGGCGGTCCTCGACCACGATCTCGACCCGTATGCAGCGGCTGACCGGCTGCTGGGCGAGGTGGGGCGGCGGGCGACAGCCGGCCGGCACGCGCCGCTGCCCGAACCGCCGGGGCGATGACAGCGCGCCGTGCCC
>JAJZLP010000181.1 GCA_021803325.1 Actinomycetes bacterium
CATGGTCAAACTCGCCCGCAAGTACCATCACGGAAGGTGGTCAACCAAGGCGGCCACTGGCGACAACCCAAACGTGCGGTTCAGCCTCGCTGCCTGACCGGGATGTCAGGACTTCGCCCCGCTACCCAAAAAACACCCGCGTTCTGCTGCGGCGTTCGCCAGGAGCGTCTCACTGCTGTGGCGCGTCCATCGGATCATGGTTCAGGGCGGGAGCGGTCCTTCCGGCATGGGGTCTGTCACACCTGGTTTACGCCGGGGCCAGAAGGCTGCTCCAAGTTCTGGCAGGGTGAACCGGTACGCGAGGCTGGCCTTGCACCGGCGCTCGACCCAGGCCGTCGCGTTCGCTGAGCCGCGGCCGGCGGCGATCAGCACGTCAGCCATCCG
The DNA here is from genome assembly GCA_021803325.1 of Actinomycetes bacterium. Classification (GTDB taxonomy): domain Bacteria; phylum Actinomycetota; class Acidimicrobiia; order Acidimicrobiales; family UBA8190; genus JAJZYI01. The sequence goes on from JAJZLP010000181.1 coordinate 385, forward strand.
CTGCAGGTCGTCGGGCAGCGTCGTGGCGAAGACGTCGGGGTCGTCGCTGCCGATGACTACGTCCACATGGCAGTCACCTGGACTGGCGTCTGGCGGGGCCAGACGCCATACGGGGTGGTGCTCGAGATCACCGAGGTTGCCGATGAAGAGGTTCGACGACGGGTTCACCTCCACGGCTACTCCGGCGGTGGAAACGCGGCGCACCAGGTCCCGCTGCAACGCAGCCATGGTCTGGATCTCGCCCGATGCGGTCGGGTCCACCTCCACGAGCATCCGGCTGCGGACGAAGGTGCCGGCATCCCGCAGGTAGTGCTGGGCCAGCTGGTGGGAGATGCCGGTTGGGGAATCGTTCCTGTCGTGGGTCGGTGTCACCGGCGGAACGTTGCCCGGAAAGCCGAGGGCAAGTAGGCCCGCATCGGTAGTGAGGAGCCGGAACGCGTCGGAAAGGCCGCTGACGGTCAGGCGCAGGGTTTTGATGTTGGGGATACCTTCGAAGATCACTGCACCGAGGCGCGTGATCTCGTTCTTAAGGAAGGGGAAACGATCGCTGGGAAGGCCGACAATCTCGCCGGCTACTGTGCGCTCCCACTCCCAGAGGAGGTCGAGTAGTCGTTCCTCTGCGGGCAGCCGTGTCAGACCGGTGTGCTGTGCCCAGCTCTCAGGATCGGTGCCGAGGGCCACGGCGTGGCCGAGCCGGTCGCCGGTGCGGACACAGAGGAGTCGAAGGGCCTCGTCGACGCGGCGCAGGCCACTCATGAGGTGGACGAAGTCCTCGCCGGCGTGAGCGGTGACGCGAAGACGAAGGTCGAGTGCCTGGGGACGCGAGCGCTCGGTGAGCGGCTGGCGGCCATGAGCCGACAGCCACGCGGCGGCGCGGTCACCAGCGCCCCGGACGTAGCGGAAGAGAGGAGCAAGGACCCACGTCGGGACGGCCCGTTCATCGGTGCACACGTCGATCGCGCGGATCCAGCGGAGGCATCCGGGATCGAACTTTAGGAAGCTGGCGAGCGCCAGTGCTTCACGACGCCTGGCGCGGTAGAAGTTGCTGTACCGGTATCCGTAGCTGTTGGCGGCGGGAGTGCCGGAGCGTCGGGACGGCCCCGGATCGGCGTGGCTGCCCAGCTCGTATGCGGTGGGCCGTTCGAGGCTGGCGAGGTGGCTCGCATAGCGCTGTTTCGTGAAGTGGAGGACTGTGCCGACCTCGACAGTGGGGCGCGCTGCGACCTGGTGATTGGGTTGGCTGTCGGCCAGATCTGACGAGGCCCGGTGGAGGAGGTCGCTCAGCTTGGCGAGCCCGGAGCGCGAGGGTGGCGGGGTGGTGCGGACTTCGAGGGAGCGCAGACCGCGGTCCTTCCCGGACAGATGTGCGGCGGAGATGGTGCCGACGCGGATGTCCCTGGAGCCCCGTATGCCGTGGGGATGGTGGTAACTGCGAGTGAAGTGATTGAGACCGGGGGTCATGGGGCGCTGTACGGTATGGCGGTAGGTGATGCACCTGACTCTGGTGACCTGCCAGAAGATCGTTGCGAACAAGTGGTCCTTGGGCTCCGCTTTGAGGTATCGCAGTGCGTGCCAGATCAACCATGCCTCTCCGCTGTGGGCGTATGCCGACACCGATGGATCCGGCTGGGAGCGAAGGGTGCCCGCGGCGAAGGTGTCGAGGGGATCGGTGTGCAGGCGACGGCAGAGCACAAGGTAGAGGGCCTGGAGTGCAGCGAAATGGTCGCCGGGGCCGAGGTGCGGGGTAGGCGGGTGTGCGGCGGCGAAGCGTTGGCTGGTCGGCTGGGCTGTCGGGCAACCGCAGAGCGAGCCGCGCAGCAGGTCCCGGATGGCTTTGGCTGCAAGGTGCCATGCAACGGCCGGGGAGTTGGCGACGAGCTTCTGCAGCAGGCTGCGGAGGTGTTCGTCGAATGGGGTGCGGTCCTGCTCGGGGATAGGCGGCTGCCGAGGGCTGTCCAGCCTGTATCGCAGAAAGTGGGCCAGAAACCATCGGGCGATGGCGGCGCGCAAGATCCAGGCCGACAGCTCGGCACCCTGCCAAAGTGGCGCGTCGGCGGCGACGAACGCGTCCGGTGTCAGCTCGGTCGCGGCGATGGCCATGGCATTCGACCACAGCTCGGTGAAGGACCACGCCGCTCCGAGGTGGAGATGGGTCTCGGCGAAGCCCGTCTGCCGGAGCGCGGCGGCCAAGTCGGTGGTAACGGTGTCCACGTGCAGCGTCCAGATGGGCGGACCTGGTAGGGCTGCGACTAGCAGGTCAGGTGGCATCGCCGTAGTCAGCCAGCGCCAGTCCCTTCGACCTCGGACGGCGTCGCCTGTGGGCGTGCCGACGTCGGCGACCGGTCGTCGGCACGCTGACCAGCCGCACGGATTAAGCGCCGCCCGGTCGCCACTGTGGACCAGATAGGTGGTGGCAGCCGCCCGGAGGGTGTTGGCGAGCGGTACCGGCTGCGACCCCAGGGCGACAGCGGGTTTGCCAGCCGAAACAACCCGGTTCAGTGGCGCGCCGACTTCGGTGGCGCCGGCTGGTGGAAGCAACGGGAACCAGGTCATGTCGCGGACTGCTGCCAGCTCATCGAGGCTGTGCGCGGGGTACCGGGCCCGCAGATCCTGCTCGGCCATCGACCACAGCTCTACGGTTGGATTGGCGGCCCGAGCAGACGGCCCCCAGCCGAGGAGCGGGTGCAGGGCGGTCGTCGCCATCCGAAACGCGTGCTCCGTCCCGAACGGGACGGCCAGCATGTCCGCCCGCAGTAGCCCGTCGGGCAGCGCCGCAGTTCGCAGGCCGACTGTCATGGTCGCTGATTGAAGCCGGGGCCGCGAGCGTCATCCAGAGAGCCCATGAGCCCGGACCGAGAACGTTTATCGAGTGTTTGACGGAAAATAGACTCGTACGTGTCGCGGTACATTTCGTTGGGACACAGGATCTTACTGTCGGCGCCAGCAACGGCAAAGTCGTTGATCGGATGTGCCATGGGATCGCCGAGCCAACGGCAACCCATTGCACCGGCAATCCGGTTTGGATCGGCACCGACGTGGCCGGCTTCGGCTGCGAGCTGGGCGATATGGACGGTTCGGAATCCGCGCACTTGCGCCGCAAGGATTGGGAGCATGCCCGGTAGGCCGAGCGTCATATCGCCTCGCGACTCGCCCGTGTCGGGTTGCTGAAGCAAGGCGTCGGCGACACTGGTGGGCAGGCCTGTTTCGGGAGACAGCATGGCAACCAGCAATGCCAGCCATTGGAACGTCTCGGAGGTCCACCTGGAGCGGATGCGGCCAACGGTGTCGTCGCCGCCGAGGTGCGACAGCCGCTGGTAGGTGTCGATGAGCTCGGCGAGCAGCCCTCGGAGCCATTTCCAATCGGCATCACTGGGTGCCGTATCAGCTCCGGCTCGCGCCCCGGCACCACCGAGGCGATCGGTGATGCCCTTGGCGATCTTGTCGTAGTGGTGTGGAAGCAGTGCCGTTACGCCCGACGCCGTCCAGCCGAATCCGGCGACCACTGCCATGCGACGACCGAAGAAGGCGTCCTGCCAGGCTGGTGTCGGGAGCGTCGAGCGTTCGAGGCAGCCGCTGATCTGCTCGATGACGTGATTCCACATCGTGAGGAAGTGCTCTAGGCGCAGCGGGCTCTTCCAAAGCAGAGTCGGCCAATCGACGGCGATCTGGATTGGACTGTCGGAACCGGTCTCGACGGAACCCGTCGCTGCGGGGGATACCTGCCAGACGGTCATGTTGTGTTGCAATGGGATTGGGAGGTGGAAATCTTCGACGCCGCGCCAATGCGGGCGGTGGGCAACTAGGTCTCGGGCCACCACGAGCGCTGCCGCTGGCGACGGGTCGACGAGCGATCGGGTACCACCGACCTCGACCTCCCAAAGCGTGAATGATCGCATCGCCAGGGCCAATACACGGCAATCTGCCAACTCGGGACCATCCTGATCGGTGGTCGTCGCGTCCGCGCCGATTTGCAGGTTCGGGAGCTCCTGACGCGTGCCGGCCCGGAAGGTGAGATCGGACAGGTCCACCAGCCAGTCTTCGCCGTATTGGCGGACCCGACCCTCTACCTTCGAACCGGGCCGGTCGAGGACGTCGCGGAGCAGGTCGGCGAGCTGGTCATCGGTGGTGCCACGGCCAGTACGACAAGCGAGGAGGCGGGGGTACAGGTCGGAGGCGGAGCGGAGGGAGCGGCGAAACAGGTCGATGCGCGGGCCGGAGCGATCATGCCGATCTGGACCGAGCAGCAGCAGACCGAGGTCCGATTGCGCGAACCGGTGGGTGTCGTCGCCGCCCAGCGATGACGAATCGTGGTCGGGTCCTGTCGGCGGCTGCCCTGCCGGAGGAACCCCCCCGCTGAGCGCGAGGCCGAAGTCGAGTGCAGCCAACAGGCCGGCCACCGTTGGCTCGGTGTCCGAAGCCGCTGCTGCTTCGGCGCTCGACGAGGAAGCCGGATGGAAGGCGAGGACATCCCAGGGATCGACCGGTTTGAGAACCATGCGCTGGGAAGGCGGCAGGAGCTTGTCGAGCGTGCGCTCGGCGAGTTCGTCCAGAGTGGAGCACCACGCATCATCGCTGTTCGAGGAGTCGGCTGGCTGGGCGGACGAGCGACCGTGTTGCGGCGCACAGGCGTTGCCGGCCCAGCGAGTCCCCAGGTCCAGTCGGACGGCGTCGCGGAGGTGGTCGATGTCGGCGAGCGCTACGACGAAGAGCCGGGGCGCCGCGGTCAGGCGAATCAGGCGGAGCAGCTCTGGCCCGCGGTGTGGGCTTAGATCGAGGTCGTCGACGGGTAGGAGGAACAGGGGGTTCGTGCGGGTTGTGTGCTGCGAGCAGGCAAGGGCCAGCGACACGAGAAGGCTCCGGAACTGCTGGTTGAACCGAATCCGGTGCCGTTCGATCTGGAGGATGCTGTCGGCATAGTGCTCCAGGTCCGCGTCGCTCGGCTTGAACGGGGGGGTTGTCTCCCATGCGAAGGCCGCCGCTGTCGTCAGGCGTTGGAGGTTCGCCGCAGCAGTCATGTCCCAATCCGGACCGTCGAAACCCAGCCATGCATCACCCATCTCACCCCGCATGGCATCTTCGATCCGGACGAGCAGGGCGCACAGGAGATTGCCATCCTTAGGGGTCTGCTCGAAGTCGAGGATGTCGAGGACGACAACCCGGTCCCGAAGGCCGTTCAATGCCTCGGCGACGGGCTCCTCGCACGGCAGGTGCGGCTGCTCCCGATCGAGGGCGTGCAGCAGAGTGAGGAGGAGGGACGTCTTACCGCTGCCCCGCTTGCCGGCGATCAAGGCGGTCAAGTTCCGGCGCTTCTCCCTCACGCCCGAACCGTGTCCGAAGCGCTCACGGTGGTAGCTCGGGTCGAGGTCGCTGAGCGCCTGCTGGATGAGGCCGGTGACGTCTTCGAGCACCCCACGGTGGTCGGCGGTGAGATCGTAGATGTCGAGCGGTTGCGCTTCGTAGCGGAGCGTCCGCCGTCCGACCTGACGTACTGACATGAAACCCCCTGAACGGAGTAGTCGCGGTGTGACCACCGCATGCCTGCCGGTTCCAAAGCGGCACGCCGATACCCGTCGGGGATGCTGCGAGATCGCCGAATTCCGCCGTGTGGACGGTAGCCGAGGTGTCAGAAGCAGGGGTGGACCCAGGTGGCACGTGCGGCTTGATGCGGACGAGGTCGGCGGGCCCAGTCCGCCGACGCGCCGGCCTGGCAGCAGCGACCGCTCGGCCAGCGGATGAGGTCGTGCTTGTCCGGGGGAGAGGGCAGCGCCCGCCGCGCCCGGCGAAGCGCCGGGCAACCCTTTCATCGGCCGGCGATGCTGGTGGCGCCGCGCAGAAGCCTCGTCGGGATCGGCGAGGTGGCTGTTGACCTGCCCGGCGCCCCATGCCTCGACGGTGAAGGCGAGATACCGGAGGACCATCTGTATGCATCGGCGTTCGAGGCGCTGGCGGACCCGTTTGGCGCCTGGGTCGATGCCAATGGCCGCGATCCTCGCCGGTATGTATCGCAGGGTGATCTTGGCTGCGTCGACGTCGTCGCGAGCGGCGAGGTGCTCGCCGGCGGCGAATCGTGCAGGGCTGTTGACCGTACGGTCGACCATGCGGTCGTCGGTGCCGATGTCCATGGTGGAGCCAGCGAAGGTATCGATCTCCTTGTGGGCCGAGGCACACGTGCACACGTTGTTGATGCACCAGTGGGGCCGCAGCCAGCACAACAGCGAGGCGCCGGTCTCCCCGAGCAGCCAAGCTGTCCTTGCGGGCCCGATCGCACACCATCGAAACCGGGTTTGTCGCGCGTTTCGGGTTGAGCCGTACGTCAGGGTGAGCGCGACGGCCTTGTGCTCGGCCTCGATGTGCTCGGCGTGGCGGCTGTTACCGAGGATGACCTGCCGGCTGGACGTCCAGCAGGAACGCCTGGCCCCGAGGGCCCCTCGGCCGGTCGCGAGCTGGGGTGCCGGTGGCGGACGCCGACTGTGGGCGGGTCGTCGTGTCCGGCCGGGTTACCGTGTCCGGGTGAGCACCACTCCCGAGCCTGCCGCACACGGATCCGGGCCGGACCCCTCGCCGCCGGGGTCGACAGCGGCGACTCCTGCTGCAGCCGACGGGGTGACTCCTGCTGCAGCCACGGCGGTGGCGACCTGCAGCTTGCGGCTGTTCGACACCGCCACGGGTACGGTCCGGTCGCTGGAGCTGCGCGACCCCGGCCGGGTCGGGATGTACGTGTGCGGGCCGACGGTCTACGACGTGCCGCACCTGGGCCACGGCCGGTTCTCCCTGGTGTTCGACGTGCTGCGGCGGTACCTGCAGTTCTGCGGGCTCCAGGTCCGCTACGTCTCGAACATCACCGACGTCGACGACAAGATCCTCGATCGCGCCGAGCGCGAGGGGCGCGCGCCGAGCGCCGTGGCCGGCGAGTTCGAAGCGGTGTGGTGGCGTGCCATGGACGCGCTCGGTGTCGGCCGCCCGGACGAGACGCCGCACGCCACCGCCTGGGTGGAGGCGATGGTGGCCATGGTGGCCGACCTGGTGGGGCGGGGCGTGGCCTACGAGACGGACGACGGTGTCTACCTGGACGTCGAGCAGGTGCCGGGCTACGGCCTGCTCGCCCTGCAGCCGCTCGACTCGCTGCGGGCCGGCGCCCGGGTGGAGTCGTCGGTGGCGAAGCGCTCACCGCTCGACTTCGCCCTGTGGAAGAAGGTCGCCGCGTTCGGTGCGTTCGGTGCGTTCGGTGCGGGCGGTGCGGGCGGTGCGGGCGGTGCGGGCGGTGCGGGCGGTGCGGCGGATGTGTTCGGTGCGGCAGATGCGGGCGGTGCCGGCGATGTGGCCGGTGCGGGCGAGCTGTGGTGGCCGTCGCCGTGGGGGCCGGGGCGGCCGGGGTGGCACACCGAGTGCGTGGTGATGTCGCTGGGTCTGCTGGGCGACGGGTTCGACCTGCACGGCGGGGGGCAGGACCTGCGGTTCCCCCATCACGAGAACGAGCGGGCGCAGGCGGTGGCGGCCGGCCGGACGTTCGCCCAGCACTGGGCGCACAACGGCTTCGTCGAGGTCGACGGCGAAAAGATGTCGAAGTCCCTCGGCAACTTCACCTCGCTCACCGACCTGCTGGCCCAGGCCGACGGCCGGGCGTACCGGCTGCTGGTGCTGCGGTCGCACTACCGCAAGCCCATCGAGGTGAACCCGGCCACCGTGGCCGACGCCGAGGAGGGCCTGGCCCGCCTGGACGGCATCGCCCGGCGGTTCCCCGCCGCGGCGGCCGCTGGTGCCGCGGCGACGACTGCCGATCGGGCGCTGGCGGCAGGTGCCGACCCCGAGGCGGTGGCGACCTTCCGGGTGGCGATGGACGACGACCTCGACACCGGCGGGGCGCTGGCGGGCGTCTTTGAGCTGGTGCGCCGGGCCAACGCGGCTGGCGATGCCGGGCAGGCAGCGGAGGCGGAGCGGGCCGCCACGACGGTGGCCGCGCTGGCCGGCGCTCTGGGCCTTGCCCTGCAAGCCACGGTCGACGAGGTCGACGCCGCCACTGCTGCGCTGGTGGCCCAGCGTGACGCTGCTCGGGCGACGAAGGACTGGGCCCGGGCCGACGCCGTGCGCGACGAGCTGGTCGGCCGGGGCTGGATCGTGGAGGACGGCCCCTCGGGAACCGCGGTCCGCCGCAAGGTGCCCTCGCGCTGACGAACCTGTCAGGACCGTCGGGAACGGCGGTCGGCCGCAAGGTGCCCTCGCGCTGACGAACCTGTCAGGACCGTCGGGAACGGCGGTCGGCCGCAAGGTGCCCTCGCGCTGACGAACCTGTCAGGACCGTACCGACGAGAACACACGAGCCGGCTCCGGAGGGCAGGAGAAGAATCCCGCCAACGGGCGAGGGTCTCCTGACTCCGTCAGGCCGCTTCGGCCTGTCCCCAGTGGATCTGCGATGACTCGGCTCCACTGTCGAGCAGTCGGGTGAACAGCTCGTCGAGCTGTTTGGCGACGTCCATCGCAAGCCAGACTTCGCCGCAGCTGTCACACACCTCGACGGGCACGTCGAGCACGACGGCGGTCCGTCCGTTGCGTTCGGCGAGCTGTGCCCGCCGCACCGGACGACGTTCGCCGTTGTTGCAGTGTTCACAACGCATCAGCTTCTCCTCGTCCGGTAGTCGGGACTCCACAGTTCCGAGCCGGGCTCGTACACAGTCACGATACGCTCTTCACACTTGACCTTGTCGACGATGACGGCGAGGTGCAGCGGACGGCTCCACTCAGAGATGAGCACCAGCTCCTCGAGTTGGGTGTCCGTTCGATGGCTGTCCTCGATGACCTCCCCGTTGCCGAGCAGAAGCTCGAACTCGGCCAGGGTCATGTCGATCGACCGGAGCTTTTCGAAGACGTGATACGTGAGCACGACCGGGAACCGGACGACCTTCGGGCGTTGCACGGAGGGCTCCCTTCGTCTGGGTTCTGGTGGGGTGCGTCCGCCCATTGTGGCCAGAGGTGGCAAACCGAGCCATGACAACCGCTCGACTCAGCGGGGGGCGTCGCGCTGGCGAGGCTGGGGTGTGCGGGTGGGGTGCCGGAGCGGTCGTAGGCGGTGCCCGGCGGTGGAACCCGGAGGAAGCCGGAGCGGTCGTAGGCGGTGCCCGGCGGTGGAACCCGGAGGAAGCCGGAGCGGTCGTAGGCGGTGCCCGGCGGTGGAACCCGGAGGACGCCACGCTCCGTAACGGCATGCTCTCGGTGCGGCCGGCGTGTGTGGCGACTAGGCACGGCACAACGGCCACGCAACGCGGTACTCGACCCTCTGGTCAACGACGGTGCGAGCATGTTACTGTTCGGTAACCAATTGGCGCCGGGACCGCTCGGCCCGGACGCGGTGCCCCGTCGGAGGGGCGGGGAGGAAAACGGATCATGTCGCAGGCATTCTCGCTGGAGCTCTCTGAAGACCAGCTCCAAATCCAGAAGTGGGTTCACGACTTCTCGGAGCAGACCATTCGCCCGGCGGCCCACGAGTGGGACGAGCGCGAGGAGTTCCCGTGGCCGATCGTGGAGGAAGCCGCCAAGATCGGGCTGTACTCCTTCGAGTTCATCAGCCAGGCCTACATGGACGAGGGCGGCCTGATGATGCCCATCGCCTGCGAGGAGCTCGCATGGGGTGACGCCGGCATCGGCCTGGCCATCCTGGGCAGCACGCTCGGCCTGGCCGGCATCGCCGCCAACGGCACCGCCGAGCAGCTGTTCGAGTGGGGGCCGCAGTGCTTCGGCACCCCGGAGAAGATCCAGCTCGCCGCCTTCTGCGTGTCGGAGCCCGACGCCGGCTCCGACGTCAGCTCGCTGCGCACCCGGGCCGTCTACGACGAGGCCAAGGACGAGTGGGTCCTGAACGGCACCAAGACCTGGATCACCAACGGCGGCATCGCTGACGTCCACGTGGTGGTGGCCAGCGTCGAGCCCGAGCTGGGCTCGCGGGGCCAGGCCAGCTTCGTCGTGCCGCCCGGCACGCCGGGGATCAGCCAGGGCCAGAAGTTCGAGAAGATGGGGATCCGGGCCTCGCACACCGCCGAGGTCGTCCTCGACGACTGCCGGGTGCCGGGCAGCTGCCTGCTTGGCGGCAAGGAGAAGTTGGACGAGAAGTTGGCCCGGGCCCGCGAAGGCAAGCGGTCGACGTCGCAGGCCGCCATGGCCACCTTCGAGTCGTCGCGACCCGCGGTGGGTGCGCAGGCACTCGGCATCGCCCGGGCCGCCTACGAGTACGCCCTCGACTACGCCAAGGAGCGCAAGGCGTTCGGCCGGGCCATCATCGAGAACCAGTCGATCGCCTTCAAGCTCGCCGACATGAAGACCCGGATCGACGCCAGCCGCCTGCTGGTGTGGCGTGCTGCGTGGATGGGCCGCAACGGCAAGCGCTTCGAGTCCGGCGAGGGCTCCATGTCGAAGCTGTTCGCCGGCGAGACGGCAGTGGCGGTGACCGAGGAGGCCATCCAGATCATGGGTGGCTACGGCTACATCCGGGAGCACCCGGTGGAGCGCTGGCACCGTGACTCCAAGATCTTCACGATCTTCGAGGGCACGTCCGAGATCCAGCGGCTCATCATCTCCCGGGCGATCTCGGGCATCCACATCAAGTAGGTCCAACCGGCGCGGCATGCAGGTCCCGGGGCGAGCACCCGGGCCATGCCGCCGCCCACACGATCCCCACGGGGAGCAGCGCCGCTCCCGACGTCCCCAACCCCCCCCGGGGAGCGTCGGGAGGACAGGTCCGCTTGGCACGGCCGCCGGAGCCCACATCGGGCCGGCGGCCGTGCCGCGTCGGTGCGGCGCCCGCGGGCGCAGCCCGCCGGAGCGAAGCCGCCTGTGCGCGAAGGTGGCTGGCCCGTTCGACGCAGCCCGCCTGACAGAAGGAGCCCGCTCGCGAACGTGGCTGGTCCGACGGCCGCCATCCGCCGGACCGAAGCCGCCCGTGCGGCAGGTGTCGCCGTCCGCCCGGTCCAGGTGGCAGGCTTGGTGCCGATCCCGGTCGTCGGACCAGACCCGTGCTTCGTGTCCAGAGCCAGACCTGTGCTTCGCCACCCGGGGTAGTGGGCGGTTGAGGTTCCCAAGGACAAGTGGACACGGTGAGGAACGTCGCCAAGCATCTCACTGGACCTGTCGCGGCCGGATCCCCGCGGCATGCGCACTGTCGATGCGGACGGGGTGGCACTCGCCGTCGCCGACACGGAATCGGAACGGGCACTGCTGGCCGAGGGCCTGACGGACCGGGTCCTGCGGGCGTTCCGTGCCGAACACGTGCGGGAGCCTGACCGCGGCAACGTCCTGCGGTGGGTGGAAGATGGTCTTCGGCTGGAACCACCTGCCCGGGCCGACGGCATGCTCACTGCGTCCGTGCTTCGATACCACGAACACGTCCTCGACATCTTCAGGGCAACGCGAGTCGACACTGAGCAGCGCCGCACATGGGCGTAGCCGGGTTCGCAGTTGCTTGACCCGCTGAGCGATGCCCCCTCAGGTCACCCGCCCATACACCACTCCCTGGGGCTCAACTCACGCCAACCCCCCAGTTTGCTGACGGAGCCCATGTCCTGACGTGGCCGCGACCAGGAACTTCTCATTCATGGCGCGTGGCGAAACCTCTAAGCTACAGGACATGAGAGCAGTCCGTCGGCGTCGTCCGCTCCGTCGGGAGGTCGACTCGTCGTTGGCGGGAGACCTCGGCGAGCTGGCGGCGGGCGCCTGCTATGTCGGCAGCGCGGAACACAAGAGTCACCCTTCGCCCGCTGGTCCACCTCGTCTTCGCGCCGATGCAACCAAGTGTGATCCATCACTTGAGTTTTCTCAGCTCACGAACTGGCTTCAACAAGGTATTCGACGTGGTTGCGTCGGGGGCCCCTGGGAGGGCAGGTTCCCGCGCTATGTCTGGGTCTGCGTGGCTGGTGTTTGGTACGAAGCCCGCCTTGTCAACGCCGGGTTAGGACAATACAAGGGGTGGCAGGCAGAGCCAAGCGAGCTTCCCCGGAACATCGAGGACTGCGCACGATGACGCCGTACCTGTTTGCGTTCGATTGGAACACAGACTCGGGCGTCGACGAAATGGCAGCCCCAGAGCTCGCCGCGACGATGGCACGTCTTGACATCACTGTTGCTTCGAAATTCGTCACAATCGCCGAAGACATCCTCAACGGAAGTATTCGACGCTCGATCAACGTCGCGCTCTACCCAATCGCGGAGTGGATCGTCTTCAACTGGTGGCAGCTCCTGCACAATTCGCGTGTGGCCGAGGAGGCGGTCCCATCGAGCGCGGATGCTGAAGCTTCCACAAGGCTCGCGCGCCACAATCTGCGTTCGGCTGCAGATGGCTTCGTCTGGCCGAACTTGCTGATTCGCCGCGATGGGCCGATCGCAAGGCTGGATTGGCGGGCCGACGACTCGGCCGCGCCGGGTAGGAGCATCCGATTCGTCACGAGCGGCTCGGAGATCGTGGAAGTCGGTTGGCTACAGGATTCCTTCGCGGATCTCGTGCAAGCCGTCCTCCAGCGGCTGGAGGAGGCTGGCGTCGGCGAGACGCCGCTGTCGAAGGAGTGGGAGGCGCTCCGGGCCCTGGACACGGACGAAACCGAATTCTGTGAGGCCTGCGGGCGCCTTGGAATCGACCCCTTCTCGGAGGGCGTGGACCTCGCGGAATCGATCGAGGAGGCGTTCGGACAGCTTGGCCCCACTGTGGCATGGGAGCTCTTCGATGCCGCGAGTCCAGGAAGCCTGAGGCAGGACACCGCCTGGATCCAGAGGGCCCTTGCTCAAGCCGCGGTCGGATTGAGCAACGAACCTGGACGGTTCGATCTGCGACGTTGGCGCGGGACGGCTCCGACCACCTTCTTCGACCACCCGCCGTATGAGGTCGGCTACGAGCGTGCCCGGGAGCTTCGGAGAGACCTTGGTATCGCACCGACAGACGCGTTTCCAATGGAACAACTTCCTCTGACAATTTCAACACTCGGAAACAACGAGCCCCCACTAGAGGGCGTGCTCGGCGCCCAGAACGACGAGCTGACGGCAGGGCTCGTCCTGGGGTGGGAGCCAGGGTGAACCACAAAGTCCAGAGTCAGTTGCCGTCTCCCGTGCCTGGTTCGCAGCGTCGTGGCGGTCGGTGGAGGCGGCAGAACGGCCTCGCATCGACGCCGGCCGGTGTTCCCGTGTTGATCGGT
>JAJZLP010000131.1 GCA_021803325.1 Actinomycetes bacterium
GTGCTGGTGGAGGCGCTGTCGTGCGGGGTGCCGGTGATCGGGTCGGCCACCGGCGAGATCCCCTGGGTGGTGGAGACGACCGGGGGCGGGTGGTGCACTCCCGAGGGCGACGTCGACGCCCTCGCCGCGCTGCTCGACCAGGTGGCGTCGGACCCCGGCGAGCGAGCGGCCCGGGCCGCGGCCGGGGCGGCGGCTGTCACCGAACAGTTCTCGACACCGGCGGTGGCGGCATCGACGAGCGAGCTGTTGCAGCAGGTGGTGGCATCGCCGCCTGCGTCGGGCGCCGGCGGGAGCAGGGTGCTGCGCCGCGGCCGTCGGGCCGGTCGCGTGGCGACGCCGGTGCCGAGCGCCGGCACCAGCGTGGCGGGATCGGGGTCACCGGGGTGGGCCAAGCCGGCGCTCACCTTCGTAGCGCACGATCTGGCCGGTGGCGGCGGCATGGAGCGCATGCACACCGAGACGTTGCGGCGGCTGGCCGCCGGCTGGGATGTGCTGGTCCTGTCCACCACCCTCGATCCCTCCCTGGCCGGCCTGGTCCGTTGGCAGCGCGTGCGGGTGCCCCGGCGCCCTGTAGCCATCAAGCTGGTGCTGTTCGGGCTGGTGGCCGGGTGGTGGCTGGTGCGAAACCGGCCTGCCGGGGTGCTGCACGTCTGCGGCGCCATCGTGCCCAACCGGGCGGACGTGGCCACCGTCCACCTCTGCCACGCTGGTGTGGTTGCCGCCACCGGGCACCGGGCGCCACCCGACGCGCCGCTGTCGCGTCGGGTCAACACCTCGATCGCTCGCGCCGTGGCTACGGTGGCGGAACGCTGGTGCTACCGGCCAGGCAGGCTCGGTGTCGCCCACGCGGTGTCGAACGGGCTGGCAGAAGAGGTCCGCCGCCACTACCCGGGGGTGTCCGTCGCCGTCGTCCCCAACGGCGTCGACCTGCAGCATTTCCGCACCGACGCCGCCGATCGGGATGCCGTGCGCCTGCGCACCGGGGTCGCCAGCGATGCGCTGGTGGCGCTGTTCGTCGGCGGGGACTGGAACCACAAGGGCCTGGCCATCGCCATCGACGCCGTGGCCGAGGCCAGGCGAGGCGGGGCGGATGTGCGCCTGTGGGTGGTCGGCAGCGGCGACCGGGACCGCTACCGGGAGCTCGCCCGGCGGGCCGGCGTGGACACCAGCGTGGAATTCCTCGGTCGTCACGCCGATCCGGCGCCGTTCTACAGGGGTGCAGATGTGCTGGTGCTGCCCAGCCGGTACGAGGCGTGCCCGCTGGTCGCGCTCGAAGCCGCCGCCAGCGGCATCCCGGTGGTGGCGGCTGCCGTGCACGGTGCCGTCGACCTGGTCGGCGCCGACGAGGCTGGTGTCATCGTCCGGCGCGACCCGGCTGAGATCGGACGGGTGCTCGCCGACCTGGCCGGTGACCCCGAGCGCCGCAGAATGCTGGGCGCCGAGGCGCGGCGGCGCGTCAGGCAGGCGGACTGGATGGTGGTGACCGATCGGCTGGACGGGCTGCTGCGGTCCCGGCTGGTAGCGGAGGTCCCGACATGACGGTGACCGTGGCGACGGTGCCGGAACTGCTGCGCCGCCATGCGTCGGTGCACCTTGACCGCAGGGTCGTCGCCGCCGTGGTGGCGACGTCGTCGGCGATGGTCCTTGGCGCCGGGCTGACGCACCACACGCTGGTTCGGATCCTGTTCCTGATCGCCGCCATCCCCGGCGTGGTGGGCCTGGCACTGGTGGCGCCGGTCACCTTGGTGGTGACCTTGGCCGTGTGGTTGGCCGCCCTCGGGCTGGTGCGCCGCCTGGTGGACAGCACCGCCGGGGCGGTGGCCGGCGGGTTCGGCGACCCGCTGCTGCTGATCGCCCCCATGGTGCTGGTGGTGCTGACCGCCGTGGCCGTTCGCCGGGGTGCGCTGCGCGACCGGAGCCGCCTGGCCAACGCAGTGCTCGCCCTGTCGGCCCTGGCGCTGGTGGAGGCCGGCAACCCGCTGCAGGGCAGCCCGCTGGTCGGCGTCGCCGGCCTGCTGTTCATCCTGGTGCCGATGCTCGCATTTTGGGTGGGCCGGTCGCTGGTGGACGACACGGCGTTCCGCCGGCTCATGGTCCTCGTCGCTGTGCTCGGTGTCGGTGCCTGTGTGTACGGGCTGGTGCAGCAGTACCGTGGCCTGCCGAGCTGGGACGCCGCCTGGGTGCGGACAGCGGGGTACACCGCACTGCACATCGGCTCGGGGATTCGGTCGTTCGGCACCATGTCGTCGTCGTCGGAGTACGCCGCTTTCCTCGGCGTCGGCCTCGTCATCTGCATGGCGTGCCTCAGCCGGTTGCCTGTGGTGCCCGTGGCGCTCGCGGCGGGCGGTCTGCTGGCGTTCGGCATGTTCGAGGACGCCAGCCGGGGGGTCGTCGTCCTGGCGGTCGCCGCCGCCGCGCTCATGTGGGCGGCCCGGCGGGGGATGCGACCGCAGGCGGCGCTGCTGGTCGGGGCGCTCGGGCTGGTCGTGCTGGTGGTGGCGGTCGGCCACGCCGTGGGGAGCCCGTCAGCGGCGACGTCCGCGCTGGTGACGCACCAGGTCCAAGGCCTGGCCAACCCGTTCAATTCCGCCGACTCGACCCTTCCGGGCCACTTTTCGGAGATGGTGACCGGGTTGCGGTCGGCGTTGACGCTGCCGATCGGCCACGGCACGGGCTCGGTGACCATCGCGGCGTCGCGCTTTGGCGGCAATGCCTCCGGTACGGAGGTCGACCCGTCCAACATGGGTGTGGCACTGGGCTTGCCTGGCCTGATCGCCTACCTGGTGGTGGCGGCCGAAGGGCTGCGGTTGGCTTATCGGAACGCGGCTGCCGACCGAACCTGGTGGACCCTGGCCGCGCTGGGTGTGCTGGTGGTGACGTTCCTGCAGTGGACCAACGGCGGTCAGTACTCGGTGGCGTGGCTGCCGTGGCTGGTGCTGGGTTGGGTGGACCGGCGGACCTCTGCGCTCGGTATCGAAGGCTCGCGCACGGTCGCGGCAACCTGCTACGACGACACGAACGCGAGCGCCACGCGGTCGGGTGCGGGCCTACCCGTGAGGGATGCCCTCGTCGAAGCGGAGCGTACCGACCGATGACCAGGCGAGGCTCGTCGGCAAGCTCTGCTGGTCCGCATCCGGCGACCTGGCGCTACCTGAAGCGCTTCCTCGGGGCGAGGGTCGGTGCGACTTCGGCACTGGTTGCCGGATCGCTGGCGTCGGGCCTCTGCATGTCGGCCGTGCTGGCCATCCTGGCGGAGATCGCGGCGGCGCTCGTATCGCGGCATCCCACCGCAGCGCTACACCTGGGACCTGTAAACGTCACGGCCACGATCTCGATGTGGACAGTGGTGGGCCTCGGCACCATGGGCCTGCAGCTCCTGCTGCAGGTGGGCCTCGCCTATTTGCCCGCTCGGGTGATGGCCGACCTGCAGGCCGACTTGCGGCGTCAGCTGTTCGACGCGTTCACCACGGCGTCGGCAGCGGCGCAGAGCGCCGACGGGGAGGGGCAGTTCCAGGAGCTGGCGACCAACCAGGTCGTGCAGGTCACCCAAGGGACGATCCAATCCACCGCTGTGATCATCAACGGGTTGATGCTCGCGGTCCTCGTCGCCGCCGCATTCGCGGTGGGGCCGCTCACCACGGTGCTCGTCATCGTGGCCGGTATTGCCGTGTTCTTGGTGCTGCGCCCGGTCAGCCGCCTGGGTACCCGGCACGGGCGCGCCCTGTCCGAAGCACAGTTCCGCTACGCGGAGGGCGTGCATCAGGCGGTCAGCTTGTCCGAGGAGGCCAAGGTCTTCGGGGTGATGGGCGAGCACCGCCGGTCACTTGGGGCATTGTCCGACGGTGCCAGCCGTCGGCTGCTGGCATCGCAATTCACGGGCCGGATCGCTGCCAGCAGCTTCCAGAACGTGGTGATGATTTTGGTGCTGGCCGGGCTTGGCATCCTGCAAGCGGCCAAGGTCGCTGACCTGACGTCGTTCGGCGTCGTGGTGTTGCTGCTCGTGCGGGGATCCACCTATGCCCAGCAGATGTACGGCAGCTACCACTGGCTGCGCCAGCTGGTTCCCTACCTCGACCGCGTGGACGAGGCCCGACGTCGCTATGCGATGGGGACAGGTACACGGGGGACCGCCCGGCTCGCGTCGATCCCCAGCCTGGATTTCGAAAGGGTTTGCTTTTCGTACACAGCCGAGGTGCCCGTGCTCCGCGACGTCAGCTTCCGGATCGACCCGGGCCAGGCCACCGGCATCGTCGGTCCCACCGGAGCCGGTAAGTCGACCCTGGTGCAGCTCCTGCTCGGTTTGCGCCAGGCGGGCTCCGGCCGGTACCTCGTCGACGGCCGGCCACATACCGAGTACTCGGCAGAGAGCTGGACCCAGGCGTTCAGCTACCTTCCCCAGGAGCCCCGCCTGATGCGTGGATCCGTGGCCGACAACATCCGGTTCTTTCGTGAGGTCGATGACGCCGCGGTGGAGCGGGCCGCTCGCTTGGCGCACGTCCACGACGACATCGTGGCCTGGCCGGACGGCTACGACACCATGATCGGCCAGCGGGCCGACGCGGTGTCGGGTGGGCAGCGCCAGCGGATCGGCCTGGCTCGGGCGCTGGTTGCCGGCCCGCTCGTGTTGATCCTCGACGAGCCCACCAGCGCGCTGGACAACCGCTCGGAGCTGCTCATCCAACAATCCCTGTCGGAGCTTCGCGGCCAGATGACCCTGGTGCTGGTCGCCCATCGATTGAGCACCCTCGCCATCTGCGACCAGATCATCGTGTTGCAGGGCGGTGCTGTCGAAGCGGCAGGCTCCATCGGCGAGGTCACCCAGGCGAGCGAGTACTTCCAACAGGCGATGGCCATCGCAACCGCCACCACGACGACGACGGCACCAGCCCGATGACCGGCACCGGCGGACAGCTTCGGCTGGCATGCTTCGGGTGGGTCGCCGCCGACGCGGGGAGCTGTGTGACCGGCCACTTCCTGACGCTCAAGGCGCTGCTGGAGCGGGGTCACCACATCGACCTGTTTGGCGAGCGGGGCGTGGTCGACCCTGCAGAACTGCGCGATCTGCCGGGCTATCGCTTCCACGAGTTGCCGGAGCGGATGGTGACCCGGTGGGCCCATCGGGCTCGCCGTGGCTCGGTCGCCCGCACTGCGTTCAATATGGCAACCAATCCCCTGTTCGTTCGCACGATTCGCGCCGCGGTGCGGGCCGAGCACGGCGTGCGTCCGTTCGACGCGCTGGTGTTCCTGGGAGTGTCGGCGTGCTGCAGGGTCGATGGCATCCCGGTGGTTGAGTGGGTGCAGGGGTCGCCGTGGGAGGAGGCGGCTGCGTTCCGTCGCCAGCGCCGCATGCTGGTGGATGTCATCGGCGGTGTCCGGTACCAGATGTACTCGTCGTACTACCGAGTGGATGCCGTCGTCAGCAGGGCGCAGCACGTGGGTGCCGACCTGACGATCTGCGGCAGCGAGTGGTGCCGGCGGTCGCTCGTGGCCCACGGCTACGAACCTGACCGGGTCGCCACCATGGCTTACCCGGTGGACGTGGACCGTTTCGAACTTCCGGTGGATTCCCCAGCCCGTGACTTCACCATCTTGCACCTGGGTCGGCTTGACCCGCGCAAGCGCCCCGACCTCCTCGTCGAGGCGTTCCGCCGAGTAGTGGCGACGATGCCGCAGGCCCGGCTCCTCGTCGTCGGTCGCCCCGGCGTCATCCAGACGATGCCCCACGTGTTGTCGGCCCCCGATCTGGCCGACAGGGTCACCTACCTGCCGGGTGTGCCGGCGGACGAGGTCCCCGGGCTGTTTCGCCGGGCCGACGTGCTGGTGCAGGTGAGCGAGAGCGAGAACTTCGGATCGGCGGTCGCGGAGGCGATGCTCGCGGGCCTGCCGGTTGTCGTCGGTCCGACGAATGGCACAGCGCAGTACATCGACGGCGCCTCCCTGCAGTTCTCCGACTATACGGCCGAGTCGGTTGCCGACGCCCTCCTTGCGGTGGCTCGATCAGCGGCAAGCGGCACCCCGGGCGAGCGAGCGGCGAGGCGCCGCTTTGCCATCGACCAGTTCTCTCCGATGTCAGCGGCGGCGCGGTTTGAGGACCTCGTCGGGCAAGCGGTGGACCGCCACGCAGAACCAGGAGCGCAGTGGTGCGGGTTCTGCAGCTGACCGCTCAGCTCGACGGCATCGGTGGTGTCATGACCTATGTCCGGTCCCTGACCCGGTGGCTCGTGGACAGTGGGGTTGAGTGCCTCGTCCTCAGTGGGGATGCCGGTGGGCTCGACTGTGACGCTCGGGTCGAGCACGCCCCGGACCTCGCGTCCGCTCTGCGGCGTGGAACGTCGCCGACGTCGTTGCTCGCACGCATCGACGCCTGGGACCCCGACGTGGTGCTGGTCCACGTCTTCCCCGACGGTGTACTCCTCGATTCGTTGGTATCAGCCGGGGTGCCGGCGGCTGCGTTCGTACACGGCTTCATCTGCTCGGTTGGCAAGGTCTTTCGGCGCAACGACACCGTCTGCTCCCATCCTGTCAGCCCGCGATGCCTGTGGGACTGGTACGCAGGACCATGCGGTTCGGGGCCGAGCCCCGTCGCGGCATTGCAATCCCATCGGCGAGCGGTGGCCTACCGTGCTGCACTGCAACGCGCCGGCGCGGTGGTGGTTGCCTCCGAATTCATGCGGAAGTACCTCGAGGCGGAGGGGATCGCGGCCGACCGGATCACGGTGGAACGGTGGGACCCGGAGCAGACACAGCGGGTCTTGCCGTCCGGTGAGCTTCGGTCTGCACAGAGAGCGCAGCACCCGCAGCAGCACAACGTCGTGTACGTGGGCAGGTTGACGTACGACAAGGGTGTCCACCACCTCATCGACGCGATGACCCACTTGGGAACCAGCTACACGCTCAGGATCGTCGGGGATGGCTGGTACCGACCTGCGTTGCAGGCCCGCAGCACGCGCCTCGGCCTTGGGGATCGTGTCCGCTTCGCAGGCGGTAAAGCTGGTGACGCACTCCGAGGGGAGTACGCCTCGGCCGATGTCGTTGTCGTTCCGTCCGTCTGGCCTGAGCCGTGGGGGCTGGTTGTGGGCGAAGCGGCGGCGGCTGGCGTCCCCGTGGTCGTGTCCGATGTCGGGGGACTGCCCGAATGGCAATCGATCGTCCCGGGGGTCGTGACCTGTCCGCCAGCATCGGCGCCAGCGCTCGCACAGGCGATCGAGCAAGCCTGTAGTGCTCCTCTCCACGGGTTGCGAAGTGATGGTGAGCGGCCCCATCGGCAGAACGCTGTGGGTCCCGCAGTCCTCATCGACTGTCTCCGGAACCTCGCGGACACAGCACGGAACCGATCGTTCCCGAGATGACCGTGATTGACGTGGTGGTGCCGAGCTTCGGTCGCCCGGAGCGCTTGGCGGCGTGCCTGGCGGGACTGCGGGCGCAGCACCGGCCGGCTGCACGGGTGCTGGTCGTCCTTCGTGAGGGGGACGAACCGTCGGAGGACGCAGTCCGTCAATGTTCCGATCCCTCCGTTGTGGTTGTCCGGACCGGCGAACCCGGGCAGGTCGCGGCGCTGCGCTGTGGGGTGGCCGCGTCCACCTCCGAATTGGTTGCGTTCACCGACGACGACGCCGTACCCCGGCCTGACTGGATCGGCCGGATCCTGGACCACTTCGAGGAGGCGACGGTGGGAGCCGTCGGAGGGCGTGACGTCATCGACGGCACCGTGGACGTGGCAAATGCCGATCTACAGGTGGGCCGGGTGGGCCGATGGGGGAAGGTGCAAGGAAACCACCACCGTGGTGCCGGCCCAGCGCGTGATGTCGACATCTTGAAGGGGGTGAACATGGCGTTCCGGCGGGTGGCATTGGCTGTCCCCCGTGGTCTGAGTGGGTCCGGAGCGGAGCCGCACAACGATGCGGCCATGTCGCTGCACGCCCGACGCCTTGGGTGGCGAGTGGTGTACGACCCGCAAGTGGTGGTCGACCATTTTCCGGCAGCGCGGGCCGAAGGGTCGATACGCGGCAAGGTTGAAGCATCTGACGTCTGGACTGGTGCCTACAACCTGACGCTCGCGCTGCTGAGCACCGGCGCCGTGACGTGGTGGCGGCGTTTGGCATACGGGATCGTCGTCGGTGACCGCGGAATACCCGGCATCGTGCGGACCGCCGGAGCGCTGGCTCGCCGAACCGATCACCAGGAAATGCTGTTTCGGCTTGGACCGTCAATGTGCGGCCAGATAGCAGCAGCACGGTGCTACCACCGAGGAGACTGCCTTGTGTTCGACTGAAGCTTCGCTCTGCTCTTCGTGGCCACGGTCCTGCTCGGGCCTTAGCAATGTCTTTAACCGCGACATCGCGGTCTGCTGGCCAACTGGCGTGGCGCAGTGCCGGATGGCGTGTTCCAGC
This sequence comes from Actinomycetes bacterium, assembly GCA_021803325.1. Taxonomy (GTDB): domain Bacteria; phylum Actinomycetota; class Acidimicrobiia; order Acidimicrobiales; family UBA8190; genus JAJZYI01. The sequence goes on from JAJZLP010000131.1 coordinate 8,391, forward strand.
ATGGAGGGACCGTGGTCCCGATCGGGGAATGAGGGGTGCTTTTCGTGAAGGTGACCGTAGTCATCCCCACCATCGAACGCGTCGCCGACCTGAGCGCTCTCATTGGCTTCCTGCGGTCCCAGGCATCGCCGGGTGTGGACCTGTCCTTCGTGGTGGTCCAGAATGGCCCTGTTGCACGGGAACCGCATGTTGACGAGATCCACCCGCCGATCGAACGACTGATCCGACGCAGTGAGTACCTTGGTTCCGAAGGCGGCTTCTTAACCGGCTTGCAAGTCGCCCAACAATGCGAACGCTACTTGTTACTGGACGAAGACGCGACACTCGACCCGGAGAGCTTCGATCGCCTACTTGCCGCATGCAGTGCGTTCCCCGACGCCGTCATCTCGGGCAGTCACAATGGACACGGCTGGTGGATCGGCCAATCCGCATTGGGGATCGGCAGCGAGCCCGTTCCGATAACGCGAGCACCTTGGTCGGGATTGGTACTGACGCCCGCTGCTCGCTCGATCGCTTTATCGTCGCCATCACAGTACTTCTTCCTATGGGATGACTACTCATTATGTTGGAAACTGGAGCACGCTGGTATTCAGCTCATCGGCGTACCGCGCGCTGTGATCGGTAATCGCATAAAGAGTTCCGAGTCCGTGACGCCCTGGCGGGCATACTACCGATGCCGCAACGAGCTACTCTATCGACGTGATACCGGATCGGGGGGCATGGTTCGTGCGTTGCTTATGCGAGCTCGTTTCGCTGCTGGCGCGGTAAGACGTGGTAACTTGGCTGTGGGCGCAGCGGTCTACCGTGGCATGGTCGACGGGTTAATGGATCGCCGAGGGATGCGGATGCTGCCTGGCTCCGCGCCGGAATGAGCACAAGCCATGCCTTCGATCCGGCCCAGGCGTGACCTTCGATTGGCCAGGAACGTAGGCTCAGATCTCCTTGAGTAGGTGCTGCGCCGTAGTTGAAGCTGTCTGCCACAAGGCGGCGCTCAACGGCTGCGCCGCGGGGGCACTGTAGCTCTGTCGGCACTGAGCAGTCGTCGCCTATCTTCATCTGATTTCGCAGCGCCATACATCACGAAGTCCCTGATCACAGCTCTGAGGAAGGCCTATCCACGGAGGTCTGAGGCTGGGAAGGACGATGCGCCCTTACCAGCCCCTCGCCCCGCCCATGCGAACAGCAGAAGAGCCCTTTCCGCGGACGTGGAACCCCCAGCTCAGGTGGCGCCGTGGAGGGCCTGGGTAACCGAATGTCCTAACTCGGGTCTGTCGCCCGTACAGACGGATGGGGTTCGTTGCCTACCGCCCCCCGATCTGCACGTGCTTCACCACTCGCCCTCTCTACTGGATCGTCACGCTGCCGGGCCCTGCGTTAGGGCGCTGTAGGCGTGGAACAATCGGATAGCGATGGCCTGATGGCCACTGGCCGATGGGTGAAAACCGTCAGCAAGCATCGCTGACGAGCCAGCGCAGGCGGTCCTCACGTCGACGAAGCGCACGCGACCGGTTCCGGAAAACTGCTGCGCGACGGACTTGTTCGCGTCGGAGAACTCATCCAGCGAGGAAAGAGACTGGGGAAAGAACCGTTCGTCGATCCCACAGTGGCTCGGGAGGAGGATGTGGCCGTCGGTGCGGGTCAGAAGGTCCTCGACGAGAGCAGCCAGACAGGTTTGGTACACATCGGGTGTCTGCAGGCGGTAGCCGCCTGCAGACCGGATCAGGGCGACCTTCACCCTCCAACGGATCGCGGACTCCAGCTTTTGGGCGATGCGGCGGTGGACGGCACGTGAGTAGTACGGCCGTGGGTCCATCCAGCCCATCCGGCGCCAGCGTGCCGGCAGGTAGCGCAGGGATCGCTCCACGGGACGGATGATGGCTTCGGTGATGCCGTGGTGGATCACGACGAGCTGTGCGTCCACGTCCGGACATTGGCTCACAATGAGGCGCGACTCCTGGAGCATGCGGGCACTTGCCGCGAGGTTCACCAGGTTCCAGGGCTCGGATTGTGAGAGGTAGTCGGCGAGCACGGTCGCGTACGAGTCGGACAGCGCTCCCATTCCCGCTGCTACGGAATCTCCCAGCACAAGAAGCGTGCGCGTCCGATCCGGGGAACGCATCACGCCGACGTGGTGATCTCCGGGCACGGCGCGACCTTCAGCGTCGAGGTACGCGGACGCGGGGGAGGGGGCGGTCGGAAAGGTGCCATGCGAGCAGCTGGGTGCGGACGTCGGTGGCGGAGCGGTGAACGAACAGCAGGTTCGCTTGACCGCGCCAGTCTGCCGGCACGGGCCTGATACCTCGTCCACCGCCGTCCAGAAGGAAACCGTCGTACCCGAGCGACGCCAGAAGGTCGCTGATCGTCGATCCTCCGCCCCAGGTCTCCACCATCACCACCGGTCGATCGGCGGACAGGGTCGCCAGCGCCCCACGCAGCACCGCCTTGTCGGCTCCCTCGGCGTCGATCTTCAGCACGGAGATCGGCCGATCGAAAACATCGGGGTGCTCCTCCACGACGGTGTCGAGACGGTCGGTGTCGACCCAGACGACATCCGAACTGTCGGATGTGGGTGCCTCCACAATGCGGTTGCCGACGTCGTTGCCCGTCACAAAGCGGACGGTGGACCGCTGGTCGTGCAGTGCGACAGGAAGCACCCGGACCCGTTCGGTCAGGTCGTTGCGCTCGACGGAACGCTGCAGCGCATCGCGTGCTCGCTCTGCAGGCTCAAAGGCGACCACCTGGGCGCCGTGCGCGGCGAGTGCCACCGTGAACGTCCCGATGTTGGCGCCGACGTCGACGACCAGGTCGCCAGGAGAAAGGAGGTCGGCGAGCACGGCCAGCTCGCACGGCTCGTTGGTTCCCAGCGCAGCGATGACGCCTCCGATGCGGCTCCACGGCGGCACCCACAGCCATGTCCCGTCTACCACCTGCACGTCGAGCCCCCGAGCGGAGATCCGCCGCCAGACCTGCCAGAGCCAGAACCTTGCCACCGCCGACGATCGGTGCCCGTAGGCAGTCGGGCTCGTCAGGACCAGGCCGGTCAGCCATGCCGCCCTGGCCACGAGCCGGAGTGCGACGGGGGAGGTGGACACGGCTGCACCGTGGTGGTGCAGCCACCGCAGGATGACCTCGGCATTGACGAGCGCGACCTGCGTGTCGCGACCCGCTTCAACCGGGTGCTCGCTGTGCGCATTATCGACCGCGCGCTGATCGCCGGAGCGGACTACACCCCCACCTCGCCACCACACCCGGCAGACGATAGTCCCGCTGGTTCCGAGGTGATCGGCCGGTCGGGCGGCTTTGGGCGGGTGCCACCGGTCTCCTCCAGCACGGCTGCGGTCGACGTCCAGCACGGCTGCGGTTGGCGGATTGGGAGGCTGCGCTTGGCGGCGACGATGGTGCCGACCCCGGGCACCGAAACGCCGTCGCCGTGTGGCACACCGGCCTGCCCGGCGTCGGCGTTCCGTCAGCGCGCCGTCGGCCCGCAGCCGCGTGCGAGCCGGTCCCCGGTCCTCCACCAGACCCGGGGTATCCACCCGTTCGCCAGTGCGGGCCGGTATACGATAAAAACACCACTGGTACGGTGGTACTGGTAGCAGGCGGCAGGCCTCCAGCCATTCGTGGCGGGAGCGGAGCGTACAAGGCGGATGGCGATGGCGGATCAGGTCGTGGGCGGAGCGTGGTCGCGTGCAGCGAGCACCCCAGGCGAAGGCCGTGTCGGGCGGCGACAATTCCTGTCTGGCGCAGGACGCGGGGCTGCTTTCCTCGCGCTCGCCGGCTCGTTCGGAGGCGTCCTCGACGCCTGCTCCGGAGGCACGGGCCTCGGCGGGCCGTTCACCGTCTCCTTCGACAGCTCCGGATCCTTCCAGGGCACCATCGGAGGCCAGCAACTGTCGGGGAGCGCCAGTGCCGCGGGCTCGTACGGGGGCCCCTACACGTTGACCGGCACATTGGGCGGCGCGTCGTTCGCTCTGACCGTCAACCAGGACTCCTCGGGGATGACCGCTTCGGGAACATGGGGAACACAGAACGTGCGAGGGACAGTGCAACCAGCCCAAAATGCCAATCAGAACGCCACCGTCCACGGAACCGTCGGCGGGTCGTCGGTCTCGGCAGTCGTGTCGCCCTCCGGCCTCAGCCAGGGCACGGCCAGCGGAACGGTGCTCTGACATGGTGTGCTCGCGATGCCACACCAGCAACTCGCCCGGCGCACGGTTCTGTAACGCGTGTGGAGTGCCGCTCGACGGTGCTGCGCCCGCCGCGATGGGGGCCACCGGCCCGGCCGGTGCCGCCGGTGCTGGTCCTGGTCGACCGCAGGCCAGCATCGACTTCCGGCGTCTCGGGGTCGGGGATCTCGTCGCCGGGGGAGCGCTCGTCGTGCTCTTCGTGTCGCTGTTCCTGCCCTGGTACAGCATCGGGTACGGCGGCGTGTCGGCGTCCACGTCGGCGATGGGGAGCGGGGCGGGCGGCTGGCGTGTGCTGGTCCTGGTCCTGGCGCTGCTGACGATCGGCTATCTCCTCGTGCGAACAGTCTTGAGCACGGTCCGGCTGCCCATCCCCCACTGGCAGTTCCTCACCGTCCTGACCGTCGTCGTGGCGCTGCTGACACTGCTCGCGTTCCTCGTCAAGCCCGGTGTCGACACCACCGGCCTGGGCACAGCGGGCATCGGCACGTCGTGGTCGTACGGCGCGTACATCGGGCTCGTCGCTGCTGTCGCCGCCGTCGGCGGGGCCGTACAGCGGTCACGGCAGAGCGACACGATCGAACCCAAGCTGCATGCCGCCGGTCGGCCGGCGCCTTCGCCGTTTGGGTCCGGCCTTGCCGCCGGCCACGGCCACGGTGGCCACGGCCACGTCGGCCACGGCTTCGGCAGCCACGGCACTGCCGTCCCTGGATCTGCCGGCTCCGGATCTGCCGGCTCCGGA
>JAJZLP010000312.1 GCA_021803325.1 Actinomycetes bacterium
GCCGAAGGACTCAAGTCCGACCACGGAACCTGCCTCCCCCCCGTCACGGGACCTGCCTCCCCCCCGTCACGGGACCTGCCTCCCCCCCGTCACGGGACCTGCCTCCCCCCCGTCACGGGACCTGCCCCCCCGTCACAGCGCCTGCACCCCCCGTCACGGCACCCACATCCCGCCACGGCACCTCTACCGGGACTCCGCCTACTCGGTTCGACCAAACCCGGCGATGGCCAGACCGAGGAACACGACGGCGAATCCGGCCACGATCCCGATCTCTCCCCAAAGCGGGAGCGCGGTGCCGAAGAGGTCAACTCCTGTGGGGAAGCGGGCGGCAGCGGCCGGCGGCATGTGCTGCGCGGCGAACACGACGTGCCGCAGTGGGTCGACCGCATAGGTGAGGGGGTTGACACGGGTGATGACCGCAAGCCATGCCGGCAGCCCCTTCAACGGGAACAGCGCTCCCGACAGGAAGAGCATGGGGAAGAGAACCAGCTGCATGACGACCTGAAAGCCTTCGATCCGCTGAATTCGGCTGGCTACGAACACCCCGAACGTCGTGAGCGCGACAGCCATGAGCAGTTCGAGCCCAACGACCTCCACGACGAGCAGCACGGTCAGGTGCACCTCGATGAGCGGGGCAAGCGCCAGCATGATCGTGCCCTGGACGGTGGCAACCGTGGCCCCACCCAGGGTCTTGCCCGCCACCAGTGCGCCGCGGCTGACAGGAGCGACGAGCATCTCCCGCAGGAACCCGAACTCCCGGTCCCAGACGATCGAGATGGCCGAGAAGATCGCCGTTGTCACCACGGTCATGGCTACGATCCCGGGGAAGACGAACTTCTTGAAGTCAAAGCCCCCAGTCGCCCCCACCAGCGTGCTCATGCCGTAGCCGAGAACGAACAGGAACAGGATCGGCTGGATGAAGCTCGACAGGATCCGCGTGCGGGTGCGCACGAAGCGGATCAGCTCGCGCTCCCACACCATCCCGACCGTCCGCAGCTCCGAAGCAAACCCCGCGCGCTCGTCGACGAGCGGGGCCGCACCGACATCCTGGGCACTTCCGTCAATGACGGTCATCGCTGCTCCTGTTCGTTCCCGGTCGCTGCTGGCCGCCGGACCCCGGTTATCCAGCCGACCGGTCGGCACAGGCACATGCCCACCGGCACGGGACCATCGCTGCCCACCGGCACCGGGCCATCGCCCCCTCCGGCCCCCGACGTTCGACTCCAACCGGCACGGGACCATCGCCACCCATCGGCACCACGGCACCGCCTTCTCCTACCACCGAGAACGACACGCCCTTCACCGCTTCCACCTCGCCGTAGTGCTTGGACAGCGACTCGACCTCGACTGCCGCTGCGCTGTCAACACCGACGACGGAGGTGTCGGCGCGCGCTCCGCTGGCGCACATCACCCGGATCTTGGCCATGGCCGCCAGCGACGGCGCACATCACCCGGATCTTGGCCGGGTCCTGCTCGACGACCCAGCACCCGACGATCCGCATCGGGAGCCAGGCCCCCACCCGGCGGCACCCTCGCGGCATCGGGCGCCAGGTGTCGCATCTGGTGCACGGTGCGTCCGATGGTGACCACGGCCACGACGACGACCAGCGCCACCAGCACGGTGCCCACCCCGATCCGGTCGAGGTTGTGCACGTGGATGCCGGTGGAGATGCCGGCGGTCATGATCGACGGCGCGACGAGCCCGGCCGCTCCCGCAGCCACGAACAGCGCCCCGCCGACCAGCAGGGTCCACCCGGCGCCTTCCTGGGCGACGCTCTGGGCCAACTGCTCGGGAAGCCGCTGGTGGCGGATGAGCGAGCCGATCACCGCACCCACGACGACGAGCACCGCTGTCGTCCCCAGGCCGAACGCGGCACCCGGGACCCAACCGAGCGAGGCAGCGGGCATCGCGGGTGCGAGGACGGTCATCATGATGAGCGCGAAGGCCCCGAGCCCCCAGCCGGCGACGAACCCGTGGACGGCAGCCATCGCCGGCGTCGGGGTGCGCACAGCCCACTCGGCCGTGTCGGCATGCTGGGGTCGGCGGCACCCCCCGACCGACGGCGGCCACAGATGCAGGTGCAGCGCACAGCGCAGCCGGAGCACGTAGAAGGCCGCCAGCACCATCACAGCCCCGACGACCAGGTAGATGGCAGCGTTCCAGGTCGCGTTGCCGGCCAGGTGGAGCAGGCCGAGGTAGGCCAGCTCGGAGAGCAGCGCCCGCTGCACGGTGAACGACAGCGAAAAGGCGAGAGCGGCCCGCATGCCCTTTCGGGCGGAGAACGAGCCGAGCGCATACGAAAAGGTGATTGGCCAGGTGTGCTCGTCAGGAGTGACCCCGTGCACCACACCCAACAGGAACGCAGTGAGGACGACGAGCCCGAGTGACAGCCCATGATGGGGGCTCCACAGGTCGACGGCGAGCACGATGCTCATGGCGTTCACCGGCGTACCCGGTCCACGACCCGACGCACGGGTGCCTGACGCCCACCGGCGGACGGCGCCAGGTCCAGGTCGAACGATGGCCCGGAGCGCGCCGCTGCACGCTGCGGTGCCGGCCGGACCCCCAGGCGGCGGAAGACGGCGACCTTCACCCCGTCGAGGAGCACGGCCGCCAGTGCCACGGCACCGGCGAGCACCGCCAGGTCCACCAGCGGCACCGCTGCCATCAGGATCCCGCGCCAGGCAAGCGTGGCCACCACCACCAGGTCGAGGGCGGTGCTCCCCAGGAGCCAGCGGCTGGGGACCGACCGGAAGAAGCGCCGGCGTTCGCGCACCAGGTAGACGGTGGCCTGGCCGGTCAGCACCAGCATCACAAAGATCATCGTCTGCACCCGAGCCAGGTCGAAGTGCAGCGCGTCGCGCCCGACGTAGAAGGTCGCGAAGCCGAACACCAGCCACGGCACGGCCAGGACGAGCGCCGCGACCGACAGCGACTCGACCTTCCAGCGATCGGGTGTGGCGGCAAAGCCGACCCGGTCGGTGGCGATCGACATGGTCACCAGGTCGTTGGCGAACAGCAGCAGCAGGACCAGCCGTGGCGTGGTCACGAACGTGCCGGTCACCAGCAGGCCCAGGCCCAGCAACAGCGCCACCTGGAACGTCTTGACGATCTTGTTCAGGGTGTAGGTGAGCATGCGCTGGTAGATGCGTCGGCCGGTCTCGATGGCGGCCACCACACCGCCGAGCCCGTCCGTCGTGAGCACCAGGCTGGCGGCTGCCTTGGCGACGTCGGTGGCGCTCGCCACGGCCACCCCGACCTCGGCGCGCTTGAGTGCGGGAGCGTCGTTGACACCGTCCCCGGTCATGGCGGTGACGTGCCCGCCGCGTTGCGCCAGCTCGACCAGAGCGAGCTTGTCTGCCGGCAGGACGCCGGCGAGCACGTCGCAGTCGTCGATACAGCTCGGGTCGTTCCCCCGGCTCACTTCGGCAGGACAGGCCCGATCGCCGATGCCGACGGTAGCTGCGACCGCAGCCGCGGTGGCAGGGCCGTCACCGGTCACCATCACCACCCGAACCCCCAGGGCGTCGAGGTGGTCGACGAGCGCTCGGGCGTCAGGACGAGCGGGATCCTCGAAGGAGACGAGACCAACCGGCTCGAGCGGACCTCGAGCCGGGCCGGCTGCGACCGCCAGTACCCGCCTGCCGCCGGATGCCAGGTTGCTCACGGCGTCGTCGAGACCGGCCCACCCAGTGGTGAGCCCGGCAACCTGCACCGGGGCGCCCTTCACCATCCGGCGGGCGTCGTCGCCCGAGCCGACGATGGCCTCCGATCGCTTGGTGGACGGGTCGAACGGGGTGACATGCCGGTCGCCGTCGTGGGCCACACCGGCACCGCTCGCCTCGGCTGCGGCCAGTACCGCCAGGTCGAGGGGGTCCTGGGTGGCGGCGTCGGAGGCCGCGGCGGCCGCGCTGAGCACGTCGTCGACCGTTCGGCCCCGCACCGGCACCACCGACGTCACCGTCAGGCTGTTGGCGGTGATGGTGCCGGTCTTGTCGGTGAAGAGGAGGTCCATGGCTGCCGCCTCTTCGACGGCTGCCAGGTGCGTGACCAAGACCCCACGTGCTGCCAGCTCCACGGAACCGAGCGACGTGGCCAGCGCAAAGGTCGCCGGCAGGGCCACAGGCACCGACGCCACCACCAGGATGAGCACGAACGGTGCGACCTCCCGGGCGGGGAGGTGCGACACGACGGCATAGGCGACCATGGCCACCACCAGCGCACCGTCCATCACCAGCAGGGACCGGACCACCGCCATGATCGTCTGCTGCAGGTGACTGGCGGTCCGGGCGCCGCGGACCAGCTCGGCCGTCCGCCCGAACGACGTGTTCGAGCCGGTTGCGACCACGGTGCCCGTCGCTTCGCCCGAGCGGACCGTCGACCCTGCGTACAGCAGCCCGGGTCGTTGGACCTCGACGGGAGCCGACTCGCCGGTGAGCACCGACTGATCGACGGTGACGGCACCAGACTCCACGTCGAGATCGGCAGGGACGGCATCGCCCAACCGGACATGCACGACATCGCCGGGGACCAGATCCTCAGCCGGCAGCCGGGTCCACTGCCCGTCGCGCCGGACTCGGGCCTCCACCTGCAGCCGTTGGCGGAGCAAGGCCAAGGCACCCGCAGCCCGCCCCTCCTGCACGACGCCCACCACACCGTTGAACACGAGGAGGCAGGCGACGATGGCAGCCTCGGTCACCTTCCCAGTGACGAGCTCCAGCACAACCGCCGCTTCGAGCATCCACGGGACCGGGCCGGTGAATTTCCCGAGCAACGCCGTGGCGATGCGCCGCCGCTCCTCGGGAACGGCGTTCGGCCCGATGGAGCGGACGATCTCCTCAGCCTGCTCGGTGGTCAGTCCTAGCGGCTCGCTCACGTCCCGACCGCCTGGAGCGCAGGACCATGCCAGCCACCGGCGGCGAGCCGACCCCCAGCGCCGCCGATGCCCCCTGGACACCCGTCGGCGAGCCGACCCCCAGCGCCGCCGATACCCCCTGGACACCCGTCGGCGAGCCGACCCCCAGCTCCACCGATGCCCCCTGGACACCCGTCGGCGAGCCGACCCCCAGCGCCGCCGATACCCCCTGGACACCCGTCGGCGAGCCGACCCCCAGCTCCACCGATGCCCCCTGGACACCCGGCGGCGCCCCCGGAGCCCGCTGCGACCGGCACGCCGCCGTTGGCGATCACCCCTGCACCGGACCTCGGAGACCCGCCGGGCGCTCCGGATCGTCGAGCTCGTCGTCAGGGTAGAAGGCGCGGCGAACCCGCTCCTCGCCGCCGGGATCGGTGACCACCAGCACCCGATCGCCGGCGCGCAGGCGCTGGGCGTCGGCGGCGGGCACGGGCCTGCCCTGACGGACCACGGCAGCCACCAGGTCGCCACTGGCCAGGGGCAGGTCCGCGGCTGCGTGCCCCCGAGCTGCCGATGCCCCGGTGACCGATGCCTCCACCAGGATGAGGGCGGCGGCCGATAGGTCGGCCAGCCGGACGATCCGGGCCGATCCGGTCGCCTCCTCGATCAGGTTGACGAGTGCTCCGGCCGACGAGATGGCAGCGTCCACACCCCATGTCTCGTCGAAGAGCCAGCGGTGGCCTTCGTCGTTGAGCCGGGCGACGACTCGGGGAACCTCCAGGCGGCGCCGGGCCAGGAGCGAGATGACGAGGTTGTCGTCGTCCTTGCCGGTACAGGCCACCAGCACGTCGGCTTGCAAGGCACCGGCAGCTTCCAACGTCTCCGCAACCCCGGCGTCGCCTGCCGTGACGGCAAAGCCGCGCGCTGCCAGGTCCGCGGCGCGTCCAGGATCGGCGTCGACGACGGCCACGGTGTTGCCGGCGCCAACCAGAGCTCGCGCCACCTGCTCGCCCACGGCCCCAGCCCCAGCCACCACGATGTACATCACTGCCACCTTCCGCCGAGGAACGAGCGGAGGCGGCCGAGGGCACTGGCAGCCACCACGAAGGTCACCATGTCGCCGGCCTGCAGGGCCATGGCCGTTCCGGGAATGCTCGAGTGCCCGCCCCGGCTGACCTCGACGACCTGGATCTCCCCGGGCACATCGAGCTCGGCCACCCGACGTCCCGCCAGGTAGTCGGGGATCGGCGAGCGAACGAGCAGGGACTCGCCGTTGCCGAAGGTCCGCTCTGGCTCCAGGCGCGAGTGGCGGAGCATCCGGTGGACACGGTCCACCGTGGTGCGCACCGACGCGATCATGGGCAACCCCAGATCGCTCCCCAGGGGAACCCGACCAGGGTCGTCGAGCCGGCCGACGACCCTGGGGACGCGGAACACATCCCGTGCCACGCGGGTGACGACGATGTTGCAGCTGTCGCTCGAGCTGACCGCCACGAGGGCGCCTGCACCCTCGATCCTGGCGGACTCCAGGACCGGGCGGTGCAGCCCATCGCCCTCCACGAATGCCCCTCGAAACGTCCCGGGGAGCCGCTGGCGCGACCGTCCGTCGCGATCGACGATGGCGACCGTATCGCCCTCGCTGTCGAACCGGGTCGCCAGGGCGGAGCCCGTCCGCCCGCAGCCGATGATCACCACGTGCATCACGCCTCCCCGCTGCCGGCAATGGTGCCCGGCTTGCTCGCCTCGACCGGGGTGCACGCTCCGGAGGTCGACCGGTCAGGCTCAAGCCGGCTGGGCCCCAACGGGTCAGGCTCAAGCCGGCTGGGCCCCAACGGGTCAGGCTCAAGCCGGCTGGGCCCCAACGGGTCAGGCTCAAGCCGGCTGGGCTCCAACGGGTCAGGCTCAAGCCGGCTGGGCCCCAACGGGTCAGGCTCAAGCCGGCTGGGCCCCAACGGGTCAGGCTCAAGCCGGCTGGGCTCCATCCGGCGGTGCCATGCTTTGCGGGCTTCGTCGGCGACCAGCAGCAGGGCCCCGAAGCCGACGAGGACCAGCCAGTCCGACAGGCGGAGCGCAGCGGTGTGGAAGACGGACTGCAGCGCCGGCACATAGCTGACAGCCACGGCGAAGCCCACGTCCACGAACCCCACGAGGAACAACGGCCGGTTCGAGAGCAGTCCGATCCGGAGCACGCTCTCGCGGTCGCTGCGCACGGCAAACCGGTTGAAGAACTGGCTGACGATGATCCCAACCTGGGTCATGGTGAGGGCCTCGCGGTAGGTGGGGTTGGCGGCGGTGAACGCCGAGTACGGAAGGTGAGCGGTGTGGATCCTCCAAAAGAAGGCGAAGACGACGCCGGCGGACTGGATGCTGCCGAGGAAGAGAAACCGGCGCACGACCGCCCACGAGAACAGGTGCTCGGTCGTGGGCCGAGGGGGGCGGTCCATGGTGCCGAGCTCGGGCTTTTCGGTGCCCAAGGCCATGCCGGGGAGCACGTCGGAGCCGAGATCGATGGACAGGACCTGCAGCGCGTTGAGGGGAACCAGTGGGAACCCGACGAACACCGCAGCGAGGATCGGAGCCAGCTCGGCCAGGTTGTGGCTGAAGATGTAGGCCAGGAGGTGGCGGAGGTTCTGGTACACCGCCCGCCCGAGCTCGACGGCGGTGGTGATGGAGGCGAACGAGTCGTCGAGGAGGACCATCACCGCCGCCGCCCGGGCCACGTCGGTGCCTCCACGGCCCATGGCCACCCCGATGCTCGCCCGCTTCAGGGCGGGGGCGTCGTTGACCCCGTCGCCGGTGACGGCCACCACCTCACCGCGAGACTCGAGGGAGGCGACGATGCGCATCTTGTGCTCGGGCCGGACCCGAGCGAAGATCACCTGCTCGTCCCCGGCCAACGCCGACGCCAGCATGCTGTCGTCCATGGCGTCGAGCTCCGCTCCGGTGACCACTCGAGCCGGCCCCGTCCCGATGATGCCGACCCGCCGAGCCACTGCCTCGGCCGTCAGCCCGTAGTCGCCGGTGACCATCACCACGGCGATGCCGGCCCGCCGGCAGGCCGCCACCGCTGCGGTGACCTCGGGACGAGGCGGGTCCGACATTCCCACCAGTCCGTAGAAGGTCAGCCCCGACTCGACGTCGGCCTGGGTCGGCTGCCGGTCGGCCGAGGTCACCGGCCGGCCAGCCGGGGTCGGCAGCCCGTCGGCTGCGGTCGCCGAGATCGCTCGGGCATCTGGAAGGATCAGCCCGGTGTCGGGCAGCGCCCTGCCGGCGACAGCCAGCACGCGCAGCCCTCGAGCGGCCATGGTGTCGTTGGCCTGGTCGATGCGGCGTCGCAGCTCGGAATCGAGCGGCACCTCGCGCCCGTCCCACCGGGTGACGACACAGCGGTCGAGCACCGCCTGGGGCGATCCTTTGACGTACGCCACTGTCCCGCTCGCCGAGCGGTGGACCGTGGTCATGAGCTTCCGGTCGGGATCGAAGGGAAAGACCCCGACTCGGGGCGTCCGAGCCGCCTCGACGTCGACGTCGATCCCGGCCTTGGCGGCCGCGACGACCACGGCTCCCTCGGTGGTGTCCCCCAGCACCCGAGCGTCCTCGTCGCCATCCGAGGGGATGATCCGGGCATCGGAGCACAGAGCGCCGGCCACCAGCACATCGGTGATCGCCGGCGCGTCCTCCACTTCACCGACAGGCTCGTAGCCGACCCCGGTGACGTGGTGCACGCGGCCCGAGGCGAACACCTCCTGCACGGTCATCTCCGCCTTGGTGAGCGTGCCGGTCTTGTCGGTGCAGATCACCGTGGTGGACCCCAGGGACTCCACTGCGGCGAGTCGCTTGACCAGCGCGTGGTGCGTGGCCATGCGCCGGACCGCCACGGCAAGGGACACCGACAGGGTGGCCGGAAGTCCCTCGGGCACCAGCGCCACCATGACGGCGAGCGCGAAGACGAACGAGGCGACAGCAGCGTTGCCGGTGAACAAGCGCACGGCGAACAGGAGGGCGCCGACGACGATCGCCACCGCCGCCACGCGGCGAGCCATGTCCGCCACCTGACGCTGCAGGGGGCTCGGCTCGGGAGCCTGCTCGGCTGTGAGCCGGTACACCCGCCCGAGCTCGGTTGCGACCCCCGTGGCGAAGACCACCACCCTGGCCGTGCCCCGCACCACCGACGTCCCCATGAACACGCAATTCCGGGCGTCGAGGGGCGCCGTACCCGCCTCCACCGGCTGGTCGGTCCGGCTGGCGGGCTGGCTCTCCCCCGTCAGGGCTGCCATCTCGACCGACAGTTCGTGGGCTTCGACCACCCGCCCATCGGCCGGGACGGCGTCGCCAGCCCGGAGCACCACCATGTCACCAGGCACGAGCTCCTCGGCTCCCAGCTCGACCAGCACGCCTGCCCGCAACACCCGCGTCGTTCGGGGAAGCATCGTCTGCAGCGCCTCGGCCGTGCGCTCGGCGGAGTGCTCCTGGGTGAAACCCACCAGCGCGTTCAACGCCACCACGGCCAGGATCCCGAAGGTGAGCTCCAGGTTCGCCGGATCACGCGGGATCGACAGCAGGTAGGTGAGGAATGTGAGCCCTGCCGCCACCACCAGGATGACAGCGAACATGCTGGTGAACTGGGCGGCGATCTCGGCAGACACCGGCCGGCGGTGGGGTGGCGGCAACAGGTTGCGGCCAGCGGAGCGGCGGCGCACCATGACCTCGTCCTCGCCGAGACCGCGCCTGGAGCTGCCGAGCGCCGCCAGCACATCGGGCGCGTCGAGCGACGTCAGGGACCTCGGTGGGACCTCCGCGCGTGCGCTGTTGGCGGACCCGCCAACGGTGGCGACGTCGTCCGCAGCGAGGCCCATGCCCCATCATGAGCAGGGCGGACGCGCGACGACCAGGGCCGAACGCCCCGGTCAGCGCGGCGGCATCGTATGGTCGCCACCAGCTCCAGAAGCAGCGAGACCAACGCGCCGGTCCGCACCCCAGCATCTGGCCGCACGGGATCGGCTGCACAAGGGTTGGGGGCCCAGCGCGGCGCGCTGCCGGGCACCGTCAGCCTGTGTGGACCACCTGGAACGCCTCCGCCATCCGGCCCTCGGCCATCCCGGCCTCCGCCCCAGTGGCGGCGAGCCAGCCGCGCACCCGCTCCTCCATGCCCGGCACATCGGGGAGCTGGCTGGCGTGGCAGCGCAGCGCCGCCAGCTTCCGCTCGGTCGCGTCGGTCACGTCGACAAAGTGGTCGGGACGGCCTGATGCCATGAGCCAGAGCTCGCCAACGGTGTGCGGCTCCAGGCCTTCGCTGCCGAGCAGCTCGGGGTGGGCGAACGGATTGCGGGCATCGGGGTAGACGGCGCACACGGCTGCCTCGCCGGCCGCCAGGTGGTCCGGGTGGCTGGCGAAGATCCGGTCCCACCGCCGTTCGGGGGACTGGCACACCACACGCTCCGGCCGCAGCTGGCGGATCACGCGACTGATGTCTCGTCGCAGCTCGATGCTGGGCGCCAACCGCCCGTCGGGATACCCGAGGAACTCCACGTGCTCCACGCCGAGCGTCTTGGCGGCAGCCCGCTGCTCGTCACGCCGCGTCGCCGCCATGGCCGGGCGTGACACGGCTCGGTCGAAGCCGCCGGCGTCCCCGTCGGTGCACACGCAGTAGGCCACCTCGACACCAGCCGCTGTCCACGTCGCCACCGTGCCACCCATGCCGAAGTCGACGTCGTCGGGATGAGCCGTCACCACGAGGACCCGGGTGACCAGTTCGCCAGCTCCACGACCGACGCCGCCAGCAGCTCCGGCACCCGGCGTCGAGCTGGGTGTGGCTCCGCTCGCCGACCCCGCAGCGGAGGAAGGCCTTCCCGGAGCGCCAACACCCGGAGCGCCAGCACCCGGAGCGCCAGCACCCGGAGCGCCAGCACCCGGAGCGCCAGCACCCGAAGCGCCGGGGCTCAAGCCGCGCCCTCGGCCGGCTCCCAGCCAGCCAGGTCGGCCAGGCGAGGGTCGTTCGAGAAGATCTCGACGATGGGCATCCGCAGACCGAGCCGCTTCTGGATGCGCTCGACCTCCATGATCTGGTCCCAGAGCACCAGGGTGACGGCCACGCCGCTGCCGCCTGCCCGCGCCGTGCGACCCGAGCGATGCAGGTAGGCCTTGTGGTCCTCAGGAGGGTCGTAGTGGATGACCACGTCCACGTCGTCGATGTCGAGGCCCCGGGCGGCGACGTCGGTGGCCACCAATACCGGGAGCCTGCCCGAGGAGAAGTCCACCATTGCCTTCTCGCGGCTCGACTGGCGCAGGTCGCCGTGGATGGCCGCCGCCTGGACCCCTTCGCGCTGGAGTTGCTCGACCAGTCGGTCGGCCCCCCGCTTGGTGCGCACAAAGACAATGGCTTTGTGCGCTGCGGCGCAGATTGCGGCCCCGGTACGCACCTTGTCCATCTGGTGCACCTGGAGGAAGCGGTGCTGCATGGACTCGACGGTCGGGACGGCAGCCTCGACCTGGTGACGCACCGGGTCCTTCAGGTGGCGGCGAACCAGGCGGTCGACATCGCCGTCAAGCGTGGCCGAGAACAGCATCGTCTGGTGCGGGCGCTCGATACGGCGCAGCAGCCAGTCGACCTGCGGCAGGAAACCCATGTCAGCCATGCGGTCTGCCTCGTCCAGCACGACTACCTCGACGTCCGCCATCGAAACTCCCCCACGCTCGTTCAGATCGATGAGCCGACCGGGGGTGGCGATCACGACGTCGCAGCCCTTTGCAAGCTTCTTCACCTGGCGGTCGAGGTCGGCACCCCCGTAGACGACGACGGCTCGCCGGCCAACGGCCTCGGCGAGCGGCTCCAGAACCTCGTGCACCTGGATGGCCAGCTCACGGGTGGGTACCAGGACCAGGCCACGGGGCCGCTTGGGATCGGCCTTCGCGATGCGCATCAGCAGTGGCAAACCGAAGGCGAGCGTCTTCCCCGAACCCGTCTTGGCCTTGCCGCAGACGTCGCGACCCGCCAACCCGTCGGGGAGGGTCAACGCTTGGACTGCGAACGGCGCCATGATCCCTTGGGCCGACAGGGTCGCGACCAGCTCGGGGGCGACACCGAGCTTCGCGAACGTCGTCACCGGAGCGGCTCCGGGGTGGTCGTCGCCCCCCATATCACCCGGCGTGGCCACATTGCCCGTGGTCACGCCATCGTCTGCGGTGCTGCCATCGCTGGGAGCAGCGAGCCCTGCTGTATCTGCCGGCCCTGCTGTATCTGCCGGCCCTGCTGTATCTGCCGGCCCTGCTGTATCTGCCGGCCCTGCTGTATCTGCACGAACAGAAGTAGCAGTGGGAGCTTGCGCTCCGGAGCTCTGGCGCTGCGCCCTTCTTCCTCGCGGAGCAGCTGCATCGGTCGTGGTCATGGTGTCCTCGCTCGGTGTCGTCATGCGTATCGGACCGAGAAGCGGCGGCCGCACCCCTCGGGGCGGGCCCACCTCGAGTGGCTCCGCGGGCTCCGGTTCGGCAGATCACGAAGAAACGATGAGGAAGACCCCGGTGGTGGCAGCGTGGACCGGGTCGGTACCCGGCAGTCGGCTGGACCATCACACCTGCCGAGAAGTATAGCGCCTACGCCCGCTCAAACGACGCTTCGCGTCCACGGCGTCTCAGCGCGCGGCGGCCGGCCTCGTCGGCACGTCGGCACGTCGGCCTCGTCGGCCTCGTCGGCCTCGTCGGCCTCGTCGGCCTCGTCGGCACGTCGGCCTCGTCGGCACGTGCGCGCCAGGTCACGGTCGAGCCAACCGCCGGCCACCAGACACCCCGATGTCAAGCCGTCGCAACCAGCTCGAAGTGCTCCACTGTCGGGAACGGGTCGTAGAAGTGGTGCAACAGTGACCGCCACTGCGCAAACGCGGCCGATCCCCGGAACCCCTCGGTGTGCGCCTCGAGAGACGTCCACGTCACCAGCAGGAGGTACCGGCTGGGTCGCTCCACACAGCGTTCCAGACGCAGGGAGACGAACCCTGGTGACGATGCGATGATGCTCCTGGCTTCGCTGAACGCGGCCTCGAAAGCCTCCTCGTCACCGCACCGGACGTCGAGAACAGCATGCTCCAGCACGGCTCCTGGCGAATCGGGGCCCGCCGGGGCCGAACTGACGGCTCCTGGCGAATAGGGGCCCGCCGGGGCCGAACTGACGGCTCCTGGCGAATCGGGGCCCGCCGGGGCCGAACTGACGGCTCCCGCACCTGTGCCTGCACCTGCACCTGTGCCTGCACCTGCATTTGTGTCTGCACCTGCGCCTGCGCCTGCACCTGCACCTGTGCCTGCGCCTGCACCGGTGTCTGCACTGCCGGTCGGCCTGGGCAGGTCGGTGACGCCTTCGGCCACGCTGCACTCGCTTCTGTCGCGCCCATCGTTGGTGCGTTCGACGGGCAGGGAGACGGGGTCACGGCTCACGACGG
>JAJZLP010000160.1 GCA_021803325.1 Actinomycetes bacterium
AAGGCGGCCGGCGGGTCGAAGTCGGGTGCAGTGCCGAAGGCGGCCGGTGCAGTGCCGAAGGCGGCCGGTGCAGTGCCGAAGGCGGCCGGTGCAGTGCCGAAGGCGGCCGGTGCAGTGCCGAAGGCGGCTGGCGGGTCGAAGTCGGGTGGTGGGTCGAAGGCGGCCGGTGCAGTGCCGAAGGCGGCCGGCGGGTCGAAGTCGGGTGGTGGGTCGAAGGCGGCCGGTGCAGTGCCGAAGGCGGCCGGTGGGTCGAAGGCAGCCGGTGTGTCGAAGCGACACGCGGTGGCTGGTACGGCCGCTGCGTCCGCGGTGGCTGCTGCCAGCGAGGTGTCGGAGGCGACCAGGGCGACTGGCGAGCGAGGGACGAGCTTGGCATCCAAGCAGACGAAGGGGGCCGGGCGCCGCGCCGGCTGAGGGCCGTGGGGCGGATCGTCCATGGCGCTGGCGGTACGTGGTGCAGGCCCGTCGGCCAAGGCGCCAGATGGCTTGGCGCACCGGACCGGTGGTGGCACCTGGGGTGATCCACGCCTCGCTGTGTCGGGGGAGGTCGACCGGCTCGGCTGAACCCGATGCGCCGGACCTTCCGCACCGATGGCGGCAAGGTTCTGCTCGCTTCACGAGCTTCACGAGCTTCACGAGCTTCACGAGCTTCACGAGCTTCACGAGCTTCACGAGCTTCACGAGCTTCACGAGCTTCACGAGCTTCACGGGCACCATCGGCACGTCGAGGACGGCGATGCCCAGACGTGCTGCCACCGGGCCGCGTGGCCACGTGGTTGCGGCTCGGCGGCCTGCATGCGAGATTGGCGTGCAACCGGCGGGCGAAGCCGACGGGGCAAGCAAAGGGGGGGCCATGCGTCTCATCCGGACGCTTGCAGCTCGGCGTGCGGTGCTGGTGGTGGTGCTCGGTGCGGGCGTCCTCACCGCGATCGTTGTGCTGGCGGCGATGGCAGCCTCGGGTGGATCATCCGGCAAAGCGTTGCCGATCACTGCAGCGGTGCCTGCCGTCAAACCAGGAAGCGACTACCTCGCCATCGGCGACTCGGTGGCCTTCGGGTTCCGAGAACCGACGACGGTACCAGCGCCTGACTATCACGACGCAGCGAGCTTCGTCGGCTACCCCGAGGACGTGGCGGCCGAGCTGCACCTGCACGTGACCAACGCTTCGTGCCCGGGCGAGACCTCCGCCAGCTTGATCAACGCGTCGGCCCAGAGCAACGGCTGTGAGAATTCCATCACCGCCTCGGGCAAGCGGATAGGCCTCGGGTACAGAACCGCGTTCCCGCTGCACGTCAGCTATCGCCAGAGCCAGCTGGCGTTCGCACTGGCTTTCTTGAAGACCCACCCGAAGACCCGGCTGGTGTCGCTCATGATCGGCGCCAACGACGCCTTCATTTGTGAAGACACCACGGCCGACCACTGCATAGCACCTCGCCAGCTGGACCCGGTGCTGGCCAGCGTCACCCGCAACGTGGGCATCATCCTGGCTGCCATTCGCACGAAGGCCCAATACCGAGGCCAGATCGTGATCGTCAACTACTACTCGTTGAACTATGCCAACGCATTCGACAACGCTGCCAGCCACGCCCTGAACTCGGCTGTCGATGCCGGAGCGCGGCCCTACCGCGTGGAGATCGCCCACGGATACCAGGCGTTCGCCGCGGCGGCGACCTACTCCGGCAACGACTCGTGCACTGCCGGGCTCCTCACCCAGCTCTCCACCGGTGGCTGCGGCGTCCATCCGAGCCCGTCGGGACAGAGCGTGCTGGCGGAGGCGGTCGACGCGGCCGTCACCCCGTAGTCGATCGGCCGACAGCCCGGCTCGGATGGCGACGATGGCAGCCCGACGTTGTGCCGCTACCGTGCCGGCCCCTCGTTGCCGCTCAGGTGATGGTGAGCATGCGCTCGAGGGCGGTTCGGGCCCAGGCGGCCGTGTCGTCGTCCACGACGATGCGGTTGCGGACCTCGCCCTCCAGGAACCCGTCGAGCACCCAGGCGAGATGGGCGGCGTCGATGCGGAACATGGTGGAGCACGGGCAGACGAGCGGGTCGAGCGACACCACGGTCTTGTCGGGTGTCTCCGCTGCGAGGCGGTGGACCAGGTGGATCTCGGTGCCGACACCGATGACCGCGCCGGCGGGGGCATCGGCCACCGCACGGATGATGAAGTCGGTGGACCCGACGTGGTCGGCTGCCTCGACCACGTCGTGGGCACACTCGGGGTGCACGACCACGATGCCGTCGGGGTGCTCGGAGCGGAAGGCGGCGACGTGCTCCGGCCGGAAGCGCTGGTGGACGGAGCAGTGGCCCCGCCACAGGAGCAGCGTCGTGATCTTCACCTCGGCGTCGGTCAGGCCACCCAGCGCCAGCCTGGGGTCCCAGATGGCCATGTCCGGTGCTTTCCACCCCAACTGGTAGCCGGTGTTGCGGCCGAGGTGCTGGTCTGGGAGGAAGAGGACCTTGTCGCCGCGAGGTAGGTCTGGAGCGGCAGTCCTGCCGGCGGTCCCAGCAGCGTCAGGCCCGGGCCCCAGCGCCCAGGTGAGGACGGCGCGGGCGTTCGAGGAGGTGCAGACGGCCCCACCGTGGCGCCCCACGAACGCCTTGATGGCAGCCGACGAGTTGATGTAGGTGATCGGAACGATCTGGTCGACGTCGGTGACCTGGGCCAGTTCCTCCCATGCGGTCTCCACCTCGTCGATGTCGGCCATGTCGGCCATGGAGCACCCAGCGTTCAGGTCGGGCAGCACCACCTGCTGGTGGTCCCCGGTGAGGATGTCGGCGGACTCCGCCATGAAGTGCACACCGCAGAACACGATGAGCTCGGCATCGCGCCGTTCGGCGGCCAGGCGTGACAGGGCCAGGGAGTCGCCCCTGGCATCGGCCCAGCGCATCACCTCGTCACGCTGGTAGTGGTGCCCCAGGACCAGCAGTCGTTCGCCCAAGGCGGACTTGGTCGCGGCGATCCGGTCGGCCAGATCGTCGGGCGTAGCTGTTCTGTACCACTCGGGGAGCGGTCGCTGCAGGCGAAGCATGGATGACCCCCTCGGGGGAGCACCCCTCGACGGCCGGCGGGGACAGCCTGGTCGCCCATCCGCGGGTATGTCGGCCTTGGGGTGATGATGTACGCCGGGGTACCAGGCCGACGCTGCACCTCAGTGTACGCCGCCGCCCGACTGCCGCGCCTGCATGGTCGAGCGGTGGGCGTCGGTTGTGCCGTCTGTGCCGGTCACAGGCAGCCGACCGGCGTTCGTGTGGGATGCGAAGGTCCCGGCAGACGGGCGTCGGCCCGCGGTGCCGTCGGCGTGCGGCACAGTGGGGGGGTGCGCCAGCGGCCGGCAGCTTCGACCATCCCCGATGCTCCGGGCTCCTACCAGTTCCTCGACGCCGAGGGTCGGGTGCTCTATGTCGGGAAGGCGAAGTCGCTGCGCAGCCGGGTGTCGAGCTACTTCGCCGATCCGGCCACCCTCGCACCGAAGACCGCGCAGATGGTGGCGAGCGCGGATCGGGTGGAGTGGATCCAGGTGGCCAACGAGGTCGAGGCCATCCTGCTGGAGTACGCGCTCATCAAGCGGCACCGGCCCCGGTTCAACATCCGCCTGGTCGACGACAAGAGCTACCCGTGGCTGGCGGTCACCGTGTCCGACACCTGGCCCCGGGCTGCGGTCGTACGGGGCAAGCGGCTCCCGGGCGTGCGCTATTTCGGCCCCTACGCGCACACCGGCGCGGTGCGCGACACGCTCGACCTGCTGCTGCGGTCGTTCCCCATCCGGACCTGCTCGGACCGCAAGTTCGACCGCCACCAGGCCCTGGGGCGCCCCTGTCTGCTGCACCACATCGAGCGGTGCTCGGGGCCGTGCGTCGGTGCCGTGGACCCGTCCACCTACGCGGGGTACGTCGACGACATGATGGCGGTGTTCGCGGGCGACACCGACCGGGTGGAGCAGCGGCTGCAGGAGGAGATGGCCGGGGCGTCGGCGGCGCTGGAGTTCGAGCTGGCCGCACACCGGCGGGACCAGCTGGCGGCGCTGCGCAAGGCGGTGGAGCGCCAGCAGGTCGTCACCGACACGCCCGAGGACCTGGATGTCGTCGGGATCGAGGAGGAGCCACTGGAGGCGTCGGTGTGCGTGCTGCTGGTGCGCCGCGGCCGGGTGGTCGGTCGGCGGGCCTTCGTGGTCGACCGGGTCGAGGACCTGACCTCGGCCCAGCTCGTGGGCCGGGTGCTCGAGGAGCTGTACGGGGACGCCGTGCCGTCCGACGGAGCGGGGACCCGCCGGGGCCGGCATCTCGACGACGGTTGGGCGAGCGGGGCGGGGGACCCCGCCACGGGCTTCGGTGTGGAGGGAGACGCCGAGCCCGAGCTACCGCGCCAGGTGCTGGTGCCGGTCCTGCCCGACCCCGTCGATGCGTACCGAGCGTTCCTGGCTGACCGCCGGGGTGCGCCCGTGCGGCTCGCGGTCCCCCAGCGTGGGGGCAAGCGGATCCTGATGGAGACGGCCCGTCGCAACGCCGAGGAGGAGCTCGCCCGCCACCGGCTCCGCCGCGCCGCCGACCACGACAGCCGTGCGGCGGCGATGGCTGCCCTGCAGCAGGCGCTGGGCCTGGCGCACGCCCCGCTGCGCATCGAGTGCTACGACATGAGCCACCTGCAGGGCAGCGACTACGTCGGGTCCATGGTGGTCCTCGAGGACGGCCTGCCGCGACGCTCCGAGTACCGCCGGTTCAAGATCCGCGACGTGCCCGGCAACGACGACTACGCGGCGATGGAGGAAGTGCTCGGTCGGCGCCTGCAGGCCCTGCTCGACGAGCGGGCACGTGCTGCCTCGGGCGTCGAGGGCCGGCCCCGGCGCTTCGCCTACCCACCCCAGCTGCTGGTCGTCGACGGAGGCAAGGGACAGCTGGGTGTGGCGGTGCGCGTGCTGGAGCGGCTGGGGTTGGCGGGCGAGATCCCGGTGGCGTCGCTGGCCAAGTCGTTGGAGGAGGTGTTCGTCCCCGGGCGGCCCGATCCGGTGCGGATCGAGCGGGGCTCCGAGGCGCTGTACCTCCTGCAGCGGGTGCGGGACGAGGCCCACCGGTTCGCCATCACCTACCACCGCTCCCTGCGCTCCAAGCGGATGACCCGCAGCGCGCTCGACGGCATCCCCGGTCTCGGCCCCAAGCGCCAAGCTCGTCTGCTGCGCCATTTCGGGAGCCTGAAGGCGGTGCGCGAGGCCGGGTTGCCGCAGCTGCGGTCCCTGCCGTGGCTGCCGGAAGCCGTGGCTGTCGCCGTCGACTTGGCGCTTCACCCCGTCGGTATCGGGACCGGGCCGGGCCGCTTCGGTCCGGCGGGCGCCTCTGCGGACGGTTCCGCCAGCGCAACCAGGCCCGGGCCCGATCTTGGGGGGATGGCGACACAGCCCGGGACAGCGGGCCAAGATGGGTGCCAGTGAGCGACTACCTGGTGATGACCGGCATGTCGGGCGCAGGGCGGTCGACTGCCGCCGCCGCCCTCGAGGACGCCGGGTGGTACGTGATCGACAACATGCCGCCGTCGCTGCTGTCGGAGGCGGCCGAAGCCCTGAACGCGCACGGCCACGCGCAGGAGCGGGTCGCCTTGGTGGTCGGCCGGGGTGGGGGTGCTCGGGTCGAGGAGGCGCTGCCGGCCGTCGACCGGCTCCGGACGCTCGGTCACCGAGTCCGACTGGTCTTCCTGGACGCTCCCGACGAGATCCTGGTCCGACGCTTCGCCGGCACGCGGCGTCGCCACCCGATGGGCGGGGACCAAGTCGACCGGGCCATCGTCGAGGAGCGACGGCACCTCGAGCCGGTCCGTGATCGCGCCGATGTGATCCTCGATACCGGCGAGCTGAACGTCAACCAGCTCCGGGTGCGGGTCACCGACCTGTTCGGCGACGAGGAGGCACCGGGCATGCGCACCGCCGTGGTGTCGTTCGGCTACAAGCACGGGTTGCCGCTCGACGCGGACCTGGTGTTCGACTGCCGGTTCCTCCCGAACCCGCACTGGATCGAGGCGCTGCGCCCGTACAGCGGACTGGACCAGCCCGTCCGGGACTTCGTGCTCGGGCACGAGGAGACGCAAGCGTTCCTGGAGCACGTCGACAACCTGCTGGCAGGGCTGCTGCCGGCCTACGAGGCAGAGGGAAAGTCCTATCTGACGGTGGCCATGGGCTGCACCGGCGGACGCCACCGGTCCGTGGTGCTGGCCGAGGAGCTGGCGCAGCGGCTCGGGAGGCGAGGTCCGGCCGTGTCGGTCTTCCACCGGGACGTCGACCGGTGACGCCGCCGACGCTGGGGTCGGCAGCGCCCGGCCACGGCCCGCGGGTGGTGGCGATCGGCGGCGGGCACGGCCAGGCAGCCACCCTCCGGGCGGCCCGGCACTACGCCGGCACCCTCACCGCCGTGGTGTCGGTGGCCGACGACGGCGGGTCCTCCGGCCGGTTGCGGCGCGACCTCGGCATGGTGCCCCCCGGCGACCTGCGCACCTGCCTGGTCGCTCTGGCCGGCGAGGGATCGTTGCTGGCAGCGGCCTTCGAGCATCGGTTCCCCGAGGCCCTGGTGCCGCCTGTGGCCGACGGGGGTGCCGGTGCCGGTAGTGCCGGGGCTAGTGGCGGTGCCGGTGGTGGCGGGGCTAGTGGCGGTGGTGGTGGTGGTGCTGGGGCTGGTGGTGGTGGTGCTGGGGCTGGTGGTGGTGGTGGTGGTGCCGGGGGTGCCGCTGCCGGTGCACGCGGCCCGGGCGCCGAAGCCGCCGGTTGCCTGCTGGCCAGCAGGGATCCCGCCAACCGGCGCGGCCACGCGCTGGGCAACCTGGTGCTGGCCGGGCTGCTGGCGGTGACCGGCGACGTCCAAGTGGCAGTGGACGAAGCCGCCGCCCTGCTCCAGGCGGCCGGCAGGGTCGTCCCGGTCTCCTACGAGCCTGTGGTGCTGGCAGCGGAATCAGCCGGTGGTGCGGTGGAGGGCCAGACGGCAGTGATGCACACCGCCAGGATCCGCCGGATGACGCTGCGACCGGCGGATCCGCCTGCGGCTCCTGCTGCCGTGGCCGCCATCGCCGCGGCCGACCAGGTCATCCTCGGGCCCGGTTCGCTGTACACGAGTGTGCTGGCTGCGGCCATGGTGCCGGGTGTGGCCGCCGCCCTGCGGGCCACCGGCGCCCGACGCGTGTACGTGTGCAACCTGCGGCCTCAGGCGGCGGAGACCGAGGGGTACGACGTGTCCGACCACGTCGCCGCCCTCGCCGCCCATGGGATCCCAGTGGACGTGGTGCTGTGCGACACGACCGGGATCGAGCTCGGATCGCCGGGGGTGCCGGTGGTCCAGCGACCCCTCGCCAAGGCGAGTGGCCTGGCCCACGACCCTGCTCAACTGGCGAAAGCCCTGGCGGATCTGGTCGGATAGGGCGCCCGCGTCGGGCGCCCTCGTGCGGAGGAGTGAGGACATGACCATTCGCGTCGGGATCAACGGGTTCGGCCGGATCGGCCGCAACTTCCTGCGGGCCGCGCGCACCTTCGGGGACGCGCTGGAGATCGTGGCGGTGAACGACCTGACCGACGCACACACCAACGCCCACCTGCTGCGCCACGACACTACCCAGGGCCCGTTCGGCGGCACGGTGGTCGTCGACGGGACCGACCTGGTGGTGGACGGGCATCGGATCGCGGTCCTGGCCGAACGTGAGCCGAAGGCGCTGCCGTGGGGATCGCTCCAGGTCGACGTCGTGGTCGAGTCGACGGGCCGGTTCACCTCCCGTGAGCAGGCGGCGGCACATCTCGACGCGGGGGCTCCCCGGGTGGTGGTGTCTGCGCCGTCGGCCGGGGCCGACGCCACGTTCGTGGTCGGTGTCAACGACGGCGACTTCGACCCCGGTCGGCATCGGGTGGTGTCGAACGCATCGTGCACCACCAACTGTTTCGTGCCCCTGGTGAAGGTGCTCGACGACGCGTTCGGCGTCACCGGCGGCCTCATGACCACGGTGCACGCCGTCACCAACGACCAGAACCTGCTCGACCTGCCGCACAAGGACCTGCGCCGGGCCCGGGCGGCGCCGTGGAACATCGTGCCGTCGTCCACCGGTGCCGCGCGGGCTACCGGCCTGGTGCTCGAGCAGATGCAGGGTCGGCTCGATGGCTCGTCCCTGCGGGTGCCGGTCAACGATGGATCGATCACCGACTTCACCGCGGTGGTGCCCGGATCGGTGACCGCGGCTCAGGTCAACGGCGCCTTTGCCGCGGCGGCGAGCTCGGGGCCGCTGTCCCGGGTGCTGGAGTACAGCGAGGAGCCGCTGGTGTCGTCCGACATCGTCGGGAACCCCGCTTCGTGCGTGTTCGACGCTCCGCTGACCATGGTGGTTGCACTGGGCTCCGACAGCACGCTCGTGAAGGTGCAAGGCTGGTATGACAACGAGTGGGGATACTCCAACCGCCTGGTCGACCTGGCCATCCTGGTTGGCGGGGCGTGAACCGGAGAGGGACCCGATGGGAACAGCACCGATGAACGGTGACCCGAGCGCCGGCGTGCCGACGCTCGAGGACCTGCCGCCGGTCGAGGGCCGCCGGGTGTTGGTCCGTGTCGACTACAACGTGCCGCTCGAGACCGAGGACGATGGCTCGATCACGGTGGTCGACGACTTCCGGGTCCGCTCCACCCTGCCGACGCTCAGGTGGCTGCTCCAGCACGGCGCCGAGGTGACGGCGTGCGCGCACCTGGGCCGGCCCGCCGGGGCGCCGGACCCGGCCACCGATCTGGCTCCGGTCCGGGCGGTCCTGGCGCAGCTGGCGCCCGGGGTGGCGCTGCTCGACAACCTGCGCTGGGACGCGGGGGAAGAAGCGTGCGACGAGGGGTTCGTCCGGTGCCTGGTGGACGGCTTCGACTTCTACGTGAACGACGCGTTCGGCGCGTCGCACCGCTCGCACGCGTCGATCGTGGGGCCGCCCCGCTGGCTCCCCTCAGCGGCGGGCCGACTGGTGGCGCGTGAGGCGCAGGTTCTCGGCGGGCTGCTCGGCTGTCCCGAGCGCCCGTTCGTGGCGGTGGTCGGCGGGGCGAAGGTGTGCGACAAGCTCGGCGTCCTGCGGTCCTTGCTCGACCAGGTCGACCGGCTGGTGGTGGGGGGCGGCATGGCCTTCACCTTCCTGGCCGCCGCCGGGCACCGGGTCGGCGACTCCCTGGTCGACGCCTCTCGCCTGGACGACTGCCGGGTGCTGCTCGACAAGGCCGGCGACCGGATCCTGGTGCCGTCGGACGTGATTGCCCTCGCTCCCGACGGACGGATCGGCAGCTGCCACCCGGGGACCGGTGAGGTCCGCGTGGTGGAGGAGGTCGCGAGCGGGTGGCGCGGGCTCGACATCGGGCCGCGCACCGCCGAGCGCTACGCCGAGGCCATCACCGGGGCCAGGACGGTGCTGTGGAACGGGCCGATGGGCGTCTTCGAGGACGAGCGCTTCGCCAGTGGCACTCGGTCGGTGGCCGAAGCGGTGGCAGCCTGCGGCGGGCACACCGTCGTCGGCGGAGGGGACTCCGCCGCCGCCATCGACCGGCTCGGGCTGAGCGACCGTGTCGAGTTCGTATCGACCGGTGGCGGCGCGGCGCTGGAGTTGCTCGAGCACGGGGACCTGCCGGGGTTGGAGGCGTTGCGCCACGCGTCGAACGCACCGGCGAACACCGGCACGGGTCGCTGCGGTCCGGACCATGCCTGACGTGATGGCGGCCCGCCGCGCCAGGGGACCAGCAGCCTGGGCTGCCACCGAGCATGGGCGCTGACGAGCCGGGCGGCGAGCGTCGCACGCTCGTCGCCGGGAACTGGAAGATGCACCACGACCACCTGCAGGCCATCCGGACCGTGCAGGAGCTGGGCCTTCGCCTCGACCCCGGTGCGCTGGCCCGCGTAGAGGTGACCGTCCACCCGCCGTTCACCGACCTTCGGTCGGTCCAGACCGTCTTGGAGGACCGGGCGATCCCGCTCGTCCTCGGTGCACAGCACTGCCACAGCGACGACGCCGGCGCCTTCACCGGGGAGGTGTCGGCCCCCATGCTCGCCCGCCTGGGCGTGCGCTACGTCCTCGTCGGGCACTCCGAGCGCCGGCAGCTGTTCGGCCAGAGCGATGCCCAGGTGGCTGCAGCGCTGCGCGCCGTGCTGCGCCACGGGATGGTCCCGGTCCTGTGCGTGGGGGAGACGGCCGGCGAGCGCGAGGCCGGGGAGACCGAGGCTCGCCTGGCTGCCCAGGTGGCCGCGGCCGCTGACGGGCTCACGGTGGAGCAGATCGCCGGCATGGTGGTGGCGTACGAGCCGATCTGGGCGATCGGGACCGGAGCGACCGCCACCGCCGACGACGCCCAGCGTGCCTGTGCGCACATCCGCGCCCGGCTGGGTGACCTGTCGTCGCCCGAAGCGGCCGCGGCCACCCGCATCCTGTACGGCGGTTCGGTCAACCCGGACAACACCGCGGCGCTGGTCGCCGGACCCGACGTCGGTGGCGTGCTCGTCGGTGGCGCCAGCTTGGACGCCGCCAGCTTCAGCGACATCGTGTCGGCTGCGGCAACGGTCCGCAGGTCCTCGCGGCGCTGAAGCGGGCGGCGCTGCCAGCGTGCAGCGGGGCTCTGGTAGCGTGGCCGGGTCCGGGGGCCGCCCGATGGGCGGTTGGGAACGAGGAGCGAGCAGACGGTGCTGACCATTGCCATCATGGTCGTCCACATCATGGTGTCGATCAGCCTGATCGTGCTGATCCTGCTGCACTCGGGCAAGGGCGGTGGGCTGTCCGACATGTTCGGCGGCTCGGTCGGCCAGGTCGCGGCCGGGTCGACCGTTGTGGAGAAGAACTTGGACCGGATCACCATCACGGTGGCGATCATCTTCACCTTCACCACCTTGGCCCTGGCCCTACGCGTGTCGTGAGGGCCGGCCGGCGGTTGTCGCTGCGGCTCCTGCCGTGGGCGGCGATGCTGGTGGCGGCGGTCGTGGTGGTGGTCTCGCGCACCGGCGTGGTCAGTGCGTCCAACCGGCACGGCGCGTTGCCTTCGACCTCGGCGAGCGTCGGCGGCACGCTCGTCGTCGATGTCCCGTCGGTGCCGGTCAACCTGAACCCCCACACCGTCGCCGGTGACACGGCTGTGACCCGGGCCGTGGGCGACGCCATCTGGCCGCAGTCCTACACGGTTGGCCCCGGCCTGTCGCCCCAGCTCGACACCAACCTGCTGAGCAGCGCCGAGGTCGTGAGCGTCAGCCCGCAGACCGTCGTCTACCACATCGCCTCGCAAGCCCGGTGGTCCGACGGGCAGCCGATACGCGCCGCCGACTTCGAGTACCTGTGGCACGAAGAGACCCTGGCCGCGCTGCCGCCGGGTGGTGCAGGGTCGGCTGGAGCGTCGCCGTCGGCTGGTGCGCCCTCGGCTGCGTCGTCTGCAGGAGCGTCCTCGGCTGCGTCGCCGTCGGCCGGAGCGTCCTCGGGTGGACACGCCAGATCCGTCGTGTCGACGACGCCTGGCGGGGCCGGAGTGGTCGCTGCAACCACGCCGGCGGCGCCGGCGAAGACCGGTCAGGCTGGGACGGCGGCGGCCGCAGGCACCGGTGTGATCGGCGGTGTCGGCTACCGGGACATCCAGTCGGTCACCGGCTCCCAGGACGGCACCACCGTCACCGTGGTGTTCCGCACCCCGTACGCGGACTGGCCGTCGCTGTTCGACAACCTGGTCCCGCCCCAGGTGGCCACTTCCGCTGGGTGGGTGCAGGCGTTCTCTGCGTTCGATCCGACGAACCTGGTGTCCGGGGGGCCGTGGAAGGTTGGCGCGTGGGTGCCCGGTCAACGCCTGGTGCTGGTGCACAACCCCGACTGGTGGGGTACTGCGCCGCGTCTGACGAGCATCGTGATGCAGGCGCGCCCGACCACGGCGGCGATGGCAGGTGATCTGGCGGCGGGCCGTGCCCAGCTCGTACAGCCCAGCAGCTTCGACTTGGCAGCTCTCGAAGCCGTGTCGTCGGCACCGACGGTCCGCAGCGAGACCGGGCTCGGGACGACCATGCTGCAGCTGGTGTTCAACACCGCGAAAGCCCCGTTCGATCAGCAGGCCGTGCGCCAGGCGGTCGGCCACCTGATCGACCGGGCCCAGCTGGTCCGCCGCCTGGTGCAGCCGCTCGACCCCGAAGTCTGGGTGGACGACAGCTTCCTGTACCCCAACAGCCAGGCTGGATACCAGGACGATGGCAGCGCCTACCTGGCGCCGCACCCGGCGGAGGCGGCACGCCTGCTGGCCGGGGCGGGTATCGTCCCCGACGCGTCGGGGACCCTGACCCGAGCCGGAGCGCCGGTGCCACTGACGCTCACCTGGGCGGCCGGCGATCCCTGGTCCGCCCTGGTCGGCCCAGCCATCGCCGGTCAGCTGGTGGCTGCCGGGTTCGACGTCATCAGCAACCCGGTGCCGTCGGCCTCCCTGACCGGGTCTGTGCTCCCCGGAGGGGGCTGGGACCTGGCCCTGGTGCCTGTGCCGGGACAGGCCTACACATCGCAGCTGGTGCAGGCGTATTCGACCGCGTTCGGCAGCACCGGAGCCGATCAGGTGCACGACTGGTCGGGGTTCGAGTCTGCCGCCGTCGACAGTGTGTTCACGCAGGCCGCATCGGATCTCTATGCGGTGAGCGCCGCCGCGCTCTACCGGCAGGCTGACCAGGCGCTGTGGACCGCGCTGCCGGCGCTGCCGCTGTTCGCCGAGCCCAGCTTGGTGGCATGGTCGTCGGACCTGACCGGAGTGGTTGCAGACGACGGCGGCGCCGGCGTGCTCTGGAACCTGCAGGCGATGGCCTACAGCAGCGGGGGCAGCGCTCGGACGGCGGCGGTCCGTGCACCTCGGACGGCTGTTGCCGTCAAGCGGTAGCGAGGCCTTCGAGGCTTCCCAGGGGCACGGTCCGGTCGGGGCTCACGCCTGAGGGGTGCTGAGGCCGGCCAGGGAGCGAGGCGCCGGTTCGGGCCGACGTGCCAGAACCAGGCCGAGATGCCGCCAGAGGTCAAGGTACCGTCAAGGGTCGAGGTGCCGGTACGGGCGGCGGTGCCGCCAAGGGTCGACGCCGCCAGTGGCGGATGACGAGCGCCGGATCCGCCCCACGAGGCGTGAGTTTCGCCGGACAGGCGCAGGGATCTCGTGTGCTCGCGCCAGCAGGGTCCGCTCGTGGATGCGTCAGGTACGCGTCGGTGGCGACGCCTCCGAGCATGGCATGTGGTTGCACAGGCGGCGAGATGCGCTGGTGGGCTCGGCTAACATGTCGCTGCTTGCCGTGCCGTG
>JAJZLP010000012.1 GCA_021803325.1 Actinomycetes bacterium
GTCGGCCATGCGGCTGACGCCGGATGGCCGGCAGACACCGATCGCTGGTGACCGTCGGGCGGCATGCGCCCGACCTGTGACGTCGGCCATGCGGCTGACGCCGGATGGCCGGCAGACACCGATCGCTCGGGCCGAAGAGGAGGTTCGCTGATGTCGCGCATCGGGCGCACCCCTATCCCCGTCCCCGCCGCGGTGACGGTTGACGTCGTTGGTTCCACGGTCACGGTGACCGGGCCGAACGGCACGCTGTCGCGCCAGGTCCCCACTCCCATCACGATTCGTCAGGACGACGGCACCGTGCTGGTCGAGCGGCCGAACGACGAGCGGCGGAGCCGAGCGCTCCACGGGCTCGTGCGCACGCTGGTGGCCAACATGGTCGCCGGTGTGACCGGAGGGTTCACCAAAGAGCTCGAGATCGTCGGTGTCGGCTACCGGGCCACCGCCAAAGGAGCGGACGCTCTGGAGCTGGCGCTGGGCTTTTCGCACCCCGTGAACGTGCAGGCACCTGCCGGCGTGAGCTTTGAGGTGCCGACCCCCACCCGGATCGTGGTGCGGGGCATCGACAAGGAGAAGGTGGGCCAGGTGGCCGCCGACATTCGTAAGATCCGCAAGCCCGAGCCCTACAAGGGCAAGGGTGTGCGCTACGCCGGCGAGCGCGTCCTGCGCAAGGCCGGCAAGGCGGCGAAGTGAGATGACGCTCTCGGCACAGCACAAGCGACGGCTTCGGGTCCAGCGCCACACGCGGGTCCGCAAGAAGGTGGTGGGGACGCCCGAGCGGCCCCGCTTGGCCGTGTTCCGCTCGGCACGCCACATCACCGCGCAGGTCATCGACGACAGCACCGGCCGGACGATCGCCAGCGCAGGGACCGTCGAGCGAGACCTTCGCTCCGCTGCGGGCGGCAACATCGCCGCGGCGACCGTGGTCGGCCGGCTGGTAGCCGAGCGGGCACGCGCTGCGGGAGTGACCCGAGTCGTCTTCGACCGTGGCGGCAATCGCTATCACGGGCGGGTGGCCGCGCTGGCCGACGCCGCTCGCGATGCAGGACTGGAGCTCTGACATGCTCGACGGACAGTTCGAGGAGCGGACCATCCGGGTCAACCGGGTGGCCAAGGTGGTGAAGGGCGGTCGCCGCTTCTCCTTCACCGCGCTCATGGTGGTCGGTGACGGAGACGGGCGCGTCGGCCTTGGCTACGGCAAGGCCAAGGAAGCCGGCTTGGCCGTGCAGAAGGGCATCGAGGAGGCACGCAAGACGATGTTCGCCGTGCCGCTCGCCGGCAGCACCATCACCCATCCGGTGATCGGCGAGGCCGGCGCTGGCCGGGTGATGCTCAAGCCCGCAGCACCCGGAACCGGCGTGATCGCCGGGGGCGCCGCACGCGCCATCCTCGAGCTCGCCGGCATCCATGACGTGCTGTGCAAGTCGTTGGGTTCGTCCAACGGGATCAACGTGGCCCACGCCACCATCGCCGGGCTGCGAGCCCTCAAGCGGCCCGAGGACGTCGCCCGTCTGCGCGGCAAGCCTGCCGACGAAGTCGTTCCCCGCGGCGTCCTGCGCGCGTATCGCGAGCGCCAGCGTTCAGCCGACCTGTTCCACGAGGTAGGAGCGTGACCGCGCTGCGCGTCACCCAGGTGCGCTCGGGCATCGGCACCAAGCCGAAGCACCGTGCCACGCTCCGAGCCCTCGGCCTGCGGGGTCTCGGCCGCTCCCGAGTCCTGCCCGACCGGCCCGAGATCCGCGGCATGCTGGCGCGGGTCCCGCACCTCGTCGAGCTGGCCGAGGTTGACGACGCAGAGCTCTCAGGCCCGCGGCGACGGTTCCGGTCCGTCGGCGCTTCGGGCTCCAGCCCCTCCCAGGAGGACGCACCATGAAGCTGCACGATCTGCGGGCCCCGGCTGGGTCCCGCCGAGGCCGGCGCCGGGTGGCGCGTGGCATCGGCGGCAAGGGTGGCAAGACAGCCGGCCGCGGTACCAAAGGCCAGGGCGCTCGCGACACGATCAAGCCCGGGTTCGAGGGTGGCCAGCTGCCGTTGAAGCAGCGGGTGCCCAAGCTGAAGGGGTTCAACAACCCGTTCCGTGTGGCGTACTCGGTGGTGAACCTCGACGCGCTCGACGGCTTCGACGGGGACGAGGCCACCCCGCAGACGATGGCCGCTGCCGGCCTGGTCCGTGACGGCGCCATGGTGAAGATCCTGGGACGGGGCGAGCTGCACCGCGCCCTGCGGGTGCACGCCCACGGCTTTTCCGCTTCAGCGCGCCAGGCCATCGAGAGCGCCGGAGGCTCGGTCGACATCGTGCCGCCGCCGTTCGGCAACGGCCGCCCGCCGGCCCGGGGGAACGCCCTCACCAACCGGTAGCCGGCCCCGGCTGCCCCGGCTGCCCCGGCTGCCCCGGCTGCCCCGGCTGCCCCGGCTGCCCCGGCTGCCCCGGCTGCCCCGGCTGCCCCGGCTGCCACACAGGCACGGCGTCACTGGCGCCACACAGGCACGGCGTCACTGGCGCCACACAGGCACGGCGTCACTGGCGCCACACAGGCACAGCGCTCTGGGGAGGGACACCCTGCCGATATCGATGGCCGCGAACCGGTAACCTCATCGTTCTGGTCCGCCTCTGCCCGCATGGGGAGGGTGGCGGGCGGCGAGGTCCGGGTGTGCGGCCCGCTAGCCGGCACCGGGGGTCCCGGCGGCCATGACGAGGGGGAGGAGACCGGTGCTTTCGAGTTTGCGCAACATCTTCAAGGTCCCCGACCTGCGCAACAAGGTGCTGTTCACGCTGCTGATCATCGCCTTGTACCAGATCGGGACGAACGTCATCGTCCCCTACATCGACTTCGCCAAGGTCCAGCTGCTCGAGCAGCAGGCCAAGTCGGCGGGCATCCTCGGCTACCTCAACCTGTTCTCGGGGGGTGGCCTGCTGCGGATGGCGGTGTTCGGGCTCGGGATCATGCCGTACATCACCAGCTCGATCATCATCCAGCTGCTGACCACGGTGATCCCCAAGCTCGAGGAGTGGCGCGACCAGGGCGCGGTGGGGCAGAAGCGCATCACGCAGACCACCCGGTACCTGACGGTCGTCCTGGCCGTGCTCCAGGCGTCGGGGCTCGTCTACGTGTTCCACACCGGTGCCAGCAGCCTCCTTGGCGGCAGTGTCAACAACCTGATCAACAACTTCACCATCTACAAGGCGGCGTTCATCGTCCTCACGCTGACCGCAGGCACCGCCTTCGTGATGTGGCTGGCCGAGCTCATCACCCAGCGGGGCGTGGGCAACGGCATGTCCATCCTGATCTTCGCCAACGTGGTCGCCGGCATCCCTGCCGGCGGGGCCGGAGTGCTCTCCGAGGGTGGCAAGGTTGAGTTCACGGTCCTGCTGGTGCTCACCCTCGCCCTGCTCGTCTGGGTGGTGTTCATGGAGCAAGGGCAGCGGCGTATCCCGGTGACCTTCGCCAAACGGGTCGTGGGCAGGCGGACGTTCGGTGGAGCCTCGACCTACATCCCGCTCAAGGTCAACCAGTCCGGTGTCATTCCCATCATCTTCGCCAGCTCGCTCCTGTACATCCCGGTGCTGCTGTCGAACCTGCTGCCGTTCGCCGGCTTCCGGACGTTCGTCAACGCGCACATCCAGCCCACCAGCTACCTGTACGTCCTCGTGTACGGCGTTCTCATCTTCCTGTTCACCTTCTTCTACGTCTACGTCGCGTTCGACCCGCACCAGCAGGCCGACATCATCCGAAAGCAAGGGGGGTACATCCCCGGCATCCGGCCCGGTCCGCCTACCGAGCGGTACCTGGCGCGCATCCTCAACCGCATCACCGTCCCCGGTGGCCTCTACCTGGCTGTCGTGGCGGTGGCGCCTGGTCTGCTCATGGCCGCGTGGCACCTCAATGCCTACCCGTACTATGGGACAACGCTGCTGATCGCGGTGGGCGTCACCCTCGAGACGATGAAGCAGATCGACAGTCAGCTGATGATGCGCAACTACGAGGGTTTCCTGAAGTAGACGGACGGTGGTACCCGGAGCGAGGCTCGTGGTCCTCGGAAAGCAGGGGGCCGGAAAAGGAACGCAGTGTGTGCGCCTGTCGCACCACTACGTGGTGCCGCACGTCTCTACCGGAGACATGCTGCGCGCCGCGGTCAAGTCCGGCACGCCGCTCGGCGCCAAGGCCAAGGAGACGATGGACCGAGGCGAGCTGCTCGGCGACGACATCATCATGGAGATGGTCGCCCAGCGGATCGCCGAACCCGATGCCCGTGCCCGGGGCTTCATCCTCGACGGGTGCCCCCGCACCACCCACCAGGCCGAGATGCTGGCCCAACTGCTCGCTCCGATCGACATTGACCTGGCCATCGACATCGACGTGCCGACCCGGCAGGTCCTGAGGCGCCTGGCCGACCGGCGGGTGTGCATGGACTGCGGAGCCAACTACTCCACCAGCGCACCGCCCAAGGTGAATTGGACCTGCGACGTCTGCGGCGGGGAGGTGGTCCAACGGCAGGACGACACCGAGGCGGCCATCGAGCGCCGGCTCGACCTGTACGAGCACCAGACGGCCCCCCTCATCGACTGGTACGAGGCACGCGGCCAGATGGCACGGGTCAACGGGGTCGGCACCGCCGACGCCGTGCTCGCCCGGATCATCCGGGCCATCGAAGAGCGCCGCGGTGGCAGGCCCAAGGCCGCCAGGAGACGCCGGTGACCAGCAGGAGGTGCTCGTGAGGCGCAGTGCAGGCGAGATCGCCAAGATGCGCCGGGCCGGGCGCGTCGTCGCCGAGATGCACGAGGCCACCCGCGCCGCGGTGCGACCGGGCGTCACCACGGCCCAGCTCGACGCCGTGGCCCGCGAGGTGCTCGATCGTCGGGGTGCGCGCTCGAACTTCCTCAACTACCACGGGTTCCCCGCCGTGATCTGCACCTCACCCAACGACATGATCGTCCACGGCATCCCGGGCGACGTGGTGCTGCACGAAGGCGACATCATCTCCATCGACTGTGGAGCGATCATCGAGGGCTACCACGGCGACGCCGCGTTCACCATGGGGGTGGGCACCGTTGACGCCGAGGCGGCGCGCCTGATGCAGGTCACCGAAGCCAGCCTGTGGGCCGGCATCGAGCAGCTGGTGGCCGGCAACCGGCTGCACGAGGTGGGTCGGGCCGTCCAGGACGTGGCGGAGAGCGCCGGCTTCTCGGTGGTACGCGAGTACGTCGGCCACGCCATCGGCACTGCCATGCACGAGGACCCTCAGGTTCCCAACTACTGGCCCGGCACGCCCGGTCCGCTGCTCAAGACGGGCATGGTCTTCGCGGTGGAGCCGATGGTCAACGCCGGGAGCGCCGGCACCCGGGTGCTCGACGACGGGTGGGGCGTGGTCACGGCCGACGGTCGGCTGTCCGCCCACTTCGAGCACACCATCGCCGTCACCGACGACGGACCCGAGGTGCTGACCCTGCCCTGACTGCCCCCGACCCTTCGCCCGACCTTACGGTGGTCTCCGGAGCAGGCCGGGCCCAGATCCCCGTCTGGGGCTCGCGGTGGCCAGGGGGCGGCCGAGCGGCTATGCTGGTCGATCGGCCCGCCGGCGACATCGGTCCGGCCGGTGCGGGTGGTCGTTCGACGCCCTGCCGGTCTGGCCAGGTGGGCTGCCGCCGAGGCACCTACGGCCATGTTCGCCGCCACCGAGCGAGCGACACGGTCGTGGCCACGGTCGGGTCCCGCATGCTGTGCGCAACGAGGAGGAGTCACCTGCCCAAGCCCAAGGAGGACGCAATCGTGCTCGAGGGGACGGTCGTCGAGCCGCTCCCCAACGCCATGTTCCGCGTCGAGCTCGAGAACGGCCACAAGGTGCTGGCCCACAGCTCGGGGAAGATGCGGATGCACCGGATCCGGATCCTCCCCGGCGACCGGGTGCAGGTGGAGATCACCCCCTACGACCTCTCCAGGGGCCGCATCACCTATCGCTACAAGTAGCTCCGGGCCGGCTGCCCGGAGCGGGTCCCTGCCGGGACCCACACGACGACACCACGACCCACACCCAGGACGACGACGATGAAGGTTCGACCGAGCGTCAAGGCGATCTGCGAAAAGTGCAAGGTGGTCCGGCGCCACGGCCGGGTCACCGTGATCTGCGAGAACCCCCGCCACAAGCAGCGCCAGGGCTGAGGGTCAGGACGGAGAGGGCAAGGACCATGGCACGCATCGCCGGTGTCGACATCCCCCGCGAAAAGCGGCTCGAGGTGTCGCTCACCTACATCTACGGCATCGGCCGTACGCAGGCCCAGCGGATCTGCGAGGAGACGGGCACCAGCCCCGACACTCGTGTGCGCGACCTCACCGACGAGGAGGTGAGCCGCCTGCGCGCGGCCATCGACTCCTCGCTCAAGGTCGAGGGCGATCTGCGCCGGGACGTGGCGCAGGACATCAAGCGCAAGATGGAGATCGGCTGCTACCAGGGCATTCGCCACCGGCGCGGCCTGCCGGTCCACGGCCAGCGCACCCACACCAACGCCCGTACCCGTAAGGGGCCGAAGAAGACGGTCGCCGGGAAGAAGAAGGTTCGCAAGCACTGATGGCCAAGCAGCAGAAGTCTCCGGGGGGTGCCCGTCGCCCCCGCCGCCGTGAGCGGAAGAACGTCGCCTACGGCGTCGTCCACATCAAGAGCTCGTTCAACAACACGATCGTCAGCATCTCCGACCAGGAGGGCAACGTGCTGTCCTGGGCCTCGGCGGGCAACGTCGGGTTCAAGGGCTCGCGCAAGTCGACCCCCTTCGCTGCCCAGCTGGCAGCGGAGCAGGCCGCCCGGCGAGCCATGGAGCACGGTGTTCGCAAGGTCGATGTCCTGGTGCGAGGGCCGGGCTCGGGTCGCGAGACCGCCATCCGCTCCATCGCTGCCACCGGCATCGAGGTGGCCGGCATCAAGGACGTCACCCCCATCCCCCACAACGGCTGCCGCCCGAAGAAGCGGCGGCGGGTGTAACAGGCAGTAGAGGAGTCGATCGACCGTCATGGCCCGATACACCGGACCCGTCTGCCGGCTCTGCCGGCGTGAGCGCACCAAGCTCTTCTTGAAGGGCGAGCGCTGCTACTCCATGAAGTGCCCTGTCTCCGACCAGGCCACGGACCGACACAGCCG
This sequence comes from Actinomycetes bacterium, assembly GCA_021803325.1. Classification (GTDB taxonomy): domain Bacteria; phylum Actinomycetota; class Acidimicrobiia; order Acidimicrobiales; family UBA8190; genus JAJZYI01. Next base: position 7,126 of record JAJZLP010000012.1, read on the forward strand.
CGCCTATCCGCCCGGCGAGCACGGCCGCGACCGGATGCGCCAGGGGTCCGAGTACCTGTCGCAGCTCCGTGAGAAGCAGAAGGCCCGGCGTATCTACGGGCTCTTGGAGCGGCAGTTCCGCAACCTGTACGCGGAGGCCAACCGCCAGCCCGGGATCACCGGTGAGAACCTGCTCCGGCTGCTCGAACTGCGGCTCGACAACGTGACCTTCCGCTCGGTGTGGGGTGCCAGCCGCAGCCAGTCCCGCCAGCTGGTCCGCCACGGCCATGTCCAGGTGAACGGTCGCCGGGTCACCATCCCGAGCTACCGGGTCCGGGTCGGCGACGTGGTGGCGGTGGTGCCGAAGTCCCGCGAGCTCTACGTCGTGCGGCGCAACCTCGACACCATCGACCGTCCCCTGCCGCCCTGGCTGCAGGGTGGCCCCGAGCGCACGCAGGTGACGGTGGCCGACCTGCCCAAGCGTGAGCACATCGACGAACCCGTGCGCGAGCAGCTGATCGTCGAGCTCTACTCGAAGTAGCCGGAAGACGGGCGCCGGCCGACCACCTCGGCACCCGGACCCGCCGTCGCCCGACGCAACGGCCCCACACCGCGATCCCCACAGCAGGAGCCCCAGGCAATGCTCATCATCCAGCGACCCACAGTCGAAGCGCTCGACGAAGAAGAGCTCAATCGTCAGCGTTTCGCCATCAGCCCCCTCGAGCCCGGGTTCGGCCACACGCTCGGCAACTCGCTCCGCCGGACCCTGCTGTCGTCGATCCCCGGCGCCGCGGTCACCCAGGTGCGCTTCGACGACGCGCTCCACGAGTTCACCACCCTGCCGGGGGTGAAGGAAGACGTCACCGACCTGCTGCTGAACCTGAAGGACCTGGTGCTCACGTGCGAGTCCGACGAGCCCGTCGTCCTGCGGTGCGATGTCCGAGGTCCGGCCGAGGTGACCGGCGCTGACCTGCAGGCCACCGCGGACGTTACCGTCCTCAACCAGGACCTCCACTTGGCGTCGCTCAACGCCAAGGGCCGCCTGGCCATGGACGTCACGGTCGAGCGGGGTCGTGGCTACGTGTCGGCCGATCGCAACAAGCGGGGCAGCACCATCGGGGTGATCCCCCTCGACTCGATCTTCTCGCCGGTCCGGCGCGTCACGTTCAGCATCGAGCCCGTCCGGGTCGAGCAGTCGACGAACTTCGACCGGCTCGTCCTCGACATCGAGACCGACGGCTCCCTCACGCCCCGCGAGGCGCTGGCGTCGGCTGGTGGCACCTTGCGCTCGCTGGTCGGCCTGGTGGCCGACCTCGAAGATGCGCCCATGAGCCTCGAGCTCGGCGAGGTCAGCAGCACCGCCAGCGGCTCGCCCGACCTGGACCTGCCCATCGAGGACCTCGACCTGTCGGAGCGCCCGCGCAACTGCCTCAAGCGGGCGCAGCTCAACACCATCGGGGAGCTCGTCCAGCGCACGGCGGACGACCTCCTGACCATCACCAACTTCGGCCAGAAGTCGCTCGACGAGGTCACCCAGCGTCTCGACGAGCGTGGCCTCTCCCTTCGGGTCAAGGACTGAGGAGACCGGGGATGCGTGCAACACCCAAGCGAGGACGCCGGCTGGGCGGTGATGCCGCCCACCAGAAGGCGATGATCGGCAACCTGGTGGCATCACTGATCGCCACCGGAACCGACGATCGACCTGAGTACCTGGTGACCACCTTGACCAAGGCGAAGATGCTCCGCCCGGTGATGGAGAAGTGCATCACCGCGGCAAAAAAGGGCGGGGTCCACCGCCACCGCCAGGTCGTCGCCCTCATCCGCGACAAGGACATGGCGCACAAGCTGTTCGCGGAGATCGGGCCTCGCTACGTCGACCGCCCCGGTGGCTACACCCGGATCCTGAAGCTGCCGCCGCGCCTCGGCGACAATGCGCCCATGGCTCGCATCGAGCTCGTCCGGGATTGACGCTCTTCGGTCCCGACGCCGAGCGGCCGTCGGAACCGGGGCCTTCGCCGCAGCACACGGTCCGCCTTCGCCTGGACGTGGCCTACGACGGCACCGGCTTCCATGGCTTCGCGGCCCAGCAAGGCCAGCGGACTGTCGCCGGGGTGCTGGCCGACGCGCTGGCCACGGTGGTCCGCCACCCGGTCGCACTGACCTGCGCCGGACGGACCGACACCGGTGTGCATGCCCAGGGGCAGGTGGTGCACGTCGACGTGGCCGCGGAGTCGGTGGCAGCGCGCTCGGCGCTCGACCGGCTGGTGCGCTCGGTTGGCGCCATGGTCGGCCCCGAGATCGCCGTGCGGCGAGCTGTGGTGGTCGATGACAGCTTCGATGCCCGGCGCGCCGCGGTGGCACGCCACTACCGGTACCTCGTCCACGAGGCGGGCGTTGCCGACCCGCTGCTACGCGCCCGGGTGTGGACGGTGCCCGGGCCGCTTGACCGGCGGGCGATGGCCGCCGGTGCCGACGCCCTCCTGGGCGAGCAGGACTTCCGGGCGTTCTGCCGCCGACCACCGGGCCATGGTCCCGAGGACCCGATCGTGCGGCGAGTGCTCCAGGCTCGCTGGTCGGTCGTCGACCCGTCCGAGGCGCCGGTCGCCTGGGGGCGGCTGCTCCGCTTCGACGTGGCTGCGGGCGCCTTCTGCCACCAGATGGTGCGCTCGATGGTCGGCATGCTGGTGGCGGTCGGCCAGCGGCGGCGGACCGCTGCCGACGTGCACTGGGCCCTGCAGCGCGGCGAGCGCACCGGACTGCCCGATCCCGCGCCGCCTGGTGGGCTGTGCCTGGTGCGCGTCGACTACTGAACCCCCGCCCGGCAGGCGCCGCAACGCCCCGGATTGATCCGGCGGGCGCAGGCGCCTACAATGAACCTCCGGCGTCGGCCCGGTCGGGTCAGACCGCGGTCGCACCGCACCACTTCCAGAGGACTCCTTCGTGCGCACATTCTCGCCCAAGCCCCAGGACATCACCCGTGCATGGCATGTCGTCGACGCCGAGGGCATGGTCCTGGGACGGCTCGCCACCGAGGTCGCACGCCGGCTGCGGGGCAAGCACAAGCCGATCTTCGCCCCCCATGTCGACACCGGCGACCACGTCATCGTGGTGAACGCGGCCAAGATCGTGCTGACTGCCGACAAGGCCAACCAGAAGTTCGCCTACCACCACAGCGGCTATCCGGGCGGGCTGCGCTCCACCCGGTACTCCGACCTGCTCGGCACCCGCCCCGAAGAGGTGGTCCAGCGGGCCGTGCGCGGCATGCTGCCGAAGACGCGCCTGGGTCGCCAGCAGCTCGCCAAGCTCAAGGTCTACGCGGGGCCTGACCACCCGCACACCGCCCAGCAGCCCCAGCCGCTGGACCTGCCCGACGCCCGCCAGGACCGGACCTCGGCGCCTACCTGATCGAACGGCCCCGGGCGATCCGCCTGGGCCGCCGCACCCCGGAGCCGGCCGCGGCGCCGGCCACACCGAACGCCACGCTCAGTCGTTGAGCACCGCAGCCAAGGAGCACCCCGTGTCGAGGAAGCCGAAGATGGGCAAGCCGCTGTGCCAGACCACCGGCCGCCGCAAGGCGGCCGTGGCTCGCGTGCGCTTCCGTCCGGGTGAGGGCGCCATCATCGTCAACCGCCGGCCGATCGAGGAGTACTTCACCTCGGCCACGCATCGCATGCTCGTCACCGAGCCCCTGCGGGTGGCGCAGCTCGAGGGTGGGTACGACATCGACGCCACCATCGACGGCGGCGGCGTGTCGGGCCAGGCGGGCGCCATGCGCCTCGGCATCGCCCGGGCCATCATCGAGCTGTTGCCCGAGCAGCGCGGTGGCCTGAAGAAGGCCGGTCTGCTCACGCGCGACGCCCGGGAGAAGGAAAGCAAGAAGTACGGGCTGAAGAAGGCCCGCAAGGCGCCGCAGTACTCCAAGCGGTAGGACGGTGCGGGTCCGGTTCGGCACGGACGGCATTCGTGGGGTCGCCAACCTCGATCTGACTGCGGATCTGGCGATGGCCCTCGGACGTGCCGTGGCCGACGTGTTGGCCTCGCCTGCGGTGGTGGTCGGCCGCGATACCCGGCGGTCGGGCCCGATGCTGCAGGCTGCCGTCACCGCCGGGCTGACCAGTCGCGGTGTGGGCGTGGTCGACGTCGGTGTGCTGCCCACCCCTGCCGTGGCGTTCGCCGCGGCCCGGTCCGGATTGCCGGCCGTCATGGTGTCGGCGTCGCACAATCCGTTCGCCGACAACGGGCTGAAGGTGTTCGGCCCCGGTGGGCGCAAGCTCTCCGACGCTGACGAGCGGGCCCTCGAGGCAGCGCTGGCGGCCGAGCTCCACCGCGCCGGCACGGCGGGCGGGCCCGGTGGCGACATGGCGCGGGGGGTCGGTGCCGTCGGCGAGGCGGTCGGCACCGTGTCGGAGGACCCGGGCGTGGCCGCCGACTACGTCGGCACCGTCGTCGACGCTCTCGAAGGTCGGGACCTGGCCGGCATGCGGGTTGTCCTCGACTGCGCGAACGGGGCCGCCTGGCAGGTTGCCCCAGCCGCCCTGCGAGCATTGGGCGTGGACCTGTCGGTGATCGGGGACCGGCCTGACGGGATCAACATCAACGACGGCTGCGGCTCGACGGAGCCCGGCGCCCTGGCCGCCGCTGTCACGGCGAGCGGAGCGGAGCTCGGCCTGGCGCTCGACGGCGACGCCGATCGCCTGGTGGCGGTGGACCACCGCGGCCTGCTGGTGACCGGCGACCACCTGTTGGCCCTGTTCGCCGCCGACTTCCGGGCCCGGGGGCGTCTCGTCGGCGACGCCGTGGTGGTGACCGTCATGTCCAATCTGGGGCTGCGCCTCGCTCTCGCCGGTCAGGGGATCGGGGTGCGCGAGACACCGGTCGGCGACCGTTACGTGCTCGAGGCGCTCGATGCCGAAGGGCTCGTCCTCGGTGGCGAGCAGTCCGGCCATCTCGTCTTCCGGTCGCTCGCCACCACTGGCGACGGCCTGCTCACCGCAGTGCTGCTGGCCGACCTCGTCGGCCGGGCGGCACGTCCTCTGGCCGAGCTGGCCGACCAGGCCATGACCGTGGTGCCGCAGCGGTTGACCAACGTCCGGTCCGATGACCCCGCTGCCGTCGCAGCCAGCGGCGCTGTGACCGACGTGCTGGTCCGGGCGCGGTCCGCGCTGGGCGAGCAGGGCCGGGTGCTGGTCCGCCCCAGTGGCACCGAGCCGGTTGTCCGCGTGATGGTGGAAGCCACCGACGCCGGCCTGGCCGATCGGGTCCTGGCCGAGGTCTGCGCTGCGGTCGAGGCCGCGTCGGGCGCGATCGCGCCCTAGCCTTCACTCCATGTGCGGGATCATCGGCATCACCGGGCACGGCGACGCCGTTGCCGTCCTCGTCGAGGGCCTGAGCCGCCTGGAGTACCGCGGGTACGATTCGGCCGGACTGGTCCTGGCCGGTGAGCAGGGCCTGTGGCGTGCCCGGGCGGCGACCGGCACCCGCTCGCTCGACGATCTGCGCAAGCAGGTCGAATGCGCCCCCCGGGCCACCGCCGGCGTGGCGCACACCCGCTGGGCCACCCACGGCCACCCCACGGAGCACAACGCCCACCCGCACCTCGACTGCAGCGGCACGGTGGCCGTGGTGCACAACGGCATCGTCGAGAACAGCCGGGAGCTGCGTCGCCGGCTCGTCGCCGGCGGGCACCGCTTCACGTCGGACACCGACAGTGAGGTACTGGCCCACCTGGTGGAAGAGGGCCTGGCGGCGGGGGGCCTGCCCGAGGCCGGGGCAGCGGCGGACGCGGCCGACACTGCGCGTGCCGGGGGCTCGTCGCTGGCCCGAGCCGTCCGTCGTGCGTTGCAGGAGGTCCGTGGGTCGTACGCGGTGGTGGTGCAGTGGGCCGGCGATCCCGATCGGCTGGTCGCCGCCAGGCGGGTGTCGCCGCTGGTGTTGGGGCTGGCAGACGACGGTGCCGCCATGGTGGCATCCGACATCCCCGCCCTCCTCGGGCGAGCTGAGCGCTTCTGGGTGCTCGACGACGACCAGGGGGCGGAGCTCGTTCCGGGGGCGGTGTCGTGTTTCTCGTCCTCGGGCGAGCCGGTGGCGGCGCAGCCGCTGCAGGTGACCTGGGACCTCGAGC
>JAJZLP010000034.1 GCA_021803325.1 Actinomycetes bacterium
TTCTGCTCCTCGGCGGCGATGTTGGCGTAGAACTGGATCTGCGTGTTGAGACCCTGCGACTGGTTCTGCAAATTCTTGATGGTCTGGGTGATCGTGCCTGTGGCCACGTTCGACATCGACGTCGACAGGCTCGACAGTGTCTGCGCGACACCGGGTGCGTACGTGATCGTGCCGAGATTGGTGGCGCTGGTGATGCCGGTGGCCGTCACCTGCAGCGACAGCCCCGCGGCAGGCGAGGACACGCTGGGTGACAGGGAGAGGAACTGCCCGCTCCCCGTGGCGGCGATGCCGTCGATCGTGCCGGCCACGTCGACACCGGTGGAGGTGACGGGCGTGCCGGCGGTGGAGCCGGCCAGCCCCGTGGTGCCCGATGCGGTGTTGGTGGAGGTGACCGTGAACGAGGCTGCGCTGCCGTAGGCGCTGCTGGTCAGCTGCAGCTGCTGGCCACTGTTCACCACCTGGGCGGACATTTGCAGTCCGGCCCCGGCCAACGCGCTGTTGATGCCGCTCGCCACCTGGCTCAACGACTCCCCAACCGTCGTCGTGTAGTTGACGGACGTGCTCCCCGACGCGATCGTGAGCGTCTCGGCGGCGGACACCGAGCCAGCGGTCAGTACGGCACCGGTGTCGGTCGCCTGCTGCGCCGACTGGCTGATGCTGACGGCGTAGCTGCCGGCCTGGGTGGCGGCCCCTGCGGCTGACACCGAGACCTGGCCGGTGTAGGCGCTCGCGGACGGAGCGAACGTGCCGCCCTGGGTGAACATGTCGGAGACCTGGGTGGGGTTCGCGGTGAACGCGGTGTCGAACGTGCTCTGGTTGAAGCTCAGGGTGCCCTGTGCAGACAGCGTGATGCCGATGCTCTGGGCGTTGCCGAGCGTCGACGTGCCGACCGTCGACGCGAAGATCGACTGGATCTCGCTGGTGGCGTTCTGCAGGACCGCCGAGCCCATCAGCGGCCCGCCTTGCTTCGTCTGCTCGTTGTACCCGGCGTACTTCTGGATGTCCGACAGGACGGTGTTGGCGGCGTCCACCATCGTCTTGACGTTGCCGGCCACGGTCTGCGCGTCAGGCGACACGGACACGGTGACCGGGTTGGTGCTGACGGACACCGCCGTGACCGACAAGCCCGGCAGCAGGCCGGTGAAGGTGTCGCTCTGCGACGTCAGTGTGTACCCCCCCGATCCGCCGACCTGGATCTGCGCGTCTGCACCGGCCGAAGCCACCTGTAGGTTCCCCAGGGCCGAACCGGCGAACGCCGAGGTGCTCACCGATAGGTCGTGTGCTGTTCCGGTGGCCGACGACGCCAGCTGCAGGACGTACTGCCCGGCCGAGTTCTGCACGGCCGAGGCGGTGATCCCGGTGCTGGCTGCGTTGATGTTGCTGACCACATCCGCGAGCGATCCGTTGCCGGTGCTGACGTCGGTGGCCGTCAACGATCCGACCTGCAGGAGCGAGCCACCGGTCGTGCTCGGAGCGCCGAGGATGGTGGCGGTGACCGAGCCCGTCGGCGCCGCCAGCGACACCGACCCTCCCGGTGTCACCGTGCTGATGGTGGTGGACGTCCCGTCGACGGTGACGATGCCGTTCGTGCCCGTCGACGCCGTCGACATGGCCGCCAGACCCAGCGTGCTCAGCGCTGTTCCGCCGGTCACCTGCATCGACTGGGTGCTGCCCTGGTCGACCGTCGACAGCACCAGGTTGCCGCTGGCGTTGTAGCCCGCCTGCAACGACGAGCTCAGGTTCACCGTGGTGCCGGTGGAGGTGTCGACGGCCGACGAGATGGCCGACTGCACGGCGCTCAACAGGCCCGACCCGGTGTACCCGCCGGTGGGGCTCGCTGCAAGGGTCAGCGTGTACGCCGTGCCGTTCACCGACACGTTCACCGTGTCGTTCGTCGACCCGACGTTGACACCGGTCTGGCTCGACAGGGCGACCGTGCCGGTGGTGTCGGCCGCCTGGGACGCCTGGGTCACCTTGACGGTGTGCTGCCCGAGGGTGAGGCCGCTGCTGGACAGGGAGCTGAACCCGAGCTGGGCGCCGCCCTGCGACAGCAGGTAGTCGGGTGACGAGGTCACCACGTCGGAGGTGGAGGCCACGCTGCCCGCCGACACCATCGACTCGGCCGAGGCGAGCTGCTGCACGACGAACTGGATGGAGCCGGTCGGAGTTCCTGACGTCGCCGACGCGGTGGCGACCGCCGAGTCCGACGAGGTCGCCTGGCGGGCCTGCCAGCCACTCGACGTGGACAACGCCTGGGCGGCGGTCTGGAGCGCCTGGAGATCGGTGTTGATCTGCTGGTAGTCGCCGACGTTGCTGTTGAGGGTGGCCTGCTGGTTCTGCAGATCGACGATCGGCTGCTTGTACTGTGACAGCTCGGCTTGGATGATCGACTGGCTGTTGAAGTTCCCCACCAAGCTGTTGTCGATGATCGTCGGGGTCTGCAACCCGATGTTGTTGGTGGAGATGCTGGTCACCTGCCGTCCCCCTCCTCGTCGTCGTCCTCATCGTCCTCGTCGGACCGGGTCGCCGAGCCGCACAGGGCCGCCGGACCGGACCACCGGGCCGCTTCGGCCACGCCCGGCCGGTGACCGGGCCGGTGCCGCCACACCGGACCGGTCGACCTGCCATGCCGACATCACGGCGTCCCCACCCCGGCGCCCGCACGCCATCAGGTGGTGACGCCGCCCTGTCAGCCGAGCAGCTTCAGGACGAGCGACGGCGTCTGCTGCGCTTGGGACAGCATGGCAACACCGGACTGCATCAGGATCTGATCGGTGCTGAACTGCGTGGTCTCCTGGGCGAAGTTGACGTTCACCAAGCCGCTGTAGGCGGCTGTCAGGTTCTGCTGACCGACGGTGAGGTTGGCCACGACCGCCTGCAGCTGGTTCTGGGTGGCGCCCACGCTGGCCTCGAGTGACGCCACCTGGTTGATGGCGTTCTGCACGAGCGACACTGCGTTGGCGGCCGACGTTGCGTTGCCGACCGAGGCTGCGCTGGTCCCGACACCGAGAGCGCCGGTGGTGGCCGCGCCGATGTTCAGCGTGATCTGCTGGTTGGCGTTGTCGAAGGCGCCGACCTGCAGGGTCTGGTTGCTGAACGAACCGTTGAGCAGGGCCGTGGTACCGAACGACGTGGTGTTCGCGATCTGGTCGATCTGGTTCTGCAGAGCCACGAACTCCTGCTGGTTGGCGTTCAGCGAGTTGGCGTCGTTGGTAGCGCCGTTGGCGGAGTTCAGGGCCAGCTGGTCCATGGTCTGCAGGATCGACGAGATCTGGTTGAGGGCACCCGACGCCGTCTGGATCAGCGACACCCCGTTCTGCGCGTTGGAGATCGCCTGCTGGTAGCCGTTGGTCTGCGCCTCGAGCGCCTGGGACACGACGTAGCCGGCAGGGTTGTCGGCAGCCGTCTGGATCTGCAGCCCTGACGACAGCTGCGAGATCGCCTTGGTCATGGCGTTGTCGGTCGAGTTCAGGTTGTTGTACGCATTGATCGCCGACAGGTTGGTGTTCACTACGAGCGAAGACATCCGTTCCTCCTCATCGCGGTCCCGTCCGTGAGACCATCGCTCCCGGTCGGCCGCCGGAACTGCCGGCCGACCACTTCTTCCTTACTTCACGTCATCCTTAGCTCGGCCCGGCGCCGAGGCCCCGTGGAGTCCGACCACGATCCGGGTCCGGGAACTGATTCGACCGGTTCGGGCACTGCCTTGAGGCGCCAGTGCCGGACAGCTCGGGTGTTGTCTCTCCGTTGTCACAAATGCAGAGTCCGTGCCCCGGTGTGCCGGGCCCGGCCCATCTCTGTCTCGTCCTGCTCTCGGCCCACGCGTCCCGACAGCGGCCCTGACCCGGTCGCCGGCTCGTACCCCACCGCGCTCTACGCCGGTCACCTCGACCAGATGCACGTTCGCCCACGTAGCGTGCCAGGACCGGCTGCCCTCGGTGACCGCGCTTCACCTGGGTCCCGGCGGTGCCGATGGTCTGGTGCATGCAGCGCCCCCCGGTCACTGTTGTCATCCCCGCGTGGAACGCCTGGGCAACCACCAGAGCCTGCCTGCAGTCGCTGCGCCCGACGCTCGCTGTCCACGACCAAGTCGTTGTCGTCGACAACGGTTCGCGTGACGCCACCGCCGCCCAGCTGCGCATGATGACCTGGGTCGATGTCGTCACCAACCCGGACAACCGTGGCTTTGCCGGCGGGTGCAACGACGGCGCAGCGGCCGCCCATTCGGACTACCTGGTCTTCCTCAACAACGACACGCTGGTGCACGGCCACTGGCTCGACGCGCTGGTCCAACCCCTCCTCGACGACCCTTCCCTGGCGGCGACCGGGCCGCGGTCGAACATGGTGTCGGGACCCCAACAGGTGGACGAGGCCGAGTACACCACCGTCGCTGCCATGCGAACCTTCGCCCGCACGTGGGCACACGCTCACCGAGGCCGGTCCTCGCCAACGGATCGGCTCGTCGGATTCTGCCTCGCTGTCCGGAGATCCGCCTTCGAGCAGGTCGAGGGCTTCGACGAGTCCTACGGCATCGGCGGGTACGAGGACGACGATCTCTGCCGGCGCCTCCGCGATGCAGGCTACGGCCTGGCGATCAGCCACGAGTCGTTCGTGCACCACGTGGGCCACCGGACATTCGATGCCAACGGGCTCGACTGGTTCGCCGAGCAGGAGGCGAACCGGGAGCGCTTCCATTCTGCCTCGACACGAACGGACCGCAGGCATCCCCTTGTCTCCGCCTGCCTGATCGTCAAGGACGAGGCCGACAACCTTCCGGCGTGCCTGGAGTCCCTTCGCGACTTCGTTGACGAGGTCGTCGTCTACGACACCGGCTCGACCGACGGCACCCAGGAGATCGCCCGCAACCTGGGCGCCACCGTCCTCGACGGGTACTGGGACGACGACTTCGCCCGAGCACGCAACGCCGCCCTGGAGCATTGCCGCGGCGACTGGATCGCCTGGCTCGACGCGGACGAGACGCTCGTGTGCGACGACCCCACTGGCCTCCGGCAACTGCTGTTGGCCACCAAGACGGAGATCGACGCGTGGTCAGTGCCGATCGACAACCTGACCGGCGCCGGCATCGGCGCTGGGTTCATCCACCACGCAGCACGCATCTTCCGCCGGACCAGGTGCGAGTGGACCGGCCGGCTCCACGAGCAGATCGCCCGCCGAACCACGCACGCCGGCATCCACCAGGCCGTGCTCGAGGCGGCCAGGATCCGACACACCGGCTACCTCGACGAGGTCATGCGTGCCCGGAACAAGTCGGAGCGCAACCTCCGGGTGGCCGAGCGCGAAGCAGCTGAAGCCGAAGGCCAGCAGCGAGGTTTTGCCCTGACATCGCTCGGGCGGTCCTACTTGATCGCTCGCCGTCCCGAAGATGCGGTTCCGCCGTCGCTTCAGGCACTCGAACAGACCGACAACCGTGTCACGCGCCATCTCGCCATGCGGACGATCGTGGAGTCGCTGACGTTACTCGGCCGGCTCGACGAGGCAACGCTATGGGTGGACCGCCTGCGCCGCGACAGCACCACACCGGTGATGGCCAACTTCCTCGAAGTTCCCATCGCTCTAGCCAGCGGCGATCCGGAGCGAGCCCTGGAGCTCCTCGACACTTTCGGGGACAGCATCGCCGACGACGACGGCTTCGCCTACACGGCGGCCATGCTTGCTCCGATGCGTGCACAGGCGCTCGCCGCATGCGGCCGTCTCGGCGATGCCGCCGACACGCTCCTCGCTGTCCTTACCGACAACGGCGTCCTCGACACGCATCTCGGCACGGTCATCGACTACCTGCAGCAGGCTGGCAGGCCGTTGAGCGCGCTCAGCGCGGCCATCCCCGACGACAGCCAGCCGATGCTGCTCGCCCAGGTTCTCCAGCTCCGTCCCGACATCGCCGACGCCACGCTGGACGCCTGCTGGGAATCCGGCGCCCACCGGCTCGCCGTCTTGGCCACGGCTGCGACCGCAGCACGCTCGCTGCCCATCGACCGCGCCATCGTCTGGTCGGCACGTCTGCGCGAGGCGGGCCAGGCCGGACCTTGCCCCCTCGTCGCCATTGCCGGCGATCCCGCCCGGGACATCCTGACCCGAACCCGCTCCGCGGCAGTATCGGTAGGTGCTTTCGGCGACGACCGGGGGCGCATCGCCCTGGTACGCGCACTTGGAATGGCGGACCCCCAGCTGCGCCCCGCCATCCTGGCCGAGACAGCGCAGCTCTGTCCCGGCCTGGAGTCAGGTATCCCCGTGAGTCCAGCGAACGTCCGGCGTCCCGGTGGACCCGCTGCCAGCATCGTCATTCCCTGTTACAACCAGGCTGCACTGACCCTCCAATGCCTGCGGAGCCTGGGAGCTGCCACGGAGCCAGGTAGCTACGAGGTGATCCTGGTCGACAACGGATCCACAGACGCCACCGCCGCTATCACAGACCCAGACGACCCCACCTTCCGGGTGATCCGCAACGCGACCAACCTCGGTTTTGCCACGGCCTCCAATCAGGGAGCAGCAGCCGCCACGGCCCCTATCGTCGTCTTCCTCAACAACGACACCGAAGCGGCGCCAGGCTGGCTTTCCGCTCTTCTGGAGCCATTCGCACGCGACGACACCATTGCCGTGGTCGGCGCTCGCCTCCTCTACCCCGACGGAACGTTGCAGCACGCCGGGGTCAACCTGGCCATCAACGGCGTCGACGGCACGCTGCATGGGCTCCACCGGCTGCACCACCGGCCGGCGACCGATCCCCGGGCGCTCGAACCGTGCGAACCGACTGCCGTCACAGGTGCAGCCATGGCCGTGCGGCGCGACATCTTCAACGCCGCAGGCGCTTTCCACGATGGCTACTGGAACGGCAACGAAGACGTCGACCTCTGCCTGACCATCGCCGAGATGGGCTACAAGATCGTCTACGAGCCGGGCGCGCTGCTGATGCACCACGAATCGCAGTCCGGCCCGGAACGCTTCTCCAAGGTCCACGCGAACATTGCGCTGCTCACCGAACGCTGGGGAAGCCGCGTCCGACGCGACCAACTGGTGCCCGTTCCGTGAGTGGGCACCGGGCAGCGCCCCACCGGGTTCGAAACCCACTCGGAGGCAGAGCGCCCTCAAGCACTGCGCCGCAGCACCCGATACCGACAGGTATGGACCCAGCCTTCGGTACCCGCACCAGTGCCACGGTCTCCGTCCTCGTACCGGCGTACAACTCCGAAGCCTTCATCGCCGAGTGCCTGCAGTCGGTGCTGGCGCAGACGCACGAAGCAATGACCGTTACGGTCGTGGACGACTGCTCCACCGACGGAACCTATGAGGTGGCCCGCGAGGTGACGGCCGGGGACCGACGCGTTGCCGTGCTTCGGAACGAAACCAACCTGGGCAATCGCGGGAACTTCGAGCGCTGCCTCAGACTGGCCTCCGCTCCCTTCGTCAAGTTCGTGTGCGGCGACGACGCCCTGGAGCCCCAGGCTCTCGCCCGGATGGTCGCGTTCGCCGAGGACCGCCCCGATATGGCTCTCGTGACCTCGTGTCGTCACATGGTCGACGAGCGCGGGGCCGTGCTCACCCAACCCGCCTTTCCTGCGACCATCGGAAGCGCCGACATGGAGATCGACGGCATCGCAGCGGGCGACCTGCTCCTCACCAGCGGTTACAACTGGATCGGTGAGCCCACGACGGTGCTCTTCCGGAGGGAGCTGCTCGACCTCGACGGCCTGTACCGCATCGGCTCGGCAGCACCACAGCGCAATCTCGACATCGTGTGGTGGCTCAAGATCATGGCAGGCCACCGGATGGGAGCGATCGCTGAGCCTCTCAGCCGGTTTCGCATCCACGACGGACAGCAGAGCCACCAGGCGCACCTGCGCACGGACCTGGTCATGTCGTGGTACGACATCATCGCGGGCGCATCGGAGATCGGCTATCTGCAGTCCCGAGAAGCCGAATCTACAGCACTCGCCGCATTCGTTCGGTCGGTGCAGGCGAATGTGGCCAACTTCGACCCGTTGGACTTTCCACGAACCGCAGCGACGCTCTCCGCCGTCGAGACGCGCCTTCTTCAGTTGGCCGCCGCATGACGATGCTCGCACGTCCCGAGGCACAGCCAGCCGAACGACAGGCGTCGTCGGATCTTGTCGTCCGTCGTTACTGCGCCCCCCGGGACGACGCCACGTGGGATGGTCTGGTGGCTCGCTCGATCAATGGCACCTTCCTGCACACACGTCGCTTTCTGTCGTACCACGGCGATCGATTCGACGACCGGTCGTTAATTGTCGAGGGCGCGAACGGCAAGGCGCGCGGCATCCTGCCCGCAGCTGTCGACCCAACGGACACAAGCAGGGTCATCAGCCACCCCGGCATCACCTATGGCGGTCTCGTGCACGACGGGTCGCTGTACGGCAACCGCATGATCGATGCCCTCGCCCTGGCGCGCGATGTGCTCGCCGCCAGCGGAGCCCGTCACCTGAGGTACAAGGTGGTTCCCCCTATCTACCACCGCGTTCCTGCCGGCGACGACGTGTACGCCCTGTTCCGCATGGGCGCCCGATGCGTTCGGCGGGACCTGTCCGCCACCATCGACCTCGAACATCGCCAGACCGTATGGAAGCGCCGTCGTCAGCGACGTCGACATGCCGCCGGTGCCGATGTGACCGTGTCCTGGACGTGGGATGACCTCGGAGCCTTTTGGCCTCTACAGGAGTCGATGCTGCGCGAGCGGTTCGGCACCAGGCCGGCGCACACCATCGAGGAGATCGCCGAGCTGGCCCGGCGGTTCCCAGAACAGATGAAGCTGGTGGTAGCGCGATCCGCTGGCGAGGTTGTTGCAGGCGGCATCATCTTCTGTGCGCCGCCTGTCGTCCACCTGCAGTACTCGGCGGCCTCAGCAGCGGGACGCGATATGAACGCCCTGGACCTCGTCGTCGAGGAGACGATCGGGCTTGCTGGCGCGAACCCGGCCACATATCGCTACTACAGCTTCGGGATCAGTACCGAGGATGAGGGAATGCACCTGAACGACTCGCTTCACGAGTTCAAGCTTTCGTTCGGCGCCGGTGCCATTGTCTACGAGCACTTTGAGGTGGACCTATGACGTCGATCACAACATTCGCTCCTGCGCTGTCCGCCGGGACTGTGGACCAATGCCGGATCATCGACCTGCCCCGGATCGGCTCGGAGCGCGGCAACCTGACCTTCATCGAGGGCGGTGTGCACGTGCCCTTCTCGGTCGAACGGGTCTATTACCTCTACGACGTTCCCGGCGGGGCGACCAGAGGAGCCCATGCGCACAGAACTCTCCAGCAATTCATCGTCGCCGCTTCGGGGAGCTTCGACGTCGTCGTCTCCGACGGAAGGCAGGAGCGGGTGTTCTCGCTCAATCGCTCGTACTACGGGCTCTACCTCCCAAGGATGATCTGGCGGGACCTCGTGAACTTCTCGTCGGGTTCCTTTGGGCTTGTTCTCGCCTCCCGGCACTATGATGAAGCGGATTACATCCGCGACCACAACGAGTTCCTTCGCTTCGTCGGTGCCGCATGACGCACCGTCCCCCTTTCCCGCTCATCGTGGGCTGCGGCCGGTCCGGCACAACGCTGCTCACGGTCATGCTGGACTCGCACCCGGACCTTGCCATTCCAGCGGAGACCGGAGGTTTCGTGCTCGAGTTCTGCGGTGTGCACGTCCGCAGCGACGGGCGGACGACACCACGCTCCGCTCTCGGCACCGACGGCGCACCAGCTGGCCCCGCTTCCGACGCCGGTTCCGGATCACCCGAATTCGGGATCGCTACGACGATCCGGCCCTCTGAGGTCGACGCCGGCGCCGAATCCTCCAAGCACTACGACGATGCCACCATCGGCACACTTCTCGACGAATTGGAGCGTTGGGACCGGTACCGGTGGTGGGGCATCGACCGCGAGCAAGCCATGGCCGGCATGCGTAGTGCCGGCGTCTGCAGTCGCACCGACGTCGTGCGGGGTATCTACGCGGAGTACGCCCGCAACCAGGGGAAGCACCGCTACGGGGACAAGACGCCCAACCACGTCCTCCACATGACCACCCTGGCCGACCTGTTCCCAGAGGCGGTGTTCGTTCACCTCGTTCGCGACGGGCGTTCCGTCGCACTAGCCCTTCGAGACACGTCGTTCGGTCCCCGCACGATCACGGAGACAGCAACCTACTGGGCCCAAAGAGTGAACGCCGGGCGAGCAGCAGGCCACGCGTTGGGGGACCGCCGGTACATCGAGATCCGTTATGAGGACCTCGTTGCCGATCCCGAACGCGCCCTTCGCCAGATCACGGCCCGCATCGACCTGGACTTCGATCCGGCCATGCTCGACTATGCCGCTGCAGCCACCCGGCAGCTCGACATGAGCCCGAAGCCAGCAGAAGATCGCAGTCTCGCCATGCCACTCACACGTGGGCTGCGGGACTGGCGCACAGGCATGTCACCGGCCGATGCCGCCGCATTCGAGTTGCTCGCCGGGCGAACGCTGCGCCGCCACGGATACCCTCTGTCGGGCTCGCCGATCCGCCTCGGTGCGCACGTCCAGGCATCGGTCCCAGCCGTTCTCCACGCACTGCGCTGGCACGGGCGGGCGCTTGCCGGGCGCCTTCCCACTTGGTGACAGACATGGGCACATCCCCAAAGGTCGAGGCATCCCCCGTAGCAGCGCTCGGCCACCCGCAGTCCAGCGCCGCTGCGATCGACATCCGGCACACTGCAACGGTCACAGCTCCCGCTGACAACGTCGTCGGTTGGGACGGAGATCCACCGGGCTCAGTCCCCCTCGGGATACCGGAGGGACCCGATCGCGCCGGGAACCGTACCGGTGGTCACAGCCAGGAGAGCCGGGCGGAGCGGCTCTCCCACTATGCAGCGACGTATGGCGCCGACTACGGGTTCGAAGGCGTGCTGGTGGCCTACCGGCACCGCATGCTGGTCGACCTCGTGCGCGAGCACCGGCCGGCCACCGTGGTCGAGGTCGGCTGCGGCATGGAACCTCTGGTCGACGCGGTCCGCCAACGCGAGGCTACAGGCACCCCATGCCCGCTCTTCGAAAAATGGGTGATCGTCGAACCCGACGCGTCGTTTGCCGACAGGGCGGAAGCGTCTGCCGGCAGGGACAGGCGCGTGACCGTCATCCGGGGCTTTGTTGAGGATGTCGCCGGCGAAGTGGTCTCCCGCTGCGGCCAGGGAGCAGATCTCGTCGTCTGCTCGTCCCTCCTCCACGAGCTCGAAGATCCCGATGTTCTTCTCAGCGCGCTTCGCCGGATCGCCGGACCGACGACCCTGGTCCATGTTTCGGTGCCGAACGCCGGTTCGCTCCATCGCAGGTTGGCCAGAGCGATGGGGATGATCGACGACATTCACCAGCTCTCCGAACGAAATCACCGCTTCATGCAGCATCACGTGTACGACCGGGCCAGCTTCGCCGACGTCCTCACGAACGCAGGGTTCGAGATCGTCCATTCCGGTGGCGCGTTCGCCAAGCTTTTCGACCACCACCACATGGAGCGGGTGCCCTTCCTGACCCCGGAACTGCTCGACGGCCTGTACGAGCTCGGACAAGAGCTACCCGATCTGGCAGCAGAGATCTATGCCAACATGCGCCTGCCTGCACCCGAACCTCGCTGAGCGGTCAGGACACGTCGTGGCCACCCGGCATCTGTTGCGCCTGCGTGTGGCCTCCTCGGAACCTCCTTTCTGGCGATGATGGCCCGGTTGACCTGTGCCACCGTTCAGAGGCCGGTCACCTCGGGATCAGCGACCCGTCCGGGGCTGCCATGTCGTAGCCCAGCTCACGAGAACTTCGGCAACACGTTCCTGCTGAGCAGTTGTGATGCCCGGGTAGATGGGCAGCGACAGCACTCGCTCAGCTGCCGCTTCGGCGACCGGCAGGAGATCGGGCCGCTCATCCTGGTCCCGACCCTGGAACATGGGCAGACGATGCAGCGGCGTCGGGTAGTGGACGCCGCTTCCGATCCCTTGGCTCCCCAACGCTCTGCGGCAACCCTCGCGCTCGGGAACCTGCACCGTGTACAGATGCCACACATGCTCGTTGTACGCTCGTGCAACGGGGAGGTGGAGTGTGGGGCACTCGCTCAACAGCCGGTCATAGCGATGAGCGGCCTGCACGCGCTGAGCGTTCCAATCACGGAGGTAGGGGAGCTTGGCCCGAAGGACGGCTGCCTGGAGGACGTCGAGCCGCGAGTTGAAGCCAAAGCGAGTGTGGTCGTACTTCCCTGCGCTCCCGTAGTTGCGAATGGCGCGTGCCGCAGAGGCGACGCTCGCGTCGTTCGTGAGCACTGCGCCGCCATCGCCCCATGCACCCAGGTTCTTCGTCGGATAGAAGCTCGTGGCGGTGACCAGCGACCGGGACGCCGTGGGTTCTCCGTGCCCACGTGCGCCGTGCGACTGGGCTCCGTCTTCGACAAGAGCTACGCCGCGCGTAGCGCAGATCCGTCCGAGCGCCTGCATGTCCGCCATCTGCCCGTAGAGGTGAACGGCGACCACAGCAGCGGTAGCCGGCCCGATCGCTGCCTCCACCTGAGCGGGGTCGATGAGCAGCGTGTCCTCCTCTACGTCCACGAAGACCGGGCGAGCACCACACCGCACGATGCCCACCGCCGAGCCAGCAAAGGTGAACGCCGGCACCACCACCTCGTCGCCCGGTCCCACCCCGGCGGCTCGTAGCGCAACTTCGACGGCATCGGTGCCGTTGCCCAGGCCGACGCAGTGCTCCACCCCCCATGCTTCGGCGACCTCTTCCTCGAAGCGTTCCACCTCAGTTCCAAGGACAAACGTGCCGCCGTCGATGGCGTGGTCCCATCGACGGCGCACCTCGGCTCGAACCTGGTCGTTCTGCGGCTGCAGGTCGACGAAGGGAACTGCATTCCTGGGAGATGGCTGAAGATGCTCGCCGAACACGGCTTCGTGGGTCGAGACGGAAGAAGCGCCCATGACCCGGACATCGGCAGCGCCGCTCCCGCGGTGTAGCGCGGACGCAGGATCACATCGGCGCACTCCCGGCTGCTCGATCTCAAGTCGTTCCCCGCTCCGGCCGATATCCCTGCTAGCCAGCCAGGACGGCATGAACCCGCAGGCCACGGACCGGCCCGCTGCCACTCGACAGCCTGTCGCGTCCGGAAGGTCCCAT
>JAJZLP010000168.1 GCA_021803325.1 Actinomycetes bacterium
ACAGAGCACGCCACACGAGGTCGACTGGGCGTTGACGGTGCTTGGCGATGAGTCGCATGCAGAGCCCGCCCACGTGGCCAACCTCCGGTCCCACGTGGCCAACCCCCGGACCCACGCGGCCAACCCCCGGTGCGGCGCGGCCAACCCCCGGACCCACGTGGCCAACCCCCGGTGCAGCGCGGCCAACCCCGGTGCAGCGCGGCCAACCCCGGTCCAGCGCGGCCAACCCCGGTCCAGCGCGGCCAACCCCCGGTGCAGTGCCTATGGCCAAGAGCGGCTCAGGACCTCCAAACGACGGAGGCTCCCCAGCCACAGCCGACAGGGGACAGCCAGTGCCTACAGGCGATGGTTGTGCGGCGTCTTGCCCCAGTCCCCATCGGGAACCCAGGTCACCGGAGATCGGTGCTGCCGGCACCGTCGCGGACCTGCGGACAGGACACCGACATGCCCTGCGTGCGCCCAGGTCCGTTCGTCCCAGTCGTCGACAAGGCAGTGCTCGCAGCCTCCAGAGCCGAGCAGGTCTTGGCACGAGATGATCCCAGCGTGTGGCCGGTCGTTCCCGGCGCATGGGCGACCGTCGAGCTCGTGCGAGCATGCGGCGGGATTCCCATCTCGGTGGAGCACCAGGATGCCGTAGCAGCCACCGGCGGGGATCACCCCGTCGAGGGCATGTTGCATCTCCGCCAACGCGTCGTCCTCGTCCAGATCACGATCAGGCTCCTCGACCATGAAGCAGGTCTCGGCAATTCGGCATCGACGCTCCAGTGCTGGGAGGGATCCTTCCTGTGCGTTGTGTGCTCGTTGTGCTGACCGAACCGGCCGGGAACGCCGGGACCGGCCGGAGCCGGTGGAGCCCCACCCCAAGCCCACCGCACCCACGGCCGTTCCGCCCGAGGCCCGCCGCACCCAGCGGCCGCTCTACTCGGGGAAGACGACTCCGAGCTCAGCCGCCCGCGCCGCCGCCTCTGCCGGCCAGATGTTCTTGATGAGGAACAGGTCTCGCGCAAGGGCATAGCCCGGGGCGAGCTCCTTCATGTACCGCTCGAAATAGAACAGCTGCTTCGCCACCAGCATGAGCTCCCGCGGGACGCTCGCCCCCATCTGCCGGGCAAGGGCGAGCTGGGTGCCGAAGAGCTCGGCCAGGTCGATGGCCACAGCCTCGGCGTCCAGGACGGGCTCGGTCGCCGCCTTCAGCAGCATCCCGATCTCCTCGTCGCTCCCGATGTCCTCGCCGAGCACGCCGAGGTCCTTGTAGTTGCGGACCATCCGAGCCCAGTTCCCGTCGATCATGAAGGTGCGGAACAGGTCTCGGACCATCGCCCGCCAGGGCCCAGGGAGCTCGCCGGTGATGCCGAAGTCGAGGAAGGCGGTACGGCCGTCGTCGAGCACCCAGATATTGCCGGCGTGGGTGTCTGCTTGAAAGGGCCCGTGGATGCAGACCGCCTCGAGACCGACCTTCAGGCCCCGGCGCATCAGCATCTCGCCGTCCAGCCCCCGCTCCCGAAGGACGGCGAACTCGTCGACGGGGACACCCCATAACCGCTCCATGCAGATGACCCGGGGACCACACAGCTCCGGGTACACCTCCGGCGCGGTGACCCATGCGTTATCGCCAAATGCTTCGATGTTGGCCCGGAACGCGCGCTGGTGCCGAGCCTCGAGCACGAAGTCGAGCTCCCCCACCGTCACCTGGTGCATGTCTGCCACCAGGCCCGTCGGGTTGAGGCGACGAGCGGCCTGGAACCGCTCGGCCTGGCGCGCCAGCCACCCTGCGATCCGGAGATCGGACAGCATCCGATCGACGATCCCGGGTCGCTGCACCTTCACCACGGCCTGACGCCCGTCGGCAAGGACACACGCATGCACCTGTCCGATCGACGCCGACGCCAGGGGAACGTCCTCGAAGGACCGAAAGAGCGCGCGAGCGGGCCGACCCAGGTCCTCCTCGATCGTCCGGCGCGCCTGCTCGGCGGGGAACGGCGGCACGGCATCGAGGCATCGCTCGGCGGCGGTCGCCAGCGGCGCCGGGAACACACCGGGTGCAGACGCCATGAGCTGGCCCAGCTTGACGAAGGTCGGGCCCAACGCGATGAAAGCGTCGATCAGCCCGTCGGCGGCCACAGAAGCAAGAGCGGACCACCACAAGCCCTGCTCGAAACCCGTGCTGACGCCCGGCCCCGATGCGCCCGCGTGCCCCATCGACACCGACGCGGGCCACCTGGTCGGCAGGTGGCGGGCTGGCCGCCAATCATGCCTACCGGGCACTCGCCGCCCACCAAGTGCTCGTCCGACCACACGGCGCAGCCATTCCCACCTGTGCCGACGGGCGACGGCGACCATCTCGGGGATCACTGCCATTGCCAGCCTGCTGAGCACGACCCACACCACCACCACGACCCGTGCGCCGTCACGGACGCGGACCGATCCGGGACCGGCGGCGTCCGCTGCCGGCGTGGTCGGTCCGTCTGGGTCAGGAACGATCGCCATGCCTGCAGCTGCCGGCACAGGCACAGACATGGGCACCTCGGACCGAGGTCGCCGGTCGCCGGTCGCCGGCGTGCTGCCGGTGGGCAGTGCGCTCCCGGCCGCCGGCACACCAGACAGAGCCGTCACGGGACCACCACCGGCGCCAGCATCTCGCGCAACAGCTCGGCTGGATCGTGCTCTGATGGCACGGCGATGAGGGTCAGGCTCGTCCGACAGACCCATTCCGCCACGAGCACGGGATCCCCTTGGCGAACAGCCCCCGCCTCCATGGCCCGGGCGAACAACGGGGCAAGGATCCTCGTCGCGTGGCTGACGACTGCCGGGAGCGTCACACCGACCACCCTGCCCACCAGATCCGGCTCGTCCCTCAGCATGCGAGACACCACCGGATGGGCGGCTGCGAACCGGACGAATGCCGCCATGGCGTCGACCAGGGCTTCGGCGCTCTGCTCGGCATCGAGAGCAGATGCCATGGCGTCGAGCCCCCGGTAGGCCTCACGCACCGCCAGCCACCACGCTGCCTCGCGGACGGAGCGAACCTGGCGGTACAACGTGGAGCGGGCAACCTGCATCTGCCGCGCGACGTCAGTCATCGTGGTCCTGGTCATGCCGTGGCGAAGCAGGCACGCCGCCGTGGCGTCGAGCAGGCGATCCATCGAGACCGGCGGTCGCGCCGGCAGGCGCGCCACCAGGGCAGCAACCTCGTCGCCGTCCCACCAGGCCGGCGGATCGCCTGCGGGCGCTGCCGACACTCCTGCGGGCGCTGCCGACACTCCAGCGGGCGACGCAGCCGGCAAGCGAGCCGATCGGGACCGTCGCTCGTCCAGGCCGGCGCCCCGGTCACCGGAGGTGCTGCGCTCGGTACCGCGGGTCCACTCGGCCGGACCGGCAGGGACGCCTGCCAGCGGGGCCCCATCCGCGGTCGCCCGCGTCATGTGCGGTCCCCTGACCGATCGGCGCTGCGGCATACGCTACAGATTGTCCCTTGGTGTTGCATCCGTCAATCGGCGGGTCGAGATGGCCCCGTACGGCCTGCTCGCCCGGATGCTCGGTCAAGGGTCGATGTGCCCTGGTCCCGGCGGGCCGGTTCGACGGATGCTTGCACCTGGCCGCTACTGCGAAAGCTGGCACCAGGGGAATGCAACCAGGTCTTCCGAACGGCCCTGCACACGACGGGCGCACGTCTGTGCCCACGGGCGGGCCCGTGTCTCGCCACCGCCGGGCCGGGCGTCGATCCGCAGCGGCGCGCGGGGCCGCCGACCATCGACCCGCACCCAGGAGCGAAGCCGCCGGGCGCGACCGCACGGCAGCCGGCAGCCGCCGCTGGGTCGTGCTGGCCGTCCTGTGCGTCAGCCTGCTCATCGTCAGTCTGGACAACACGATCCTGAACGTCGCGCTCCCGGACATCGTCCGTGACATCCACGCATCGTCGAGCCAGCTGCAATGGATCGTCGATGCGTACGCCATCGTCTTTGCCGGCCTGCTCCTCGTGGCTGGGAGCTTCGGCGACCGCATGGGTCGGAAGTGGGTCCTCATGGCCGGATTGACCGTGTTCGCTGCCGGATCGGCGGCCTCCGCGTTCTCTGCCGATCCGTCACGGCTCATCGCGGCGCGGGCGTTCATGGGCATCGGCGCCGCCGCCGTCATGCCGTCCACCTTGTCGATCCTCACCAACGTCTTCACCGAGCCCAGCGAGCGGGCACGGGCCATCGGGATCTGGTCGGGCACCACCGGTCTGGGCGTCGCCGTCGGCCCGGTCGCCGGAGGCTGGCTCCTTGCCCACTTCTGGTGGGGATCAGTGTTCTTGGTGAACGTGCCGATCGTCGTGCTCGCGCTCCCGATTGCCGCCGCTGTTGTACCCAACTCGCGAAACCGCAACAGCAAGCGACCCGACCCGATCGGCAGCGTCCTGTCGGTGGGGGGGATGGCACTGCTGCTCTGGGGCGTCATCGACGCCCCGACGCGGGGCTGGACGTCACCGGTCGTGCTCGGTGCCATCGCCGGCTCCGTCGTCGTCATGACCGCCTTCGTGGTCTGGGAACGACGGTCGACACACCCGATGCTGCCGCTCTCGTTCTTCCGCTCACGGCGGTTCTCGGCAGCCGTCGCAGCTATGGCCCTCGTCTTCTTCGCGCTGATGGGCGGCCTCTTCCTGCTGACCCAGTACCTGCAGTTCTCGCTCGGCTACAGCGCCCTGCAGACCGGCCTGCGCATCGCGCCGATCGCCGGCGTCCTCCTGGTCGTCGCTCCCCTGTCGAGCCTGCTCGTCCGCGTCGTCGGCACCAAGGCGATCGTCTTCACCGGCATGGCACTGATCGCAGCCGGCCTGGTCCTGCTGTCCCGAACCACGGTGCACAGCACCTACCTGAACGCCCTGCCGGCGTTCCTCCTGATGGGAACAGGCACGGGGCTCGCCTTCGCCCCGTCGACCGACGCCGTCATGGGCTCCGTCCCGGCCGAGCAGGCCGGCGTCGGATCGGCCACGAACGGTGCCGCCCTGCAGACCGGCGGGGCGCTCGGAGTCGGCGTCATGGGCAGCCTCCTCAACACCCGGTACCAGGCGCTGCTGGCACCCGACCTGGCCCGCCATGCCATGCCGGAACAGGTGCACCAGCTGATCGTGGGATCCCTCGGCGGCGCACTGGCCGTCGCTCAGTCCATCGGCGGCACCCTGGGAAGGGCACTCGCAACCGTCGCACGCGAGGCGTTCGTCTCCGGCATGACCCTGGCCGTGGAGGTCGCTGCAGCCGTCGTAGGAGCCGCCGCCATGGTCGTCCTCCTCGCCCTCCCAGCGCGGGCCACCGCCGACCTGGACACCACCGGCGACCCGGGCGACGCCGCCGACCTGGACACCACCGGCGACCCGGGCGACGCCGCCAACCCGAAGACAACCACCATCCCGGACACAACCGCCGGTCCGGGCGACGCCGCCGACCTGGACACGACTGCCGGACCGAAGGCGGCCACCGACCCGGGCGACCCCGCCAGCCAGAAGACGATCACCATCCCGGACACCACCGCCGGTCCGGGCGACGCCGCCGACCAGGTTGGGTGAAACCCGACAGGCCGTCCGCCCTACCTGGACTCACCAGCCATGCCGGCTCGGGCCACAGGCTCGGGCTGCGGGAGCGGGCTGCGGGAGCGGGCCCCGGAACCGGGCCGCGGGAGCGGGCTTTGGCACCAGACCCCGCAACGGAGGCTCGGAGCCAGCACGACCCGATGGTCACGACCACGCGGCGACACTCGCCGCCGACGTCGATCGACGACGCTCGACCGTCGCCGACCCGGCGAACGGGTGTCGACCAATGGCCTCAGGCGATGGCCGGCGGCGCAGCGATGACGGCTTGCTCAGGCACCGTTCGGCTCCCGCTCACCCTGCCCGCATGCCAAGAGGTGCGCCCGGCGCCGCCTGCCCGCTCGACCGGCGGCAGGTGCCCGCCCCCGGCTGTCGCCAGCCGCTGCACCTCCCCGAGCGCCAGGATGGCGCCGTAGAGACCCGACAGCGCTGCGTCGTAGTGTGCCCAGATCAGGCCCTCGCTCGGGTCTGGCTGGAACGCCGGCAGTGCAGCGGCTACCCGCCGAAGCTCGTCGACCAGCTCGCCCACCCCTGCGGCAGCTCCGGGCTCCTGGTTCCTTGCGCTCCGCTTTACCGGCGCAGGCACGCTGCGCGCTCCCCGGTCCGGTCCGTCGTGCCATCCTGCTGTGGTCGTAGCCATCGCCCCTCCTGCCTCGGATCGTCCCGTGCGCACCGCATCGGCCCAGGGTCCAGCGGTCCAGGGCAATCGATCACGCCGCCCCGCCGCCGGCCGTCATCGCCCCCTCATTCGACGCCAATGCCGAGTGCCGCACTAGGGCCGAACGGCCCGAACTGGGGCCGAACGGCCCGAAGTGGGGCGTTGTGCTGGCAGGCACGCCTACCATGGCCCCGTGTCCGGAGCCGCCGACCACCCCAAGGCAGCCTCCACCACTCAGAGCGCGAGTGGGTCCATGGTACGCACCGCAACGGCGACCGACGAGCGGCTCCCGGCCACCATCGGATGGGATGGAGAGGCCGTCGTGCTCGTCGACCAGCGAGCACTTCCGGAGACACTGCGGTTCGTCCGCGCCCGAACCGTCGCCGAGCTCTGCGCGGCGATCTCGGACCTGGTGGTCCGGGGAGCGCCTGCGCTCGGCGTCGCCGGCGCCTTCGGCGTGGCGCTGGCGACCGTCGCGGGCGAGGACCCAGACCTGGCTGCGCAGCAGGTGATGGCGACGCGCCCGACCGCCGTCAACCTTGCCGGCGGCATTCGGCGCGCCCTGGCTGCTGCCGATCCCCTCGCCGAAGCCCTGCAGATGATCGGCGAGGACATCGATCGCAACCGCCGCCTCGGCGCGTTCGGCGCTGCTCTGCTTCCGGACGGCGCCCGGGTCATGACCCACTGCAACGCCGGCGCCCTTGCCTGTGCCGGGTACGGCACCGCCATCGGGATCATCCGGATGGCCCACGAGTCCGGACGGGCACCGTCGGTCTGGGTGCGTGAGACTCGTCCCGTGCTGCAAGGCAGTCGGCTGACGGCGTGGGAGCTGGCGCAATTGGGGATCCCGGGCACCGTCATCGTCGACGCCGCAGCCGGTGCGATCATGGCGGCCGGCTTGGTCGACTGCTGCGTCGTCGGAGCGGACCGGGTAGCCGCCAACGGCGACGTAGCCAACAAGATCGGGACCTACGAGCTGGCCGTCCTCGCCCACCACCACGGCATTCCCTTCGTGGTCGCCGCTCCGGTCGCCACCGTGGACCTGGCGTGTCCCGATGGTGCAGCCATACCCATCGAGGAGCGCTCCGCCGACGAGGTCCGACGGTGGGCCGACCGGCTCACCGCTCCTGCCGAGGTGCCGGTCGCGAACCCCGCGTTCGACATCACGCCGGCGGCTCTCGTCACCGCCATCGTGACCGAGCACGGCGTGGCCCGACCGCCGTTCTCCCAGGCCATTCGAGCCTTGTGCGCCGCCGACGTGGCTCACGACCACGATCACGACCACAACCACGACCACGACCACGACCACAGCCACGACCACGGCCGCGGCCACAACCACGACCACGGCCGCGGCCACAACCAAGGGAACGACCACGCACATACATTGGACGCGACCACTTCCCAGGACCGTCTGCAGCCGAGCAGCCGGCTGGATCCACACGACGAACCCCGCCGAACGCTGGGCAGCTGACCGATGACCATGATGCCGGCAGCGTTCCTCGGCCACGGCAGCCCGATGAACGCCCTGGAGCACAACCGGTACACCGAAGCATGGCGGGATTTCGGGACCAGCATCCCCCGACCCAGGGCGATCCTGGCCATCTCGGCGCACTGGTACATCGGTACATCTGCGGTCACCGCCATGGCCCGACCACGGACGATCCACGATTTCTTCGGGTTCCCCGACGAGCTGTTCGCTGTCGACTACCCGGCCGCAGGAGACCCTGAGCTCGCTCAGGACGTGGCTGACCTCGTCTCCCCGACAGTGGTCAGCCTCGATGCAGACAGCTGGGGCATCGACCACGGCACCTGGTCAGTCCTCGCCCACGTCTTTCCCGATGCAGATGTGCCCGTGGTGCAGCTCTCGGTCGACGCCACCAAGTCATTCGAGCAGCATCTGGAGCTGGGAGCTCGGCTGGCGCCGCTCCGCGAGCGAGGCGTGCTCATCGTGGGCAGCGGCAACGTCGTCCACAATCTCCGCCGCATCGACTGGTCGGCCCTCGATACGGGGTTCGATTGGGCGCACCGCTTCGACGACGCTGCACATGCCGTCATGACCGACTCCCCCGCCGATCTGATCGGGATCCAGGGGCATCCGGACTTCCGGGCCGCGGCACCCACCCCTGACCACCTTCTGCCGCTGCTCTACCTGGCCGGTCTGGCCTCCGCAGCGGACCGGCCGACCGGCGTGCTCGTCGACGGCTGCACCATGGGATCGCTGTCCATGACCTCCTACACGTTGTACTGACATCGGGAGCGTTCCGAGCCGCGCCGTCGGGCCCGGCACCATGAGCCCCCAGCTCCACGAGCCAAGCCGGCGACACCAGCCCACCCAGCAGCACCAGCCCACCCAGCAGCACCAGCCCACCCAGCAGCACCAGCCCACCCAGCAGCACGAGCCCACCCAGCAGCACGAGCCCCGCCGGCAGCACGAGCGCCGCCGGCAGCACGAGCCCCGCCGGCAGCACGAGCGCCGCCGGCAGCACGAGCCAAGCCGGCGGCACCAGCCCTGTCGCCGTGGGCGCCGTCGGCGTCTTTCGACCGTGGGCGAGGACCTGGTCCCCACGGTGGACAAGCCGACCCGCCGGCACCCCCACGGATGTGCGGTCAGGCCACGATGTGATGGTGCGCCGCCAGGCGACGGCGTTGCGGCTCCACGGTGTACCGCGGGTCGGCCGCCGACTGGAGGCCGGCGTGGAACACGGCCCATCGGGTGGCCGCAGAGCCTGTCAGCAAGGCCAGCCCGCACGCGGCGGCAACCGCCCGGCTCCGGCGGCCGGCGATCGCGGCACCGGCGGTGCCGACCAGGCCGAGCACCTCGGCAGCGCGGGTGTACGACCCAGCTCGCCCGTCGCGATAGGGCTCGGCTGTCAGACCCATCCGGCGGCGCATCGCGACCAGAGCGGCCAGCTCGCACGTGCCTCCGATGACCGCCATGCGCCGAGCCGGGCCGGTCTGGGCGAGCGGTGCTGCCAGCATGCCGAGCCCGCCAGCTGCAGCCGCCCCCGATGCAGCGAACACGAACGGCATCTCGCGATGCCCGTCGTGCCACGCCGGCACCGCCGTATCGGCAAGCAGCGCTCCGGTGTACGAAGCGAGAAACGGTCCCAAGACGGCTGCCGACACGGTGCTCACCCGGGCCACGCGTGGGAAGAGACCCGTCACGTCGGTACCAGCGGCAACCGCAGTGGCGGCTCCGTAGGTGGACAGGATCCAGCTGCCCACGTTCATGGGGGACGTCGGCTTCACCACCCGCAGCATGTTCAGGAACCGGGCGGGTCGGCCCAGGTCGTGGACCAGCGCGACACCGCCGAGCGCGGTCGACAGCGCGCTGCTCACCTTCGCCACGCGGGCCAGTGCCGGCCGGCCGGTGAGCGACGCCCCCGCCCCCAGCACCGACGACGCCCCAGCCAGTCCCCCCAGGAAGAGGTAGCCGGGGATGTCGGGGGATCGCCACACCGGGCTCTTGATCACCGGGCGGCCGTAGTAGGAGTCGAAGGTCGCCACCGGCACCATGGGCTGCTCGCCACCTCGCCCCCCTCGGCTCACCGCCGCCTCCCTGCGAAGGCAGCGACCCCAGCAGCTGCCAGCGCGGTGGCCGCCAGCGCTACTCGCCGCCACATGGCAGCCAAGTCCGCCGTCGTGACGACCGGGTCAGGGGGCAGGCCGTAGACCTCGGGCTCGTCGAGCAGCAACATGAACGCCCCACCCCCTCCGACACCGTCAGCGGGGTTCCGCCCGTACAGGCGGGCGTCGGACACGCCAGCCCGGTGCAGGTCCACCAGGCGTCGGTCGGCCCGTTCCCGCAGCTCGTCGAGCACGCCGAACTGGATCGACTGGGTCGGGCACGCCTTGGCGCAGGCGGGCTCCATTCCCACCGTCAACCGGTCGTAGCACAAGGTGCACTTCCACGCCCGGCCGTCCCCCGACCGCTGGCCGATGACGCCGAACGGACAGGCCGGAATGCAGTAGCCGCACCCGTTGCACACGTCCTGCTGCACGACAACGGTTCCGAATTCGGTACGGAACAGCGCCCCGGTCGGGCACACATCCAGGCACGCCGCCCGGGTGCAGTGCTTGCACACGTCGGACGCCATCAGCCAGCGGAGCCCCGGCTGCGCCACGACCGGTGCCGCTCCTTGCGCCTCTGCTGGGACCGCCTGCTGCCCCTGGACCGGGGTCGACCCCTGCGCCACTCGTGGGACCACCAGCTGCCCCTCGATCGGGACCGCCCCCTGCGCTTCGCCGGCGCCCCGGTCACCTCCGGCTGCTGCGGCACCACCCGCCGAAGCGGCGGCGCTGGCGTCGGGCCGGTCGGCACCATGCGGCACTCGCTGCTCGATGAACGCGACGTGCCGCCACGTGTCGGCGCTCAATCCCCCGGTGTTGTCGTATGACATGCCGGTGAGGCACAACCCGTCCTCGGGAACGCCGTTCCATTCCTTGCACGCCACCTCGCAGGCCTTGCAGCCGATGCAGATGGAGGTGTCGGTGAAGAACCCGACCCGAGCCGGGGGATCGAGATAGCCGCTGGCAGCTGCCGGGTCCATCGCTTCTGCATCCTGCCGCACCCGAGCTGCCGGCCCCGGACCCACCGATCCCGGACCCACCGATCCCGGACCCACCGATCCCAGACCCACCGATCCCGGACCCACCGGCCCCAGACCCACCGATCCCGGACCCACCGGCCCCAGACCCACCGATCCCGGACCCACCGATCCCGG
Source organism: Actinomycetes bacterium (assembly GCA_021803325.1). Lineage (GTDB taxonomy): Bacteria > Actinomycetota > Acidimicrobiia > Acidimicrobiales > UBA8190 > JAJZYI01. Next base: position 10,946 of record JAJZLP010000168.1, read on the forward strand.
ACCCACCGGCCCCGGGTCCGTCGACGTCGCACGCTGCAGCACCTGGTCGACAGGCACCGGGTCGACCGGCACCGGACCAGGCCGTGCCGGTTGGGCCGACCAGACGCCACCGCCAGGCATTCAGCGCTCCGTTCCGGTGGTGAAGTCGATCCCGGCCCGCTCCCGGTACGAGGCGACGAACACAGGCAGCGCGGGGCCGCGGGGCCGGCGGCCGGGGACGATGTCGGCCGACAAGGCCTTCACCTCTTGGATGTGGACGTTGGGATCCAGCACGAGCGATGCGAGCTCGTTGGCCGCGTCCCCGCGGGAGTAGCCGTTGGGTCCCCAGTGGTACGGCAGCCCGATCTGGTGCACCACCCGGCCCTGTACCCGCAGTGGCGCCATGCGCTCGGTCACGAGCACCCGCGCCTCGATGGCATTGCGGGCCGTGACCACCGTCGCCCACCCGAGATGGCCCAGCCCGCGCTCGGCGGCCAGCTCGGGCGACACCTCGACGAAAAGCTCCGGCTGCAGCTCGGCCAGGTAGGGCAGCCAGCGGGACATGCCGCCGGCAGTGTGGTGCTCGGTCAACCGGTAGGTGGTCACCACGTAGGGGAAGACCTCGGACCCCAGCTGGCCGGGACTGGGGTGGTACCGGTTGTGCCGGCTTCGGAACAGCTCACGCACCGGGTTGCGCTGGCGGCCGTACAGACGGTTGGTGAACGGCGAGTCCTGCGGCTCGTAGTGGGCCGGCAGAGGCCCGTCGGCCAAGCCGGTAGGTGCGAACAACCAGCCTTTGCCGTCCGCCTGCATGACGAACGGGTCGATGCCCGACAGCGCGTCGGGCCCGGTGGCACCAGGCGGTGGCCGGTAGTGCGGCGACGTGCCGGACGGGAAGTCACAGACGTCGTGGCCCGTCCACCGTCCCATGTCGGCATCCCACCACACCAACGCCTTGCGCTCGCTCCAAGGCCGGCCGTCGGGATCGGCCGAGGCCCGGTTGTAGATGATGCGGCGGTTGGCGGGCCACGCCCATCCCCACTCGGCTGCCACCCAGTCCTGCTCGCTCCCGGGCGTGCGCCGGGCCGCCTGGTTGACGCCGTCCGCGTACACCCCGGCGTAGATCCAGCAGCCGCTCGACGTGGACCCGTCGGCAGCGAGTTGCCCGTAGCCCGAGATGGGCCGCCCGTCGCTGTCGCTACCGTTGATCTCGGCCAGCACCGCCTCGGCGCTGGGCTCGTCCACGGGGCCCTCGACCGGATAGTCCCACTGCAGATCGACGATCGGGCGGTCCATCTCGTCGGTCGACGCAGCCAGCGCGTCGCGGATCCTCCGACCGAGGTGGTAGGTGAACCACAGGTCGCTGCGAGCGTCGCCACCGGGCTCGACGGCCTGCGCATGCCACTGAAGCAGGCGCTGGGTATTGGTGAAGCTCCCGTTCTTCTCCGTGTGGGCCGCGGCCGGGAAGAAGAAGACCTCGGTGCCGATATCCTCGGTCCGCATCTCCCCGGTCTCGATCTCGGGGCCGTCTCTCCACCACGTGGCGCTCTCGATCAGCGAGAAGTCCCGAACCACCAGCCAGTCGAGGTTCGCCATGCCGAGGCGCTGCATCTTCGCGTTGGCGGACCCGACCGACGGGTTCTCACCGAAGATGAAATAACCCTTGCACCTGCCGTCGATCTGCGCCTCGACGGTGGGGTAGGTGCTGTGGTCGCCGGTCACCCGCGGCAAGTAGTCGAAGCAGAAGTCGTTGTCGGCGGTCGCTGCCGGTCCCCACCACGCCTTCAGCAGGCTGACGAGGTACGACCGCATGTTCGCCCAATAGCCCGCATCGATCCGCTCCGCCTCCACGAACGAGTCGAGATCGTGGTGCCGCTGCGCGTTCGGCATCGGGATGTAGCCCGGCAGCAGGTTGTAGAGCGTCGGGATATCGGTCGACCCCTGGATGCTCGCGTGGCCGCGCAGGGCGAGGATCCCGCCACCAGGACGGCCGATGTTGCCGAGGAGCAGCTGCAAGATGGCGGCAGTCCGGATGTACTGGACGCCGACGGTGTGCTGGGTCCATCCCACCGCGTAGCAGAAGGCGGTGGTGCGCTCACGCCCCGAATTGGCGGTGACCGCCTCGGCCACCCGCCGGAACAGCTCC